>NZ_JBJDNI010000027.1:0-79440 GCF_044900545.1 Scandinavium sp. NPDC088450 | reverse complement strand
AGACTGGCCGTCAAACAAGGTACACGACCTGCTTCCCTGGAAGCTCGATCTTAGCAACGTCTAACCGTCAATACGGTTCAGATGAGCCGCTTACGGCCGGACGGGAAATGGAACGCATCGCGGACTGTGCCGGGCAGGGGGGAGGGAGTGCAGCGGACACACTGAAGGACGAATATGCTGTTATGCGGGCACTGCGTGACGTGCTCAGCGTCCCGTAATCCGTCAGACGTCGGGCGGGGCTTCGGTGCCACCCGGTTATGCCCGCGAGAACCCACAGGGTCAGCCCTGCGGGCTGGGCTGGGCAGGGCGGAGGCGCCTGCGGCGCTCCCGCTGTTGCTCCTACGCCCTCTGAGCTGTGGTGTCCGGTGATTCTGCCTGCCAGTACTGTTCATTGTTTTGCTGCTGTTTCTTTTCCTGCTGTGCTGTCACTTCTCTCGCTTCCACTTCAACAACCGGGCGATGGCCCCCTCCGGCTCCTGATCCGCTGCGCGGATCAGTCGTCAGCCCTGCTTCGTCAGGCAGCTGCAGGGCAGCCGCCAGCCTCCGCCGAACCCCTGCGGGTTTCGGGCCATCCGGCCAGGGTCTGATGGCGAAGGTCAACCTCCCGCTTGCTGCGGCCCTCCGGCCGCGCCGCGTCCACCACGCCAGCGTTGCTGGCGCTCTGAGGCCGCCACGCCGTTCCGCCGTGCCGG
Organism: Scandinavium sp. NPDC088450; assembly: GCF_044900545.1. NCBI lineage: Bacteria > Pseudomonadati > Pseudomonadota > Gammaproteobacteria > Enterobacterales > Enterobacteriaceae > Scandinavium > Scandinavium sp. NPDC088450. Next base: position 78,748 of record NZ_JBJDNI010000027.1, on the reverse strand, counting down.
GTGTGTGCATCCTGTCCGCCCCTGACGGGCCACCTCCCTGCCGTTCTCACACGGAGGGCTGGTCGTAGCACCGCCGCGTCTCCGGGCAAGGGGTGAAATGCACTCCGCCAGAAACTTTTTGCGGGCAAAAACTTTCTGCCTGCGCCCCTTGCCCTGCACCTTGCGTCGTCGCTCCTTTGCCCTTTGCCGCGAGAGAACTCACCAGGGAGATGGATTCACCATCACGAGGAGACTAGCAGGATGAACACACGAAACGTCAACGTCACAACCGCCGCTCCAGAATCTTCCAGGAAGATGGGGGAGGACAACAGCGCAGAACGTGAATGTATTGCCGGACTGATTGCCCTGTATTCACGCAGTTTGCAGACCGGGTTTCGCATCGTCAGCTCTGACCTCTCCCGCTGTGGTGATGTGCAGATTGAGATTTTTCGTTATGGCCTGCTGGCATGGCGCGCACTGTCATCGGAGCCAGATTTCATGGCTGACCTGAAACGCTATCTGCTGCGTGTTCAGCGACCGTAATGATCACCGGAAGCCCGGAAAAAAAGGGGAGTGTCATCAGAATGAAAACCAGAACAGCGTCAGCAAAGAATACCGCGCCGGTACAGGGAATGCTGAAACAGCTGCGGGTCAGCGTCAGTGACACGCATGTGCTGGCGTTTGACAACGTGGATACCCGTTTCAATGACTGCGTTAACTGGCGGGTACTGGAAAACGGCAAACGGACACTGTTCAGCACCCGGACATATGAACATTTTGCGGAGGTGAAAGCCGTCATGCTGGCGACGATTGAATGCTGTCAGGCCCGTGCCACGCCGTCGGATGTCTCCCGACTGGCCTGCGCACAGGCAGTGATCAAGGCTCTTGATGCGTGTCCGTCTTTTGCGGCACTGGCTACCCATCCTGGGCGCATTGCCTGAGCAAACGTATTGCGCCGTGACCGGATAGCCCTCCGGTCACGGCATAACCACCACAGTAACGAAGAGGAAACTATTATGGTCACCACGAATACTACTGCAAAGAAAGCCCGTAAATCCAACAGTGTGGATCCGGCTGATGTTCAGAAAACCCCGGAAGAACTATCCAGCCTGCTGGACAATACCGAACTGCAATATGCCTCGTATTCGCAGTTGCTGATTGGCGATCTCAACGCGCGTCATGTGCTGCATTCTGATGATGAACTGCGCGGGTATGCCGATTCCATTCAGACCGTCGGACTTATCCATAATCTGGTGGTTGTTGCCTGCGAGGGGGGCCGCCTTGAGGTGGTCTGCGGCGGAGGCCGTACCCGTGCCATCGGTCTGCTGGTTGATGATGGCGTGGTTGACCCGGAAAAAATCTGGATCCCTTTCAAGTCGGTTCCTCGTGAGCTGGCGCGAGCCGTCTCCCAGATTGAGAATGAAAAGCGTAAAAACATGCACCCTGCGGATCAAATCCGGGTTTTTCGTTCTCTGTCCGAAGAAGGAAAGACCCCGGCCCAGATTGGCGCACTGCTGGGGTACGGCGCGAAACATGTTCAGCGCATGATGAAACTGGCAAATCTTGCACCAGCCCTGTTGCAGATGCTGGCAGAAGACAAGCTCGATGTGGAACAGTGTCAGGCGCTGAGTCTTGAAAACGATCAGACCCGTCAGGTGGAGGTGTATGAGCAGGTGAAATTCTATTACAGCCATACCCCCGCCCATCTGCTGAAACGGCCATCACCGACACGGAAATGCCCGTGAACCACTATCACTTTACGTTCGTCGGGCGCGAAGCGTATGAAGCCGCTGGCGGGGTGGTGCGTGAGGATCTGTTCAGTGCGCAGGACGGCGACGGTACGGCAGACAAAGTGCTGGTCGACCGTCTGGTTCAGGAAAAACTGGCGGCAACCGCGCTGGCACTCCAGCAGGAAGAGGGCTGGTCATGGTCACAGGTCCGGGATTCTGCCCTCTGTAACTATGGTGAAGACCGGAAAATGTTCGGTCTGCTGCCTGAGCCCGCCGCGCAGTATACCGACGAGGAATTGCAGCGCCTCGAAGACCTCAACGCGCAGCTGGAGGCCACTGAAACGTACGATGATGAAGCGGAATTTCAGCAGCAGATTGATGACATCGAAGCCGCTGCCGGGAACCGGGGATGGACTGCGGAACAGAAGGCCAGTAGTGGGGTAGTGGTCAGCCTGTATTGTGGCGGGCTGTGCATTCAGCGGGGTGTGTATCAACGCACCGAGGGTGAGAATGAGACGCATAACGATAATAAAAAGGCGATGACGCGCGAACGCGAACCGGATGTCGCTGAGGGTATCAGTGCGCCATTGCTCACAAAAATGTCCTCCGAACGAACCCTTGCGGTGCAGGCCGCGCTGGTTCAGCAGCCGCAGAAAGCCGTGGCGCTGCTGGCATGGCAGTTGTGTACCAGGGTGTTTGACCACGGCAATACAATACGCCATCCCTTTGTCATGCGTCTGGAGGTGCATCACAGCAGCCTGACCCGTGAAGCGCCCACAGGTGAAGAAGGGGCAGGGTGGCTGAGCCTGATGCAGGAGAAAGCCCGTCTTGAAGCGCTGTTACCGGAAGGCTGGAAGCAGGATTTCACCACGTTCTTCACCCTCGATGCCCCGACACTGATGTCCCTGCTGACGTTCTGCACGGCCTGCTCTGTTGATGGCACACAGACCCGGACGATGGGGCATACCACGGTCAGTGACCTGGATTGTCTGGAAACTGCCATCGACTTCCGTCTGCGTGACTGGTGGGTGCCGACCTCCGCTAACTTCCTCAGCATGCTCAGTAAACGTCAGATAACCGACGCACTGACACAAGCCGGCCTTACGGGGGCAGCGCAGGATGCGGAAAAAATGAAGAAAGTGGATGCAGCAGCCCATGCTGAATTCCATCTGGCCCGTTCAGCGTGGGTGCCGTCATGGATGCAGCCAGCCAGTGCGGAAAAAGAGGCGGCTCTGGCCCCTGAAAGCGTCACGGAAACCGCTGATAATCAGCAGGATACCCGTTCAGACACTGACCCGGCAGAAGCCGCCTGATAACGGAGGCTGCCCCGGCCAGCCGGGGCAGCAGGAGCAACCGCATGAAATATCACACAGACAGTCTGAACACCCTCACGCCGGGTGAGTTTGAATATATCCGTGAAAAGGGAGCGGAATATCGTCGTGAACTGAGCAATGCCGTGCTTGTCACGCTCAGCGTACCACCGGGGTGGTGCATGAATGCCGAATACCGCAGCGAGTTTGGCGGGATGTTTCCGGTGCAGTGCCGCCTGAGCATGACGGACTGTGACGACGTTCATCTCTGCATTTGCAGTCCGGGTGAGCTGTCGCCATTCTGGCTGGTCGTGTTGCTGTCGGGGGAGGGGAGTCTGGTACGCACGTTGATGCAGTCGGATCGCTTTGACCCTGCCGCCATCAATCATCTGATAAACCGGGTGGCGGGGCTGAGTCGTTTCAGCATCACGGCGGCAGCAATGTTGTCGTTACTGAACGGGGAGGGCACCGTATGATCCCTGACCATCATGCGCTGGTCACGCTTAACCCGGCACGGCAGGCAGCGCTGCAGGCTATCGTCGACGTAGAAAACCGCAGGGCAGAGGCCCGTCGTCTGTCAGAGCTTCCACACGCGAGAACCTTTCTGCGGATCCCGACCGGCAGCAGCCGTCTTAACAGCCGGGTGGCGCATCAGATCCCCGGCCTGTGCTGGGAGGCGATGAAAGGGAGACATTCCCTGAAACAGGTGGAAGACGCGCTCGAGATACTGATTGCCAGCCGGGGAGAGCGCTGCACCGGGCCGCTGTGTGATACGGGTGTACAGGGGGCATTGTTTCCCGACGTGAAGCACAACCGGGCAGATCGTCGGGCGCACAGGGAGAAACACGCCTTCACACACTATCAGCGCCAGCAGGCCCGAAGAACAGAGCAACAGTGCCTGCAACGGCAGAACCTGCTGGACAGGGCGGCGACGGATCTGAATTTTCAGTCACCGGAAACGGTGCGGGACTGGTATTCGCGCTGGGGGGAAGAGTTCGACCACAACGAACTGGAACCCCTGTTCTGGCGCTGGAAGGCCCGCTTTTCATCGCTGAGTGAACTGAGGTGGTTGCGTACCGCGAATGAACCCCTGTGGCGCATTATTCTGGAAATCACCTTCATCGTGCAGGACACGCCCGAACATATGCACATCGCTGAACGCTGGATGATCCCCAACAAGCTGGTATACCTGGAGGCAGGCCGCGAGGAGCGTACCGCTGAAATCCGGGTAGTGCAGGGGCTGTCAGGAGAAGCATCGCACTGAAAATAAGGTGGTTTTATACCGATTTTGGCGTGGTATGCCTGGGAAGAGGGTGACAGGTTGGGTATAATGGTGATGGCGCTTGAAGCTGTTTGCTTCATGACGTTCAGGTGGTTTGTTGCCTTGTTGTGGCGCAAATAGCAGAAAAGCCCCGAGTAATTTTTTCAAATTAACCCGAGGCTCAATCTGCATGCCTAGACAACATCAGATTAGCCGCTTACCTGCTCAAAAGCAAGGAGAAGTCGCTATGAAACTGCCGCGAAACGCCCTTATCTGGTGCGTACTGATAGTGTGTCTCACACTGCTGGCATTCACATTTCTGACCCGAAAATCGCTCTGCGAAATTCGGTACAAGGACGGAAACAGGGAGGTCGCGGCCTTCATGGCATGCGGATCCGGTAAGTAGCAACCTGGAGGCGGGGGAAACCCCGCCTTTTCAGGGCTGTGGTGTCATGGCTTGCCGAAAGCGCCTTTCAAAAGGGCTGTCAGTGTTTCCTGCTGACAGCCCTCTTTTTTTATGGGAGCAGCGATGTGCTGACGGCCCTCAAACCCGGCGCTCCCGCTGTTGCCCCTTCGCCTTCTGAGCTTCGATGTCTGTTGGTTCAGCCTGTCGGTACTGTTCTTTGTTCTGCTGCTGATCCTCTTCCTGCTGTGCTGTCGCTGTTTTCGCTTCCATGTCCACTACCGGGCAATGGCCCCCTCCGGCTCCTGATCCGCTGCGCGTCTCAGTCGTCAGCCCTGCTCCGTCAGGCAGCTGCAGGGCAGCCGCCAGCCTCCGCCGAACCCCTGCGAGTTTCGGGCCGTCCGGCCAGGGTCTGATGGCGAAGGTCAACTTCCCGCTTGCTGCGGCCCTCCGGCCGCGCCGCGTCCACCACGCCAGCGTTGCTGGCGCTCTGAGGCCGCCACGCCGTTCCGCCGTGTCGGGTGTGTGCATCCTGTCCGCCCCTGACGGACCACCTCCCTGCCGTTCTCGCGCGGAGGGCTGGTCGTAGCACCGCCGCGTCTCCGGGCAAGGGGTGAAATGCACTCCGCCAGAAACTTTTTGCGGGCAAAAACTTTCTGTCTGCGCCCCTTGCCCTGCACCTTGCGTCGTCGCTCCTTTGCCCTTTGCCGCGAGAGAACTCACCAGGGAGATGGCTTAGCCATCAGGAGGATAACGCCTGGATGAACACACAGAACGTCAGAACCGCCGCTCCAGAATCTTCCAGGAAGATGGGTGGGAAGAAAACGTGTGTTCTCTCAGCAGGTTAACCGGATCCAGTGCAGTCACATGATGGGCATTACAGCCCTGAAACTACCCGACAGGAGACATTAACGATGACCGACGCTATCAGCTTAATCACCGAACCTGAGATTTCTCAGTCAGCTGGCGAACTTATTCCCTCTGTAGCCATTGATCGTATTATCGCGATGCGAAATGAGGCTATTAGCCATTTTATGCAGGCGCTGGCGGAGCTGGACACCTCGCGCACACTGCTTAAACGGGCGACCAGTGGTGATCATCTCTATGGTTTTTCACAGGTGGTCACAGAATCCCTGCACTGGCCTGAGAAACCTGAGCAGGCATTACGCCGTATTTCCCGGCTTGCTGACCAGAAAATCTGGAAGCAGCTGATGAATGACACCGGAATGTATACCTTCATGAGCAAAAAGCAGCGTGATGAATGGGAGCGGCAGCTTGAGAGCGAAGATTGCCCGGAAATTACGCTGGATAATGTGCTGGCAACATTCCGCCATCTTCATGAAAATAAAGCCGATACCTTTGAAAAAGGCGTGATTGACGTTTTTCGCGCTCTCTCATGGGATTATAAAACCAATAACCCCTGTCGGATGGGGAAAAAAATTATTGTCAGCGGATTTCTCGACACCTGGCGCATTGGAAAACCGACTTTTTCGTCGTCAGGCTATGCCCGACTGGATGATTTGGCCCGTCCGTTCTGGTTGCTGGACGGAAAAAATATGCCCGATCACCGTGCATCAGAAGGCAGCATCTTCGATCGCTTTTATTCAGAATGCGGAGCCGGGGAGTTGTGCGATATGGAATATTTTTCAGTCAAAGCGTTTCTGAAAGGTACGGCGCACATTACGTTCAAACGTCCCGACCTGGTTGATCGCTTAAACGATATTATTGCCCGGCATTACCCGGCAGCACTTCCACCACAGGTCTGAGTCAGAGGGATAACACGACCGGAGCAGGGGAGGGAGCCCCTGCTGATACCGGGCATAAAACGGCGGGCAGTTCCCCTGCGGGGAACGGGGCAGGGCGGGGGCGCCTGCGGCGCTCCCGCTGTTGCCCCTACGCCCTCTGAGCAGTGATGTCGGTTGGTTCAGCCTGCCTGTGCGGCTTATTGTTCTGCTGCTCATTTCCTTTCACTTCCACGGCAACAGCCGGGCAATGGCCCCCTCCGGCTCCTGATCCGCTGCGCGGCTCAGTCGTCAGCCCTGCTCCGTCAGGCAGCTGCAGGGCAGCCGCCAGCCTCCGCCGAACCCCTGCGGGTTTCGGGCCGTCCGGCCAGGGTCTGATGGCGAAGGTCAACCTCCCGCTTGCTGCGGCCCTCCGGCCGCGCCGCGTCCACCACGCCAGCTGTGCTGGCGCTCTGAGGTCGCCACGCCGTTCCGCCGTGTCGGGTGTGTGCATCCTGTCCACCCCTGATGGGCCACCTCCCTGCCGTTCTCGCGCGGAGGGCTGGTCGTAGCACCGCCGCGTCTCCGGGCAAGGGGTGAAATGCACTCCGCCAGAAACTTTTTGCGGGCAAAAACTTTCTGTCTGCGCCCCTTGCCCTGCACCTTGCGACGTCGCTCCTTTGCCCTTTGCCGCGAGAGAACTCACCAGGGAGATGGCTTAACCATCACGAGGAGACCACCAGGATGAACACACGAAACGTCAACGTCAAAACCGCCGCTCCAGAATCTTCCAGGAAGATGGAGGAAACCCCCGTTATGTCGGTCGATGCCGCCCATGAACTGGCGCTGGTCATCAATGCCGAACTCGACGAAATGGTGTCGGTACGTATGCACATCAGCAACTGTAGCTACGAGGGAATGGAGTTTATCCACCGCCTCGATAGCTGGGTGGCTTTCCCCATGCTCAAAGACCGTAAAGAGCGGTATGACATCGAATTATTGCGATGGATCCGCAAAACCGCACAGGTGCTCTGGGAGAACGGTTACCTGCCCGAAGAGTACCGCAACGAAGAGGAATGATGATAACGCCCGTGATTACTGCGGGAGAGCAGGCCGGGCAACCGGCCTGAGCCAGAAAGTCTGGGGGAACCATGTCACAGCTCAGTTTGCTCGACCTGATTAATGCTTTTGAGGGGGCAGGGAAAAAAGACACGGTGCAGACGCCTGTTGTCACCGCTTCCGCCCCTTCCCGGATGGAAACGGCCATGCTGACCACGGAGCAGGCCCGAAAAAAGTTCATCAGTGTGTTTAATCGTACCGGGCGGCATCTGCGCCGCTGGGATGTTTTCAGCGATTTTATCACTCTGGCGGCAAGCGAAATCGACCTGGCGCGAGTCCGTACACCGGAAAATATTGAACGCGCCCGTAAAATTTGCGACCGCTATGAGACACAGGATATGGCGGGGCTTCATGACATGTTCGGCCTGATGGTGACGGCCCTTCAGGGCAAGTTCCATGATTTTCTGGGGTCCGTTTTTATGGAGCTGGAAATGGGGTCCGGTGATATGGGGCAGTTTTTCACGCCCTATCACCTACAGGCGTTAATGGCCCGTATGGTGTCAGCCGACATGGGGGAAACCATCAGTCAGCGGGGCTGGATTGATTTGAGTGAGCCGACCTGTGGCGCGGGCGGGATGGTTATCGCATATGCGGAATGTATGCTCGAAGCCGGTTTCAACCCGTTTGAGCAGCTGTTTGCCAGTTGCATCGATATCGATCCCATTGCGGCGGATATGGCTTTTATTCAGCTGGGGTTGCTGGGGATCCCGTCTGAGGTTATCACCGGCAATACACTGACGCAGAAATTCTCACGGGTCAGATACACCCCGGCGTATTACTTCAATCACTGGCAGGAAAAACGTGCAACCAGAGAGCGTCTGGATGCCATGCGTGAATTCCTGCGATCCATTTCCTGATAAAAGGGTGCAGGCCATGTGACCTGCGCGACGGAGAACACTCATGAATATGCAGACTTCTCAGCCAGGAGGACTGGAGCTGGATCTGGAAGCCATTGCCGCCGGGGCACCAGGGGGCGCACAACCTTTGTGTCTCAGCACCACAACAGAGCAGGCAGCGCTGGCGGCAGACGCACTCTGGCAGTTTGCACAAAAAACGGGACTGGACACGCCTGGGGAGCCACTGGAAACCGTGCTGGTTGATTTTATGACCAACCTGCTCCACCTGTGCCGTCTGACGGGGGTCATCACCGATGAAGAAAATCACTTCACGGGCATCATGCAGACGGCAGAAATGCACTGTGAACTGGAAGAAGGGGAATACGATGCGTAAAGCGACAGGAAACCTGCCTGAATGGGCACTGTTTACCGAACTGGAATGCAGCACGGCGCACATCCGGCGCGGGGATTCGTACATGCTTGATTTGCTTGCAGAGGCTGAGCCTGAAAAAGACTGGCTTTGCTCACTCCCGGAAGGCCACCTTATCCGGCTGAGCGCCCGTCGTTTCCCGGTTCTGGAGCTAAAACGGCGCGGCTTTTCCCGTGAGCTGCGCTGGCTTGCGTTTGTGGCGTGCCGGGAAGGCTGTCGCTCCCTGTATATTGGCGCTGACGGTTTCATCCTGGAGGGGTTTGACACTTTCGACTGGTAGCTGGTCGAAATGTGAACATGTTAATGGCCGGGGCGTGAACTCTGCCCTGGCCGGATTTATCCACAGGATAACCGTCGCGGTGTTCAGCGAAACGGTGGGTAACTTTGCCGCCGAAAAAGCCAGGCAGTTCCCCTGCGGGGAACAGGGCAGGGCGGAGGCGCCTGCGGCGCTCCCGCTGTTGCCCCTTCGCCTTCTGAGATTCGATGCCTGTTGGATCCGTCGGTCCGTGCTGTTCATTGTCCTGTTGTCGAATTTCTTCCTGCTGTTCTGCCGCTGCTCACGCTTCCACGTCAATCACCGGGCGATGGCCCCCTTCGGCTCCTGATCCGCTGCGCGGCTCAGTCGTCAGCCCTGCTCCGTCAGGCAGCTGCAGGGCAGCCGCCAGCCTCCGCCGAACCCCTGCGGGTTTCGGGCCGTCCGGCCAGGGTCTGATGGCTAAGGTCAACTTCCCGCTTGCTGCGGCCCTTCAGGCCGCGCCGCGTCCACCACGCCAGCGTCGCTGGCGTTCTGATGGCGGCATGACGTTCGCTCCGCTCCGGCATGCCGGTGTGCGCCATGTTCACCCGTTGCAGTGGCCCGATGCCTCCGTATTCCCCGTCGCAAGGTATTCGGCCACACCGTCCCGCTCCTTCTGGCAAGGCTGAAATGAACGCCGCAAGCGGCGGCCTTGCCAGCGCGTGACGGCATGGCCAACTCCCTTGTTTGCGACGGCGAATACTCACAGAGGCATCTCAGTAACCCACTGAAGACAGGAGGAACACAACATGGCACACCGCAACGTCAAAGGAGCGACAACGAAGCCTACAGAAGCATCTCCTTCAGATCTGACCGTCAGGCAGTTTCTGGACGTGTTTTGCTGGGTCTTGCGCGTCACCGATGGCATGGCGCAGCCCGACATTTTCACCGTCCCGGCGGACAGCCAGGAAGTGATCCTGATGAACACCAACGGCGTTGATTATGCCTCGGTCTGGATTGTGGAGGGTTACCCGGTCGCCGCCGGGATGCCGGTAGAGCATTTTTTTCGCGTCATTGCCTGTTAATGAAACCACTGAAGAGGAAACCACTATGATTAGCTTTGCAAATCGTTATCGTACCCCGACCTCTATTCGCCAGAACCGCCCGCTGACCAATGACGAACTGGCCCGCATTGTCCCGAGTGCTTTTTCAGAGGAAAAGCATGAATCGCGTTCGGAAAAATATACCTACATCCCGACGATTAATATTCTTGACCGTCTGCGCGATGAAGGTTTTCAGCCTTATTACGCCGCGCAGTCACGCACCCGGGATATCGGAAAACGCGATTATACAAAACATCTGTTACGCCTGCGCCGTCATGATCAAATTAACGGTAAAGAAGTGCCGGAAATTCTGTTGCTGAACAGCCATGACGGCTCAAGCAGTTACAGAATGATCCCGGGCATGTTCAGACAAATATGCACAAATGGCCTGGTGGCCTGGAAAAACTTTGGTGAATTTATTGTGCCGCATAAAGGCGATATTGTGGGGCAAGTTATCGAGGGGGCTTATGAAGTATTAAAAACCTTCGATAACGTGGACGGCAGCATTGAAATGATGCGCGGAGTGGATCTTTCTGAGCGTGAGCAATTGCTGTTTGGCCGGATGGCGCTGGAGTACAAATATGAGGGCGCACATATCCCTATCACCGAACAACAGGTTATTCGTCATCGCCGCTGGGAAGACAATCGCAGCGATTTATGGACCACCTTTAACCGGGTTCAGGAAAATGTGATTCGCGGCGGCGTGCGCGGGAAAACGGCAAAAGGAAAAACCACCAGTACGCGGGAGGTGACCGGTATTGATGGCGACATTAAACTTAATCAGGTGCTCTGGAAGATGGCCGAGGAATTTGCGAAGCTGAAAGCCTAGAAATAAAAAGCCTCTCTGAAATCGAGAGGCTTTTTTTATGATTCGGGGGGGCTTTTTGCCGCTATTCTGAGGGGCGAACTATCCGTTTTAATCGGCAGGACATTCTCTGCCTCACGCTCCAGCAGTATTTTTCTTGCCAGTAAGATGCGATAAATACTTTTGATTTTTCCTGCGTATTCTTTCCGTTTATTCAGCAGGCGGGGTGATGGCCCTGTATTATACATGCCGACACTGTCCCAGTTTTTTCCGTACGATCTGAAATTGTGCGCCAGCACCCAGGCACCCGCATAAACGCAAATACAGGGATCGTTTAACAGCCGGATTCTGGAAATATTAAACTGTTTCAGCCTGCCATAATGTGAACTGTTCACCTGCATCCCACAGACGTCTTCACTTCCGTCATGATTCGCGGCATTTATTGCGGCGGGTCTGAGTCTGCTCTCCTGAATGGATATTGACATTAATAACAACGGGTCAATGTGGTAATCCTTTCCTGCCTGGTCGAAACACATTTGTGGTGCAGCCGATGCCGGAAGTGCTGCCGCCAGCAACAACGGAACCAGTGTGGTTATTTTCATAATAACTCCGGATATGGCCTTTAAAATGCACGACAGCGTGAGCCGTTAAAAAATAACCATGACGAATGGTTTTATCAAGTTAATTCACTACAGACGCGCGTGAAGCGCTAAAAATGGGGATATCAACCCTGGCCGAAATAATATAATGGTCCCCTGAGGGGCTGTTGACGTGCCGCTTTTTGATGACCCATAAAACCTCACACCCCACGCAAGACGTCGTCTTGCCGATTTCTCTTTTAGTTTCATCAAAATACGATTAAAAAAACGGGTGGGATTTAAGTCTGAGGCAAAAATGTGTGCTAATTAGCATACCAACAGGTACCTGATTAGCACACACAACAGCGCCGGATCAGCACACCTGTTAGCACTAAAAAAGCGCTAACAGGTGTGCTGATTGTATGTATCTCTTATTATCAAATAGTTACAAGCCAACAGTGCTGGATCCACACACATCCTGGTACCTCATCCACACACCTGTATAAACCTGCTTTCAGGCTTGACAGCGCTGGATCCACACACCATATTGAGACTCTTTAGTGAGATAATTCTTGCCATAAATTGAGGTGACAGTGCCGGGGCGGCGCTGTTATCGATATTTGAGGAAATAGCATGCCACGTAAAAGTATTTACTTTAAGGATAAACTTGATCGTGAAATTGAAACTATTATTGAAGTGGAGCGACAGAAAGGCGCATCGTCATCTGAATCAAACTATTCCAATATGGTTAATGAGCTCGTCAGGCTGGGGTTGATGGTCTACAAAAATAAGGAAGAGGGGCCCGGATTCGACCTCGAAGGGTATCGCCGGGATTTAATCCGAAAAGCCGCCGGTTCGCGTGAAGGTATTATTATACTGACCACGCTGATTTCAGAAATTTATCTTCGGGATAAAGGGGCCGAAGGGATGTCGCACCTTGAAGCACTGGTTTCACAAAGTATCAACTCAATTAATAATGCTGAGCATGACGCAGAAAAAACACATTTCCCGCCTGCAAAAAAATAGAAAACCGGCCAGAAGGCCGGTTTCTGTTGTGACTAATTGGATGGTGTGCTTTTATCTAAGGAGGTCAGTTCAGCCTCTTTGATTTGATTTTTTATGTATTTTTCAAACTCTAAGCATAACACTTTTAACCCCTGAGCATCCTCATTGTGCTCAAGAAGGCGCTGGCTGTAATAATCGAGGCTGTTCAGGATCCGGGTAAGAATTTCATCATTCAGGCTGCGTTTGTGTACTCTTGCCATGACTCTGACTTCTTCGGCAAGATTGTCCGGAATACGCATAGTATATCCGGATGCCTTACCCTGAATTAATATCCGTTGTCCTTCACGCCATACCCATAATCGCTCTTCTTCAGAATGTACTGGTATTGCTGCTTTCTTATTTTCTTCAGGCTCTCCTGTTTGTTTTGCCAGCCATTCATCGAATTTTATGGCCAGGGCGATTAATCTTTCTGCGCGTGCTGTTTGTATCAGGGGTTTATCAGGCTGGTAATTCAGGGAGACCTGTAAACGAATAATGATTTCATCATTGATGCTTCTTTCCCCAATGCGTGCACACACACGCAATTCTGTCAGCAGGCTTTCAGGTGCCCGAAGCCTGACTTCCACGATAGTACCCGGTTCGAACTTCCTTGGTCGCCCCCGGATTTCTGACCCTTTATCACTACTTTTCATAGCATTAGTTTCCGGACTCACGGAGCCTACGCCCGTCAGACAAGCGTACCCATGACCGCATTCGGATGTTTCTTATTCTTTTAAAAATGATGTGATTGCGATCACAGATTTACTTTTTAAGTTCATGGGAGGATAACAATTACGTAAACACCGATTTACGTATCTTGAATATTGTTTACAAACCCGGAGATTTATTGATGAGTTTATATGGCAATGCCTTAGCCAGAAGGGGACGGGCGGTAGCGTCTTTTTTTGGCACCGTCAGAAATAAATTTGCGTTAGGGCGTGAATTTAATTTAAGTCATAAATTGAAGTCAGGTTGTAAATTTGAATTAAGGCGTGTCTGGCATATTATCAGTGCTTTTGCGCTGGCACTGATGCTGACCAAAATAGCGCATGCCTCAGGAACGGATTTACTTTCATCGCAAAATACAACGGTGAATGCGACATTCGGATCTGATTCATCGATCGTGAAATGGTTTTATATCGGTGAAATTGTGATTGCGTTGTTTACCTACATCAAAGTCCGTTCGCCACTGGTCTTTCTCGGACTGGTACTCTGCATCATTTTCACCCGTATTGGTTTTGCTATCGCGAGCTGATGATGAACGGGGAACTGGATAAATATCTTTTCCCGGAAACCCTCAACGACCAGACCCGTTATTTTGGCCTTCCGATTGATGAATTTATTGTGGTGGCACCGCTGAATCTGCTGGGGGTTCTCTACAGTATGTCTGTCACTCTGGGGGCCACTTCTGCGGCTCTGTGGTTACTGGTCAGGTACCTTAAAAAAGGGCAGGGATCCTACTGGATGCTGAATTTCTGTTACTGGCATCTCCCGTCCTTTCTTTTTAAGGTTACCTTCCGCCAGATACCTGATTCAGGTTTCCGGCACTGGAGGGCGTAATTCCTGTGAAATTCAAAATTAAGGGGAACCGCGATAAACAAATAGGGCTGGCGTTTATTACGCTCTCTGCACTTTTTGTGATGAGCGTTGCCGGGAATGTGCTCTCGGGCTCATTAGCCTGGCATTTTTATAAAACCCGCGACACCATCATTACCCCGATGGCCTACAACCAGCCCTACCGACTGAACACCTATGGGGGCGACACCACCGCCCTCAGCATGTTCGCGATGTCTTTCGCATCACTGCGTCTGTCTGTCAGCCCGGAGAGCATCGATACCAGCCACAGGGTATTGCTGAGGTTTGTTCCGTCAGAGAGCCGTGATGCGCTGAAAAAAGTGCTGGATGTGGAAGCCGACCGCATCAAGAAAGGAGGGATCACCACCCGTTTTGATCTACAGAGCCTGAGTCAGACTGAGGATGGCGCCATGGCGATGACGGTTAAACTGTCTTCGTCCACCACCAATGGCGGCATCACCACCGCTTTGCCTGACCAGCTCAGAACCTACCGCATCAACATGGCCTATGAGAACGGCATCATCCGCCTTCTTGAGTTCTCCGAGCTAAAACCCACCACCACGTAAACTGATACAGGAACTGCCAATGAAACTTCGCATTTCACCGGCAGCTGCTGCAGTGTTCGTTGCATTTGGTTTCTTTACCAGCGGCCTTCGGGCCGCTACTGGCCCCGCTGGTATTCCATTCGAGAACGATGCCTCCTTCTCCGCCGTTCTCAGCAACACAAATCCCAATAAAATTGTCATCGACGGGGAATTGATAACACGCATCAGCGGCCCATCAGGGGCCTATGACGGCAATACGACCGTGACCGAAGACGGCGCCCTGATTTTCTCACCGCTTACCTCCCAGAATTTTACGGTCTTCCTGGAAACAGAGAAGGGGGCTTCCCTGAGCCTGAATGTGCAGCCCAGACCCGTAACCGGGCGAACGCTGCGGTTCACGCCCGTCTCGCCACCTGCGCGCAAAAATGATGATGCCCGGGCCTGGGAAGAAGGGCAGAGCTATGAAAAGACCCTGGTGGCCATCTCCAGGGCGGTGTCTCAGGGCGACGTACCGGATGACTTTACGGAGTATTCGGTCAGCCGCATGGCACCTTACACGCCAGATGTCGGGTTATCGCTGACGGCAGAGCGCCAGTTGGTCGGATCACATTTTCGTGTGGTGCGTTTCCGGCTGAGAAACCCGGGGTATGTGACCCGGACTCTGAGGGAACGGGATTTCTGGAAGAAAGGGGTCCGGGGCGTCATGCTCTCGACCCGACAGCTGTATGTGGGCGGAGAAGGATTTGTCTGGGTCATTTTCTCTGACGAGGGTGTGAACAACCAATGAGCCTCAACATCAACAAACTCACGCAGCGCAGACAGCTCGCCATTTTCATCGGCGTGGTGCTGGTGGCGGGGGCTGCGAGTGCCGGGGTCATGTATTTCGGCAACAGCAACAAGGCCGGGCAGACCCGGCCCGCCACACCCGTGCCGAATATGACCGGCGTGATTACCCCGGCTTTTGATGCGCAGTTGAACGCATCCGCGCTGGCTCAACAGCAGTCAAAAACCTCAGCACTGGAAAGTCAGATGACCCTGCTGACCCAACAGGTTGCGCAGGATAAACAGACGTTTGCAGACAGTATCGCCAAAAAAGATGCCCAGATTGCAGCGCTGACCCGTCAGATGGAAGAGCAGGAGCAGGCTCGGCAACATGCTCCGCAGACACCGCCTTCGGATCCGACTGTGCCCTTACCGGGCGCGTTGGCCGCCGGTCAGACTCGTGCGCCGCAGTACGCGGTGACCCCGGCAGGGGGGATGAATCCCGGGCAGGGTGCGGGATTTTATCCTGGTGGATCGGGGCGGGTGGCGTTGGGCGGGCTCGATACCAAAACGTTCTCTTATGCCAGCATGGAGAAAAAAGCCCCAAAACTCCCCTGGATTTCGTCCGGCTCGTTTTCGGATGCGGTGATGATCGAAGGCGCGGATGCCAACGCCAGCGTGACCGGTCAGCAGAACACCAATCCGGTGACGTTTCGTCTGCTCGGCAAGGTGCAAATGCCGAACAACAAGGAATATGACATGAACGGCTGCTTTGTGACGGGGGAAATTTGGGGGGATATTTCCAGCGAACGTGGGGATGCCCGGACCAGCAACATCAGTTGCAAGCTCAAAAATGGCAAAAACATCGATATGCCGTTCAAGGGGCATGTCAGCTATCAGGGCAAGGGCGGTATACGTGGCAAGCCGGTGATGCGTAACGGCAAGATAATCGGTTATGCCGGTGCGGCCGGGTTTATCTCCGGGATTGGCTCCGGGATCCTGTCTGCCGGAAAACCGGCGGTGGGACTGGGGGCGACTGCCAGCGTCAGCGGGATGGATATTCTCAAGCAGGGGATTGGCGGTGGCGCGGAGAAAGCGGCGGATAACCTCAGTCAGTACTGGATCAAGCTGGCTGAACAGTTCCATCCGGTGATTGATATCGGTGCCGGCAACCTGGTGACGGTGGTCTTCCAGCAAGGATTCCGCCTCGAAACACTGGAAGACAATGAAGAAGAGAAGGCCAGAGAGGCCGCACCGTCTGCCGGTACGAAGGTCCAGACCGCGGCGACTGCCGCTGTGGCACCCACGACCGCATCGACCACAACGGTGGGCAATCTGAATCCGGATGATGTGCTGCGTCAGGCAAGCCAGCTGCGTCTTGGCGATACCATTAACTGAGGGAAATCTATGCTGCGATTGTCAGTGAAATCCTGTGTCCTGGCGCTTGCCCTCTGTACGTCGGTGTTTCCCGTCTCCCGGGGGCATGCGGCTGGGTACAGCACGTTATTACCGGGCTGGCTGACCGGAGAAGAAGAGACGCAAAAGGCCCACTTTGCCACAGCCAAAGCGACTGCGCTGGCAGATAAAGACGCGTGGCATGCCTGGGAGTTGTTGTCATCCCGGGTGCCTGACGATTTATCCGATGAGGTTCGGGAACAATACCGGCAATTCGGTACGTCTCTGGTGTTGCAGGCCGCAAAACAAAACAACCCGGAGGCCCTGGAACTGGTGTTCGAACGGGATGATGTCAGTGAGTTTACTGACGCTCGCCCGACGCTTGCGGCAACACTTATCCGGCTGGCCGGACAGTCTTCAGGCGCGCGCAGTGACAGGACGCTGCTGGAAATGGCCGGGGATGTGTTACAGGAGGGGAAGTGGACCGTCAGGAACAGCCTGCGAGCCGCTGCCTTCTATGCGATGGCCTGGCGTGCCGGGTCAAATGATGCACCGTCAAGGTTGTTTTCTCTCTACAGCGAACTGAATGACCCTGGCAGCGCCTACCTCTGGAAGCTTCGCTGTACCGGCAGTTGTTACATTGCAGGTGATCTGAATAAGCCTGATCTCTTTCTGAACACACGACAGATACAGTGGATCCAGAAGCAGGCGGCAGACAACAGCATTCTGACCATCAACGGCCTTGTTGCCCGAAAGGAGCTTCAGTGAAAATGCAGGTTTTCCGGCTGTGTTGTGTGGTGCTGACTACGGTCTGGTGCCTGGCGGGCTCAGCGGCGATAGCGGGCAAAATATCCGGGCAACGTTCGGGTCTGTCCTCATCCCGTGGGTTTGCGGTCAAAGCCGCATCGCGGCCCGCCCCGTCTGGTCCGGTAAATTACGGGCGTTTTACGCCACGGACTTCGGCGCCATCGGATCTGCCAGCATCCGGCAATGCTTCCCGGGGCTACACCTCCGTTCTGGACAGGAGCACAACCCGGCCCTCTGAAAAACTTCAGACGGTCATCCGTGAAAAGGAAAGCCACGGGCCTGGCTGGGTGGGAACCGGGCTACTGGTATGGCTGCTTAGCCAGCATGATCTCTCTTCCTCTGATCGTGCATGGATCCAGCAACAGATCAACGACACCCGCGAGAAGAAGGCGGAAACATCACCGTTACCTGAACCTGAGCTCTCCGATGTGGTGTTCAACTGGACATATCCACCTGTGTTTCATGCGGGTGAAAAGGCTGACATTGTCGTCACTGCTGCCATGGGCATGGCGCAGAAACCCGTTCCCGTCAGTTGCACGCTGAATGACGTTCACAGTGACAGCACGGGAAATAGCGCAAATCTGGCGTGGAACCCTGCCCATGACATGGCCGCCGTAATGTGCTGTGAAGCCGATGGCCTGAGTGATATGCGACTTTTTAGCACGGAGGGTATGAACAGCCACTGAAGCCCTGTTGCCAGACCCCGCTCCGCAGATCTTAACCTCTTTCCTGTCGTGACCCCCGAGTTTTCCTGAAGCCTTCGCTTCAACCCATCATCTCCTGGAGTTATCCCTATGAAAAATCTGTTCAGTGCTGCGGTTATCTGCAGCGCGTTGGCCGGTTGCGCCGGTATGAATTCAGACTTTGATTGCAACAAAACCACCACCGACCAGTGCCTGACCATGACCGAGGCAAACAAACTGGCGGCACAGGGCAAGAGTCTGGATGACCTGAGTGCGGGTACACCGGTAAAAAAGCCTGCGGGTGAACCCCTTCCGGCACTGCAAAACACGGCACCTGGGGTCAGTCCTTACCGACCCGTCTCCGTCGCAGCAACCGGCATTCCCGCGGTGAAGCCACTGACGACAACGAGCACGGTATCGTCATTGACCGGTAAACCTGTGGCCCCCGTCCTGCTGGTTGGACCTGCACCGCGTTCGAATGATGCAGGTCGGGTGGTCGCACAGCGTATTCCCGATGCCACACAGCGCCTCTGGGTTGCCCCGTGGATAGATACTGATGACAACCTGCATCAGCCTGCCGTCGTGGAATTTGTGAAAAACAAATCCCACTGGGATCAGGATTATCGCGTCATTTCTGAAGGTGATGACTGAGCGGTCAACAACCGCCTGTCCGGACTGTTAACCACGAAGGATTTGCATCATGAGTGAAACCATTGTCGATACCCTGATGGGACTGCTGAAGAGTACCCAGGAGAAAGACGGCGCCCGGGTCGCCCGACAGAATCTGCAGGACTCCTACGATTACCCCTCCTTTGCCGCAGCACTTCCCTATCGCTATTACGACGATGCCAACGACTTCTTTATCAACACCGGGACGATGGGCTTCATTCTGGAAGCGGCCCCTTTGCCGGGTGCTAATGAACAGGTCATTGCGGCGCTGGATGACATGCTGCGCAAAAAAATCCCGCGCCAGGTGCCTCTGTCAGTGATTCTGGTGGCCAGTAAATGTGTCGGTGAACGCATCGACCAGGGGGTGAGCCGGGATATGTGGAGCGGCAATATGGCACCGTATCTCAATCAGATAACCCGGGCGTTCTGGGAACGTTCAGCCCTGAAGGGGCTGGCGAATAAGCGCGAATATCCACTTTATCTGCGTAATTACCGGGTGTTTTTTGTGTACGGGCGTACCGTCAAAAAGCTCAACCAGCAGGTTCTGGATGAGCTCACTCAGCAGCGCAACACGATCAAGGTGTCACTGGATGCGGCGCGCATCGAAACCAAAAACACCACCATCACTGATTTTCTGTCGGTGATGCGCGAGCTGACGAACTACCGCGAAGAGCAGGTGATGTCGTCGAGCCCGGGTTATAACGAGTTCGAAGAGATTAATCGTCAGGTTCCCGACGCCGGGATTGATGTGAAGGTCCGGCCTAATTACATCCGCCTCGAACTGCCGGAATATACCGATGGCAACCACGCCGAAAGCCGCGCGAAACGTATACCGGCCTCGGCGTGCCGCGTCATCAATATGCAGCTGAACAAGCCGCCGACACGGTTTGCGTTGTGGCAGAACGCCGATAACCTGCAAAACCTGCGCTTTCCCGATCTCGGCATACCCTGTCCCTTTATGCTGACCTGGACCGTGGAGGTCGAGGAGCAGACCAAAGTCCAGGGAGAGGCGTTCCGCCGGGATACGGATCTCAGTAAGAAAGCCAATTCCGCTTATGCTCAGCTGTTTCCGGGTACCCGACGTGCGGCAGCGGAGTGGCGCGCACTGCGGGAACAACTTGGCACGAACGAAGCCGCGCTGTGCCGCGTCTATTTCAACCTGACGCTGTTTGCGCCGGATAACGATCAGGATGCATTGTCCTGTGAGCTGGCGGCGGTGAACGTGTTCCGTAAAAACGACCTGGAACTGTCCACCATTCAGTATCAGCAGATGCGTAACTGGCTGGCCTGTATGCCGTTTGTGATGCATGAAGGTATGTGGGAAGACCTGAAGGCAACCGGTGCCACACTGCGCTGTAAGAGCTGGAATGCTGTCAATCTGATGCCGGTGGTGGCTGAACGCAGCCTTTCTTACAGCGGTATGCCGCTACCGACCTACCGCAATCAGGTGGCGTTTTTCGATATGTTCGGCGAAGAGAATGGTGCCACCAACTTTAACATCGCCATCACGGGCACGTCCGGGGCCGGAAAATCGTTTCTGACGCAGGGGATCCTTCGGGATGTGCTGAACGCGGGCGGTTACGCCTGGGTTATCGATATGGGTGACAGTTATAAAAACTACTGTCACCAGGCAGGCGGCGTCTACCTCGACGGGGCGCAGCTGCGGTTTAATCCGTTCTATGGCGTGAAAGATATTAAAGATTCCGCCGAAGGGATCGCCCTGTTGCTGAGTGTGCTCGCCAGTCCGCAGGAGAAACTGGACAGCGTCTGCGAAGCCATCCTGCAGCATGCGGTGGAAGCGGCCTGGGAGGCCAAAAAAGACAAAGCCCGCATTGATGATGTGCATGCGTATCTGACCAGTACCGCTCTTCAGGAAGAGTTCGCCGGCAAACCGACCATCATTGCCCGCCTGGCTGAGCTTGCCATGTTGCTTGAGACCTACTGCACCTGGGGGGCGAACGGTGAGTACTTCAATGCTGATGTGCCGACCCTGAACAGCGAAACCCGATTTGCGGTGCTGGAGCTTCTGAGCCTTGAGAACAAACCGAAGCTGCTGAGCGCCATCCTGTTCTCACTCATTCTGTCGATTCAGCAAAAGATGTACCACAGCCCGCGCAGCCTGAAGAAGGTGTGCATCATTGATGAAGCCTGGCGTCTGCTCGGCGGCTCGAACCCGCAGGCGGCGAAGTTTATCGAAACCGGCTATCGCACGGTGCGCCGTCACCGTGGTGCCTTTGTCACCATCACGCAGGGCATCAAAGACTTTACGGCCAGCAAAGAGGCCGAGGCGGCCTGGAACAACAGCGGGACCAAAATCACGCTGCTGCAGGATGCCAAAGCTTTCAAAACCTACCTGGCCGAGAACCCTGAGCAATTCAATGATACCGAAAAGGAGGTCATCAAATACTTCCAGAAGGCTATCGATACCGGCTTCAGCTCGTTGCTGATCAACGTCGGAGAGGTCAGTTCCTTCCATCGTCTGTTTGTGGATCCTGTCACCCGCGCGATGTTCAGTTCGAAAGGTGTCGATTTCGAGTTTATGCAGGATGCACAAAAACAGGGGGCGACCCCGGAGGAAGCCGCGTATCTGCTGGCAGAGAAAGATTTTGGCCCTGAGCTTAAGGAGCTTGAAGAATGGGTGAAAGCCGCATGAGTGAGCCCGATAACACCGACAATGCAACCGGGAAGGTGACGTCCGACACCCCTGACACGGTTAAAGAAAGCCTTCGGCCCGGGTATCTGGCGTCCCCCCTTCTGCGTCATGGTCTGCTCAGTGTCATGCTGGCGGTCATTGTGGTGGGCACGGCATGGCTGACGGCCAGAACGGTCGCGCCGGAGGTGGTTGTGTTTGATATGAAAGGCACGATGGATCTGTTTATTCAGCAGGCGCTGGTGCAAAAGCTGCCGGAGAATCAGTCGAAGCGCCTGATGATGCGATTTAACCGTGCCATGACGGACAGCCTGCAAGCCTGGCAGGCGAACCACCATGCCGTCATTCTGGTGGCGGCCGCCGTGGTGAGCAGCCAGCCCGATATCACCCTGGACATCCGCAATGATATTGCACAGCGCATGCAGGCAGGTGGCCAGTGAAGTGCCGCACGCCACTGGCGCTGCTACTGGGAATACTGGCCTTTGGGCTGCAGGCAAAAGACCTGGGAACGTGGGGACAACTCTGGCCACCGTCTGAACCGGATCTGCTGACGTTCATCCAGGACCGGATGAAATCAATGGAAGAGAGCGGGGAGATGGCCCGACTGAAGCGTGAAGCCATCGCTCGGGTGAAACGACATGCCGTTCGTCCGCCCGCGGTGCCCGGCCTGACCCCTGCTGTTGACTATCGTGCGTCCCTGCTGGATCCCACCTTCACCGTTGCTGAAACCGTGACGGACCTGCAGGGGAACGTCATCGCGCGTAAGGGGGATCGCGTCAACCCGCTGGACAGGGTCCCGTATCACCAGACGCTCTACTTTATCGATGGCGATAATCCGGACCAAATCCGCTGGATACGCCGTCAGATTGCCGGCAAGACCGACTTTAAAATCATTCTGGTCAACGGGAATATCAAAGAGACGAGCGACGCACTCGATGAACAAATCTTCTTCGATCAGGCGGGAGTGCTGACCACAAAGTTCGGTTTCGAACATACCCCTGTCCGCGTCACCCGTGATGACCGACAACTCAAAATTGAAGAAATCCCTGTAACAGGAGAGAAGAAATGACCGCCACCACCCTGGGTGACCTTTTCCCCGAACTGGCAGCATACCGTCCACAGTGTCCGGCTCGTTCGCCGAAAGTCCCGGCAAAGTCTCCGCGAGGGACAGCGCAGATCCTTAAATCGCTGTATCCGGAGCTCAATGGCTGGGATCCGTTTTATGTGACGTCCGCCTGGATCTACTGGGGCCGCGTCAGCGGTATCGCGTTAAGCAAGCCGGATGTCAGGGATGAACGCTTTCCCACCTTTCTCGTGAATGCTATCCACTCGAAAATGCTGGAACAGGAAACCGCGTCGAAACGCCGGATACGGAAGGAGAGTGTCATCGATGCTATTTTTCGGGCCATACAACTGTCGCAGGACGAGGTGCAATAGCCATGAGTTACGTTGATTATGCCGGTCTTGTGGCGTTTATCCTCATTGGCGGCATTGCCGTGGGGTTGTCTGCCGGTTCCATTATCAGAACCCTGGTTCAGGCAAATATGTCGACGTTGCCACAGTCGGAACCAGCCTCTCAGCCTTTACCGTTCTTTGGCTGCCCGGAGGATGCTTGTGCGGTGCATCAGTTTGCCAATACCGATTATTACCGTCATATGCTGGCGGCACTGGAAAACGCGTTGCACCAGGAAGGCTATGAGCTCTCCCGTGCGCCTGAACATCAGGTTGTTTTGCCCCGCGGTGTCCGCAAACGTATCGCCCGGCATGTGTTTATGGCGCGCGATAAATATCTGGCACCACAACAGCGTGACAGCACCATCGCAGAAAAGGCCGCGTTGAGTGAAGAGGACGGTTTTTCCGGACAGTGGCTGGATATTTTGCTCAAAGGGTGTGCCAGTCAGGGATGGATTATTGCCCCGCGATCTGCCTGGGCTGCCCAGGCTTACCCGTTGCGCCAGGTGGAAATTATCGTCCGGATGGTTGCGCCCTCAGTCACCCGGGATGCGGTTCGCTGCCTGTCAGAGCTTGCCAGAATGGTTCGCGACGATCCTTTCCCCGACACCCTTGCCGGTTCACGGCAATCGAAAACGGTTGATGACACATTGCGCTACGATGTGACGCGGATGCTGTGCGACCACGCACCCGGCTGGTTTCCTGATGCGGCCGGGACGGCGCTCCCTGCTGATATCGCTTCCGGGCACGCTCTGCCGTCATACTTATCACCCTCCCGGTATTTTATTGTCAGGGCGCAGGGCACCCGTCACACCACACAGGCATTTCTGGCCGCCGGGATTGAACAGGCAGCGGAGCGTATTGGTGCAGGCGAACACCAGGGGGCGCAATACGATGATGATGCCGGTTACGCCTTCTTCGTGAGTTCGCCTGCAACAGATGACTGATGTGAACCCTACTTTAAACAAGGCCATGCGATGAAAAATACGACAGCTAAAAAGGGGAAGCGAACGACCATTCGCAGCAGCCGCTTCGATGATAATGCCGTGGCCAGAATGGAAGAGATGTTGCAGGAAAATCCGCTGGTCAAGCCTTCCATTCTCATTCGTGCAGGGATCCTTGCCCTGTACCGGATGGAAAAAAGTGACAGATATCAGGTGATTCTGGACGCTGCTGCTCACTGACCTTCTTTTTTCTGATGCCCGCGCGTCCGCGCAGGCTCTCCCTTAAGGATTTCACGATGATTCTCTCTGATGTCACCAGGGCGATGGCGGCCGTGCGCTTTTTTCAGGAGGCACGATGCGTCGTTGCATGCTGGTACTGACTGTTGCCCTGTTTTTACCGCTGCTTTTTCTCTCCCGACCCGCTGCAGCGGATACCAGTAATGCAGGTGATGGTCGGTGGGTGAACCCCATTTCGGATGTGTGCTGGAAATGCCTGTTTCCGATGTCGCTTGGCAGTATCCGTCTGGCCAATGGCCCTCAACCGGATACCACCAATCCGGCGTCGCCCATCCAGATTTGCCCCTATGGCATTTTCTACCGTATGGGGCTGGCGATTGGTTACTGGGAGCCCACCTCAATGTCAGATGTGACGCGGGAGCCTGGCGTCATGGTGAACATGGGGGGATTTAAGATAAATCTCGGGCGCACAGGCACCGGCACGGCGGGGCAGAGTGACAGGCCTGCTGCGGGCACCTTCTACCATGTTCACTGGTACAAATACCCGCTGATTTACTGGCTGAATATCATCACCAGCGCGGGGTGTTTTCAGGGCGGGGATATGGATATCAGCTATTTATCGGAAGTGGATCCGCTGTGGAATGACAGCACGCTGTCGATGATTATCAACCCCGAAGCGACGTTGTTTGGCAACCTGATTGCCCAGGCGGCCTGCGCAGCTGATGCTGCATCGAGTTCTGCCGGTCTGCCGCTATCGCCACTGTTCTGGTGTGCGGGCGCGCAGGGATCGATTTATCCCCTGACGGGCTATACCAGCGGGGAATTTTCACCGCTGGAATCCTCGCTTCTGGTCTCCGAGCGCATGGCCTTCAAGCTGCACCGTGAAGGTCTGGTGATGAACACGGTCGGGGCAGATCTCGCGGTCTGCTACGAATATCCCTCACCGATCATCCCCAAAGAGCGATGGCGATACCAGATGGTCAATATGTATCCCGAGACCAGCAGCTGCCATGCGTTCGGTGCCAGCACACAGATTTGGGGTACCACCCACAGCACACCGACATCGAAAAAGAACTTTGGTTATCTCCTCTGGCGTAAACGTAACTGCGTCTATACGTAAGGATTTTCCCCATGAAACGAGCCCTGGTCACGACCCTGATTTTCAGCGGTCTGTGCGTCACGATGCCTGCCCTTCGGGCAGGTGAGCCGATGTCCATTACGCCACAGGACAGGATCTGGATGAAGCAACAGCAGCAGGCGCTGGCAGAGTTCAAAGACAGTCTGAAAGACCAGATGATCAATCTTCCTCCCGCGCAACAGTCCCTGGTTCCCCACTATTCTGATGATGTGCGTCGCTCTCAGGGGGCTGACAGTGGCGCGCACGCGTTTCCTGCTATCTATTTTGTCAGCCTTGGGATCCCCGAGGCGGGGTTGCTGCCGATGCTGGATGATGCCCGTCATTTTGGCGTCCCGGCCACCATCCGTGGCTGGATCGATAACGATCTGCGCAAAACCGCTTCGCGGGTGTTTGAGCTCACCAAAAAGAAGAAAGACATTGGTGTTCAGATAGATCCGACGCTTTTTCAGCAGTATGGCATTACGGCTGTACCGGCCCTGGTGGTCACGTGTCCCGGGCATTTTGACGTGATTAAGGGGAGTCTGCCCCTTCACGATATGCTGCAGAAAGTGGCTGAGCAGGGGGAATGTCAGTCTGTTGCACGGGAATTGCTGGAGGCATCGCGATGAAATGGGTATTGCCTACCCTTGTGTGCCTGGTGTCGCTGCAGGCATTTTCCGATGACAATCAGGATGCTTATAACGCCGGCGCCAGCTTCGGAAAGGGTAACGCCACTCAGGGGACCGGGAGCCTCAGTAATACCGGCACGGTGACCAGTACCATTCCGGGGTATACCAGCAATCCCCCACAAAGCAGCTATTACGGTGGTGTGCAGGGGGGGGATGGTGGCATTGCCGACAAAGGGCAAACGAATCTGCAGACGAACGATGCCGGGCAGGAGGTGATCAGTTCAGGTACCACCAATCCACCCCCGACGATCGATCCCAATGCCACGTTTATTACCACCGGCAAAAATGCCGAAAGCAGTGCTGGTAGTATTGTGGACGGGACAAACAGTCAGTGCACATCGGTCTCGGTGTCGAAATCGACCTTTGAGAATTACACCTGCGATAAAGATGTGTCGTCGGTGGAAGCCTGCACCCGCACGGCGACGCCGAGTGGACATATGGAAAGCTCAACCGTACTGAAAACCATCACCATCACCAACGGCGACTGGAATTTATCCTATGACCTCAACCGGACCGTCTATTTTTCATTCACATCGCCCTATACGGGGCCGATTATCAACGCGTCATTGCAATTACACTTTGACGACAAATTAATGAACTTTGTGATTAATTTCTGGGGAATAGATGAAAACCCCGACCCGGCAAATGATATTTCATGGCCGTTGCCGCAGGCCGCCGGATACGAGCTAATTCAGGGCAGAGAGTCCCCGGTTGGTTCGATTTATAACGATAACTGCTTGCCAGCGAGTGCCTCCCGTTGCCGGGATTACGCACAAAAAACCTATAACTGGTTCAAAAGCCCGGGAACTGAAGCGGCGTTAACCATGACGATAACGGTGCAGGCGCAGGAGAGCCACTGGGTTCCTGAAGTTTCCTGGTCTGAATCCTGCCCGTTCAATAAGTCCCAGGGCAAGGCAACAGGCTCCGTCTGTACAGTGCCTGGCGGAAACCGTACCGTTACGCAAAATGGCCAGAATTACACGGTGTACAGCGACTGCTGGCAGTATGAAGACGATTATACGGTGCCCACCTCGTCGGCGGGCACCTGTAGCTCTCTGACCAGTAATCCGCAATGTACCGTGTCAAAGCAGACCTGCAGCGAGTCGACCGACGGGCAGTGTACGCATATGACCTACACCTGGCAGTGTCAGAAAACCTATTCTTCTGGCGGGCTGATGTGCGGAGGAACCTATTTTTGCCAGTCGGGATCCTGTGATGACGCCAACGGCGCCGGAGACAACGGTTTCGATGTCGCGGTATCGAAGCTGGCGGGGCTGGCCTCGGCAGGAGATGACGTTGCGGCCAATCAGGATGCGGTCAATGTGACCGCCTTCACCGGCGAAGATATGAGCTGTCGTAAGGCTGCCGCGGGTTTTTCCAACTGTTGTAAAGACTCCGGCTGGGGATCGGATGTTGGATTGTCCAAATGCAACAGCGACGAACTGGCTCTGGGGAAAGCAAAGGCCAAAAAGGTGACGGTCAGTGTTGGCGAACGGTGCGATCACGCGGTAATCGGCGTTTGCCTGCAGAAAAGCCAGGTTTACTGTGTCTTTCAGGGGAAACTCGCCCGCATCATTCAGGAACAAGGTCGACGTGACCAGTTAGGCGTCAGTTTTGGCTCTGGCGACAATCCGAGTTGTCGGGGGATAACCGTCCCTGAGTTGCAGAAGATCGACTTCGACAAAATCAACTTCTCCGATTTTTACGAAGACCTGATGAATAACCAGAAAGTCCCGAATACGGACGTCATGGTGAAGCAGGTTAAGGACAGGATTGCAGCACAGGTTCAGCAGCAACAGAAAAGCGGAGGGTAAGAATGAAACCTCTTTTTGCCACACTCGCCATTTTACTTTGTCTGCCGGTGTATGCCGACGATATTGTCCCGTCAGCCAGCCCGTTTACAGGCTGGCACTGGTACAACGAACCTGTAACGAAACCCGCGCCACCTGTGGCTGCACGGTCACCTGACGCGCCATCACCAGCCGTGCCCGATTTGAGCAAACTGTCGGCCGTTGAACAGGCAAAGGTTCTGCGTGGCTATACGATGGAGGCGCTGAATCGTGCGATTTTGTATCCCACGGCGGAAAACACGGCGACCTACCTGCGCTGGCAGAAGTTCTGGACCGACAGGGGGTCAATGTTCAGCCAGTCCTTTGCCGCCGCACAACTGCGGCATCCTGAACTGGATTACAACCTCGAATATCCGCATTACAACAGCATGGCTTCGTATGTTCAGACGCGGGATCAGCAGCAGCGACAGACCGCAATTGGAGAACTGGCTCAGAAATACGGGCTGTTTTACTTCTACCGGGGGGCTGATCCTGTTGATGTGCAGATGGCGGGGGTGGTGGCGGACTTCGCAAAACTCAATCACCTCTCGCTTATTCCGGTCTCGATTGACGGTCAGATGGCACCCTCTGTACCTGACACTCGTCAGGATACGGGCCAGAGCCGGGCGATGAACGTCAGAGCGTATCCCGCGCTGTACCTCGTTTCACCCAAAACAAGGGATTATCGCGCGCTGGCTTACGGCTTCATGACTCAGGATGACCTGGCAAAACGCTTCCTCGATGTGGCTACCGGCTTCAAACCCAACTTCTGAAGGATCCAACGATGAAAACGCTCCGTTATGTACCGCCGGTTTACCGGGCTGTGACGTTCAGTTTTATCACGTTCCCCGCCAGTATTCTGGTTGGTCTGTTTTTGCTGACCCTGCTGATGAGCTCACCTGCCGGACTGTTTATTTCGACGGCCCGCACCCTGCTTGACGGGGCTTCCCCGACACAGGTTATGAGCTGTAAACGTACCAATGAAGCA
Organism: Scandinavium sp. NPDC088450; assembly: GCF_044900545.1. NCBI lineage: Bacteria > Pseudomonadati > Pseudomonadota > Gammaproteobacteria > Enterobacterales > Enterobacteriaceae > Scandinavium > Scandinavium sp. NPDC088450. The sequence goes on along the minus strand of NZ_JBJDNI010000027.1, from coordinate 49,852 downwards.
CCACCAGTTGATCTTCCGGCCATTTCACAACCCGGTAAACCTGTGCGTTGCGAGCCTGAAGCGATAGATGCCAGAGCGTGGATTATTGACACTGACTTCGCTATTCGCCGCCAGTATCTGGTCATCGTCTTAATCGGAATGACGGGTTGGGTAATCAGAAAGCTGTTTCGATCTGAGGAGAGGTAAGCCATGAAATCCTTAAGTCTGCCACTCGGCCTGTTTTTCTGGGGCATGGTGCTGAAGTGCCTCAGTGAAGCGATGGAGCTGTCTGTGACGGTGTCTCAGGCTGCGGTAAAATGGATCGGGTATGGATTATGGCTGTGTGCACTGTTGTTGGTGCTCCGTCGTCTGTGTCGGCCAGTGCTGAAAGAGGCTGATGTTCCTCAACCGGAGGAGCATCAGTCATGAAGACAACAGGGTTGTTTGCGGGTCTTTTGCTGGTCAGTGCCGGCGTGCACGCTGGTCCGACCTTGCGCGATCAGATTGCCGCACTGGAGGCCGGGAAAGGGAGTCAGACCGCTACCATTCCACAGCCAGATGCACCCGTGGAAAAGCAGGGCTATAAGATGCTGTTACCGGACGGCAGGGTAGCTGATATGGCACAGTACGCTGTGGTGTTGTTTATGCAGGCACACTGTCAGTACAGCGCTAAGTTCGATCCGCAACTGAAAGGCTGGGCCGACCAGCATGGCATCAAAGTCTGGGCTTACTCCCTGGATGGTGGGGGAGACCCGTCATTTCCGGTGCCATTGATCCCGCGAAAATCGGATCCGCGCTCCACGGTTCCCATTGCTGACGAGATAGTGACATTTTTTGGCAACGGATTACCCATTGCCACACCGACGGCCTTTATGGTGAACGTCACCACTCTGAAAGCCTACCCGCTCACGCAGGGTGTCATGGATATTCCTGTCCTGGAAGGGCGATATGCCAGCCTCATCCAGGCTGATCTTGACCAGCTGGATCCTCGCGACCTTCCGCCCTTACCGGCCAGCACCCAGGTCACCCCTCAGTAACACAACCGGATATCATCATGAATACACACATGTATGCATCACTGCATTCCGAACACGGCTGGCTGACGCTCAATGTTGTTCTGCCTCTGCAGGTAAAGGAGGGGTAATGCCAGGGGTTTTGAAAACACTTATAGCGGTGGGGGCCATCTTTCTGACAGGCCTGGCCGAGACCTCCGCCCGGGCGGATGTGAATGGTGACCTGAATGGATTTTTCGGCAGCCTGGGTTACAGCGGAAATGTCACTCAGGCACAAGCCTGGCAGGGACAGGCGGCGGGATACTTCACGGGCGGCTCGGTCTATCTGCGCAACCCGGTGAAAAATGTCCAGTTAATCTCCATGCAGGTGCCCTCGCTGAACGCCGGTTGTGGTGGGATAGACGCCTACCTGGGGGCATTTTCCATGATAAGCGGTGCTGAAATTCAGCGCTTCGTTAAGCAAATCATGAGCAATGCGGCAGGTTATGCCTTTGATCTTGCGCTGCAGACCATGGTTCCGGAGCTGAAACAGGCCAAAGACTTCCTGCAAAAACTTGCCACTGATATTAACTCGACGAACATGAGTTCCTGCCAGGCGGCTCAGGGCATCATTGGTGGACTGTGGCCGGTGACACAGGTCTCCCAGCAGAAGATCTGCCAGGACATTGCCGGGGAGCAGAATGTGTTTGCTGACTGGGCGGCGTCCCGCCAGGGCTGTACCGTTGGTGGGCAGAGCGACAGCGTGACCGGTCGGGCGAACGGTCAGGAGAAAGACCAGGTTCTGAAGAATAAAAACCTGATCTGGGATGCGCTCGGGCGGAACCATCTTTTTGACAGCAACCGCGAGCTGAAAGAACTGGTGATGAGCACGGTCGGCTCGATCATCTTCAACAAGGACGGGAGTGTCACCATTCTGACACCGCTGGTTGATAACCGCGACCTGGTAAAAGTGCTGATGCGGGGAGGGAGCGCCCGGGTTTACGGCTGTGACGAGGCGACACTGTGTCTTGGACCGGTGGTCACCAACATTAACATCATCGAAAGCAACGCACTGGTGACGCTGGTCAAAAACCTGATGCTGTCGATGCAGAGCAAGCTGACCGACGATAGGGCGCTTACCGATCAGGAGAAGGGATTTGTGAACACCACGTCGGTCCCTGTGCTCAAGTACCTCACCAACGCCCAGAGTATGGGCATGAGCGGTACCTATCTCATACAGGTGGCGGATTTCATCGCCCAGGATCTGATGATCCAGTATCTGCAGGAGCTGGTGAAGCAGGCGAGCTTGTCCTTGTCCGGGAAGAATTTTCCCGAAGAAGCTGCAAACCAGCTGCGCGATAACGTGATACATGCCCAGGGCCTGCTTGCGGATATGAAGCTGCAGTCAGCAGCGGATCAGAATGCGCTCGATGGCATCGACCGTAATATGCAGTACCTGCAGCAGCAGGTCAGCACCATTATTTCCGGCTCATATCAGAGCAATTATCACTGGGGGACACCCTGATGCTTGAGGTCTACACGATTTATGGCGGTGATATGTGGCGACAGGCCTTCAACGCCGTTGTCACCCTCCTCGGAACAAGTACCTGGGGAACCCTGCTACGGATGGCAGGCACTTTTGCGGTGCTGGGTATGGCGCTGACCTTTATGAAATCCCGAAACCCGATGGTCTTCGTGAACTGGCTGGCCATCTTTATGCTAATCACTTCCGTGCTGCTGGTTCCGAAACGCAGCGTGCAGATCATTGACGTCACAGACAGGGCGTCGGTGTATGTGGTGGACAATGTACCGGTGGGGCTGGCGTCCATAGCGCATTTATCGACGTCCGTGGGGTATCACATGGCGGTACTGTATGACTATGTGATGGCAAGGCCTGACTCTGTCACCTACACCAAAACGGGGATGCTGTTTGGTTCTCAGATAGTGGCGGAAACCAGCGATTTTCGTACTCAGAATCCGGATCTGGCGCAGATGCTCCCGGACTATGTTGAGAACTGTGTGATCGGCGATATTTTGCTGAACAACAAATACACGGTGAACCAGCTGCTCAACACGACTGATCCGCTGGGGCTTATCACCAGTAATCCCAGCCCGCTGCGCGGGATCTACAAAACAGCCGGCGGTGTGCGCCAGTTTGAAACCTGCCAAAATGCAGCAACGGACATTAAAGCGCTGGCGAACACGGATGCACAGCCTGGCAGCGCGACGGCGACATGGCTTGCCTCGAAAATATTTGGTAACCGGGTCAATGCCACCACTCTGCTGGCCAATGCGATGGGCGACAGCTATGGCTATTTCTATGCCGGCGGCCTGAGTGCATCGCAGATCATGAAAAACAACATCACTAATTCGGCTATTCGTCAGGGGATATCGGGTTTTGCTGCACGTTCATCTGATACGGCAAACCTGGTGAATCTGGCCTCCGAAAGTTCAGCGACCAAACAACGTCTGGCATGGGCCGCGGGGAGCACGCTCGCGACACGAACCCTGCCTTTTGCTCAGTCCCTGCTCATGCTGATCCTGGTCTGCCTGTTTCCGCTGGTTATCGCACTGGCGGCGAGCAATCACAGTATTTTCGGGTTAAACACCCTGAAGCTGTATGTGTGTGGTTTTTTGTATTTTCAGATGTGGCCACTGATGTTCGCCATTCTTAATTTTGCTTCGACGTTCTGGTTACAGACCAAAACAGGAGGAACTCTACTGGTTCTGGCAAACAGAGATCAGGTGGCCTTACAGCACTCGGATGTGGCGAACCTGGCAGGTTATCTGTCGCTTTCCATACCTGTCTTGTCGTTCTACCTCACCAAGGGAGCGTCGGCAATGGGGTCTCAGGTGGCCGGCAGCGTGCTCAGCTCTATGGCCTTCAGCTCTGCAGGGGTTTCCGGTACGACCGCTGATGGCAACTGGTCGTTCAATAATATGTCGATGGACAACCTCGGTCAGAATAAATTTGACAGCAACCTGGTACAGCGGGAGGGGCAGCAAACCTGGCAGGCAGACAACGGGTCGACCCGAACGGTAACGGCCAGCGGGCAGAATGTTATCGACGGCTCCGGGGCGATGTCGAATCTGCCGGTGAGCATGAAGCTGAGTCAGCTCGCGAGCAGTGGGTTTCAGGAATCGGCCAGACAGTCTCAGGTTCAGGCGCAGACTGCGCTGGATGGTTATAACCACAGCGTCAGCAGCGGCTGGTCTCAGCTGAATCAGCTTTCGCACCAGACGGGCAGTAATGACAGCCTGATTAGCGGTAGTGAGAACAGCCTGGGGACAAACACGACGCGCGGGGCCAGCATGATGATGTCAGCGGCAGAGAGTTATGCCAAAGCCAATAACATTTCCACCCAGCAGGCGTATAACAAACTGATGGATATCAGTAGCCAGGGCTCCGCGAATATGGGGGTATCAGCTCAAGGGAAGTGGGACTCGGGGGATCAATTCGCTGGTAAACTTGGAAAATGGACGACAGGTCTTAGCTTTTCTGCAGAAGGACATGTGGGAGGTGAACTGCGCGAGTCAACCGGAAGCTCTCACGGAACCCAGGACACACACGGTAATACAATGGACTTTCGTCATGATAATAGTAGCCAGGCGATTCATGACTTCCGGCAGGGGATGGACATGGTTACCAGCAGTCGCGTAACAGACGGTGCGAACCATACCGATAACGCTGCAACCAGCGATGTGCAGCAGTTTGCTGCTACTCTCAGTTATGCCAAAAGTCAGTACCACCAGTATACGACCAGCACCACGCAAAGTAGTGAATACAGTCGGATGGCTACGCTTGCTCAAAACCAGAGTGCCAGTCTGGATACTAACTACACCCAGGAATTTGTTAACTGGGCCGCCAATAAATACGGTGATAAGGCCCAGACCATGCTGACCAGTGCGCCGTCAGCGCGGGAAGCTGCCGTTGAGTTTGTGGATGAAAGGCTCAAACCCGAGATCATGAGCGATTACGGCCAGAGTCGTAGCGATCTGCATACCGGTGGCACCCATGATGTCTTTACTCCTGGCGTATCCTCATCCTCACCGGGTGAAAGTCCTTCAACTCAGACTTACAACGGCTACTCTAATAACTCGCCGAGAGCGTATTCAGGGGCTTCGCATGACGAATCTTCGGTAAAACGTGGGCTGCATTCGGGCGAACAAGGCAGTGGTATCGGACATTCTGCAAGCCGTGGTTCTCTTGTTGCGCCTGGAGAAAAGGGTATTCACCCCTATGGTAATCCTGTACCCGGAAAGGCTATGAATGATGATTTTGCGCATCATCAGAATGCGTTGAAGCAGAAAAGCGAAGAGGGTTTTGGTTCCGGTAGTGATCTCCCTAAACTGGTAGCAGCACAAAGATCTGCGAATGAACATAAAATCCATGAATCTGCTGAAAATATCGACAAAAACCGTTCCACTGTTCAGACATCCAGTGATATTCTTAAAGATGAAAACCATAGTGCAAAAAGCAGTTTTATTGTCGGACGACAAAACGAAGAACGTGATCAAACAGGTAAAGCTGAGACGTTAAGTGAACCTGATACTGGCAATATGAGCGAACAACTGAAAGCATTGCGGAAAAAAGCTTCCGGAGAGTGATTAAATGAAAAAAGCAGATTTAACCATCAGCTTCATTCCATTAATTATATATTGTGGTTACCTGGCTGCTATGCAGTTTCGGGTAGGAGGTGACTTCTTCATTTATGGATTGCTGTACTCGTTTTTTGGTAGCGTTTGTTATTCCATTTATTTCGTGGCAGTGGTTAAAAAAACTGTCAATGTAAAAAGGAGGTTTTTATTTTCGTTGTCATTTATATTTATGGTTTGCTTGGCTGTGGCCGGTTATGAAATTGGCGAGAGTAAAGACAATTTGTTAGTAATCGGTGTCGCGTTATATACAATTACTGCATTCTTGCTGATGGCTGTTTCTCTCTCACAAAGAGGCTTCATTGCCCGCGATACTAATACGGGAGATGTCTATCAGATATCGAACGGCGTGGCGTATCGATTGTCTGACGACGATGCTCTGCGTTATGCATCAGATAAAACGGTGCGGGTTGTTGATCTTTCATCAGGCTCTTTCCCTGTGGTGGCATACGGTTCTATTGCGATGATCGGAAACAGTGGGCAGAGTACGGACACGCTGACGAATCCCTCATCAGGCTTGCCTATGTATAATGGCATCTCCGGGCTGGATGTGGGTGGAAATACATGGGGCAGCACGAACATTGATACCGGTATTTCAGTGAACCCGGCATCGGGGCTTCCGATGAATGGCGGGATGTCTGGTATTGATGTAGGGGGGAATTGCTTGGGAACGACCTCCAGTGATTACTCGGGCGGACACAGTTCGTACGATCCTAACCGCGGTTATTAATCTTATAAGGGGAGTCTTTTCCCCTTTCTGCTTTCCTGCAGTTCAAGTCTGGTTCGAATTAAAACACTGAATATTCCGATCGCTTAGCCGATAACAATCAGGTTAATGGTTTCCATTAATCAGGACAGTTATTGGCGATTACAGGATAAAACAAATGAAACTGAATACCTTTGCAGTGGCAGGCGTAATGACATCTGTATTTATTCTCTCTGGTTGTGGTGCAATGTCCACCGCGATAAGTAAGCGCAATCTCGATGTTAATACGCAAATGAGCGAAACCGTCTGGCTTGAACCTTCTAATGAAAAGACTGTATTCCTGCAAGTCCGTAATACGTCCGATCAGGATATGTCAGGTCTGCAGTCTGAAATATCAAATGCACTGACGGCTAAAGGCTATCAGGTGACCAGTTCCCCTGACAGTGCTTATTACTGGGTGCAGGCAAACGTGCTGAAAGCAGAAAAAATGAACCTTCGTGATGCCCAGGGGTTACTGAAAACCGGTTATGAAGGGGGCATGACCGGGGCGGCATTAGGGGCCGGGATCACTGCCTACAATTCATCATCAGCTGACGCAACGCTCGGTGTGGGACTGGCGACAGGGCTTATTGGAATGGCAGCCGATGCGATGGTGGAAGATGTGAATTATACCATGGTGACCGATCTGCAAATTTCCCAACGCAGCAAAGCCACCGTCACGACGGACAACGTTTCGGCGTTAAAGCAGGGGACATCGGGCATCAAATTGCAGACCAGTAGTGAGCAGGGCGACCGGGCGAAGTACCAGACCCGCGTGGTCTCGAATGCCAACAAAGTTAATCTCAAGTTTGATGAGGCTAAACCCGTGCTCGAAGCCCAGTTGGCTAAGTCTATCGCCGGCATTATGTAACACCCGGGTGGTTGTGGTTTTGTCCACAACCGCTCTTCATCCTTCTCCCTGGCCTGCCATCCGGCGGCTGCTCTCCTCCCGATAATCACTTAAGCGCATTGCTGATCCTCTCCAGCGATGGGCTTCTTGCCGGATAATTTTTATGAGCTTTGCAGGAAAATTCCTTACACAAGGCGGTCAGATGACCGCTTATCGCTGGCGCATGTTTTTTCAGGTGAATAACTGGATCGGGTACTGGGTTTTCCTGCTGTTCCTTGGGCTCAGCGGAACGATGTTCTTTTACTTCACACCAGCAGAAACTCTGGATAACGGAACCTGGTTCTGGCTGGCGAAACTGAATGAAAGTTTTACCGCCCTTATTCCCCCGGGGAAGGGGCGTGTTTATGACATCCACTACTTTTATGCCCAGGCCAACACGACAGTCATCCTGAAAATGACGCTACAGCAGATCCTGACTGACCCTTATATGCAGGTTATGGGGCAGCGGCTGGCAGAAAATGCGCAGTGGGCGGCTGTGACCTGCGGTGGATCCTGCCTGGTGGCGTTTCTGTCCATCGCCTGGTATGTGACGCGGGTTGGTAAGAAGGAAAGTGAGGACGAATACCTTTCCGGGATGACGCTGACCGATCAGCCAAAAGAGGTTAACCGGGCGCTGCGTCGTAATGCCGAATTGTCAGACCTTCGGGTGGGTGACCTGCATATGGTCAGGCATGCGGAGGTTATGAACTTCCTGATCCACGGCACCATCGGTGTTGGTAAATCGACGCTGATCCGCTGGTTGCTTGATTACATACGCAGGCGCGGGGATCGCGCCATTATCTATGATTCCGGCTGTACTTTCACTGAAACGCACTACAAACCCGCAACGGATTTTATCCTGAACCCCCATGACGAACGTTGCGCTAACTGGCAGCTCTGGGGGGAATGCGTCGATGCGGTGGACTATGACAACTGTGCCGCCAGCCTGATCCCGGTCGAAGGAGAATCCGATCCGTTTTGGGTGTCCAGTTCGCGCACCATTTGGGCTGATCTGGCTATTCGCATGTCGACCGACCCTGAGCGCAGCATCGAGAAATTCCTCAAAACACTCTTGTCTCTCAACATGAAAAGCCTGCGTGAATACCTGGCGAACACGCCGTCGGCCAACCTGGTCGAAGAGAAAATCGAGAAGACGGCCATTTCGATACGTTCGGTTGTGACCAACTATGCGAAAGCGCTGCGTTACCTGCAGGGACTGGACGATGGCACCCGCGCGCCCTTTACCATCCGGGAATGGATGACCCAGGAACAACACAGCAACAGCTGGCTCTTTATTTCCACTACCGCACGCCATCGCAAGAGCGTCCGGCCGCTCATTTCTATGTGGGTGTCGCTTGCCACGCTGATGTTGCAGAGTATGGGCGAGAACAGCGATCGCCGTGTGTGGTTTATCTATGACGAAGTCCCCAGCCTCCAGCGTATTCCCGACCTGCCAGAGACGATTGCCGAAGGGCGTAAGTTTGGTGGCTGTTTTGTTCTGGGGGCACAGAATAAGGCGCAACTGACCTATGTGTATGGTCAGGAGCTGGCGAAAAGCCTGTTCGATCTGCTGAATACCCGCATGTATGGCCGTTCACCCAGTGCCGAGATGGCCAGAGTGGTGGAAGAAGAGCTTGGCCATCAACGCAAGCGCAAAATTCGCGAGCAAAACAGCTATGGCCTCGATCAGGTGCGGGATGGGGTCTCCCTGGGTAAGGACGAAGTCAATGATCCGATCGTGGATTACGAGCAGATCATGCGTCTTCCAAACCTGAACTTTTATGTTCGCCTGCCGGGAGAATATCCGGTTGTCCGGCTGAAACTGAAGTATCGGAAACAGAGAAAGCGTCACGCAGGTCTTATCGAGCGGAATATTCGCGATGTCCTGAGCCCGGAGCTGGAGAAGGTGATTCAGTCCAATGAACGGGCAGCCAGTGCTGCGGGTCTGCTTTTCCCGATTGGTGATGAACACCTGGAGAAGGTGGATGATGATGCCTTAGCAGGTAAAACGCAGAGCAGATCCGTTGCTTCCGCACCTGCAACGGCAAAAAGAGACGTGCAAGTGCCGGTCGTGGCTCATTCCCCGACTGCCTCGCCAACGACAGCCACGGTTCGTCAACCCACAGTAGCTCCCACCGCAAACAAAACAGCACCTGCAGCCCCTGTTTCTGTTACGCCAGAAACCGTCCCGGCCAATGAAACCCCGGTGGTTACCCCGGCCAATGCTGAGGAGAGAATGGGCAGTAATATCGTCCGTTTGCGTACGCTGGCGTCGCGTCATGCCCCGCATGCAGAAATGTCCGTTGCCTCCATACCCCGTGATGCCCTGGCGATGCTGAACAGCCGAAAACCGCCGGCGTCGGACCCACCCGTGGATGAAGAGAGTGTTGCCGGGGAGGCGCCGAACCTCGATGTGATTGTGGAGAGTATGCCTGATGGTGGCATACAGCTGACAATGCCGGGTCTGCACGACAAACCGGACGATGAAATGCACGGTAACGCTTATCACAGGGCGACCCGCAGCATGGCCGAAGACGAAGAAAACATCCTCATTGACCGTCATCCGGATAACGCCGGCCATGGCGACCACCATTTTGATCATTCAGACGGAGAACACGAACGATGATGTCCGTTGCCCCTGTTGCATCGGCCGGTGATGCTGCCGGCTATTATATGAATGCCGACAACTACTATTTTCTTGGAAACCTGCAAAGCCTGTGGCTGGGAGAAGGCGCGAAAGCCCTGGGTCTGCAGGGCGATGTCCGGGCTGATAATCTGACGGCTGTGCTGTACGGGTTTCTCGATAACGGGGAACGTCTTGGCCGGGAAGTCGACGGGAAACATGTCCATCGCCCGGGCCATGATCTGACGTTTTCCGCACCCAAAAGTGTGTCTGTACTCGCCCTGGTGGGCGGTGATAAAGCCATCCTCGAGGCGCATAATCAGGCGGTGCGTATTGCCGCCGGGTACGTCGAAAAGCTGATTTCAGCCCGCGATACGCTCGATGGTGTGACGTCGATTGTCACCACCGGGAAAATGGTGGCAGCGGCATTTACCCACGATACCTCCCGAAATCTCGATCCGCAGCTGCATACCCACCTGCTCGTGGCCAATATGACCGAGTCAGGCGGGAAATGGAAAGCGCTGGCTACGGACTATATCCATAATGCGGGTTTTATCGAAAACGTCATGAAAATGCAGGTGACGCTAGGGAAACTCTACCGTAGCGCGCTTCGCGAGCGTGTCGAAGCCCTCGGCCATGAGGTGGAAGAGGTCGGTCCGCATGGGATGTGGGAGATAAAAGGTGTTCCTGAAGAGGTCAGGGAAGAATATTCCTCCCGTGGCAGGGACATTGCCGGTGCGGTGGGGGCAGACGCCACGTTGCGCAGCCGGGATGTGGCGGCAAAAGATACCCGGCAGGCGAAAGTCGACCCGTCCCGTCTGAGACTGATGGAACGCTGGATCCGGCAAATGCAGGATAAAGGGTTCGATCTGCAGGGTTATATGCAGACGGCGGCACAACGGGCCAGAGACCGGGATCTCCCGGCGCAGGAGCCCGGGCATGATGAGCGGGCTGATGTCAGTGATGCCGTCATGAAGGCGGTCTCCTGGCTCAGCGACAGTAAAACCCGGTTTACCTGGGGGGAACTGATGCTGGCCACCACGGAATTCAGTGACCGTTTACCCGATCCGCAAACGCTGAAGCAGAGTATCGATACGGCGATGAAAGAAGGGATCATTGTCCCCCTGGATCGGGAAAAAGGGGTTTTTACCTCTCGTATCCATCTGCTGGATGAACTCTCCATCCAGGCGCTGAGCAGGGAATACCTGCAGTCTGGTCTGGTGGTCAGTTTCTCGCGCGCCGCGCAACCTGTCCCCCCGATGCTCAAAAATATTGAAGCCGACCCACTGATGCTTATCAGTGCGCCTTCCGGGTTGGCAGGGATCCGGGATTTGGTGCAGTCCCTCACCGATGTCAGCACCGAGCGGGGACGTGACGTGCGGGTTCTGGCAAGCTCTGCTGAACGAACGGTGTCGCTGGCCAAATCGGCGTCGCTGAAAGAGCGGTTGATTAACCGGCCCCAGGTGCTGAGTGGAACGTTTTCTCTGAAACCGCACAGTACACTGATTATCGAAGGGGCTGAACGCCTTAGTCTCAAGGAAACACTGGTTCTGGTCGGTGAAGCCCGGGAGAAAAATGCGCAACTTATTTTCCTCGACAGTGCCGGCCGCCAGGCGAATGGCAACGCCATGTCGGTGCTGGAATCGGGTGGTGTCAGCCGTACTCAACTCAGCACGCCAGTTTCAGGTCTGGAAACCTCGGTCGTAAGCATCACCGATAAGCGGATCCGTTACGAATCGCTGGCGACCCGGTTTGTGGAACTTCATAGCGGACAGGAAACGGTGACAGCCGTCGTGGTGGGCCAGCGTGAACAAAAACAGCTCACCAGCATCATCCGCGAAGCGATGCACAATGCCGGTGTGTTGCAGCGTGATGAGGTGACCGTCGAAACGCGTACCCCGGTCTGGCTGGACAATAAATCCCGAAGAATGGCCGGCTCGTACCGTGCTGGGCAGGTTCTGGAAGATCGGAGTCATGCAAAGGAAACCCGGCACTATGTGATCGATCGTGTTCATGATGATACGCGCATGCTCTCTTTGGTTGATCAGGATGGGGTGGTGGTTCGTCAGAAACTGAGTGATATCACAAAGGACTGGCGTTTGTACGAACAAGGGGAAATGGGAGTCAGCCGTGGAGAGTTGCTGATTGCGCTCGCCGCTGACAAATCAGTGGGCCTGAAAGCGAAAGAGCGTCTGACGGTGACGGCAGTATCTGAGCAGGGGCTGACTGTGGAGCATCGGGGGCAATCCGTGATATTGCCACTGGACAGACCACTTTATATTGCGCATGGATACGTGGCCTCTCCGGGTGGCCGCGACAACGATTCAGGTGTGGTACTGGCGGCACTCAATACGCGTGATATTACCGCTCAAACCATGAATTCGCTGGCGCAGTCCGGCAATCGGGCAGAAGTGTATACCGCTGAAACCACTGAGCGTACTGAAGCCCGCCTGCAACGTATGCAGAATAACAGTTCTCCTGTTCAGCTGGTTCGTCGCCTGAGTGGGAAAGATGAAGCCTCTGAAGCGATAGCGTCCCTGCAGGCAGGTGTCCGGGCAGGGGCTTCGCTGGCCTTATCCCGGGCCCTTGGTGATCAGCGTGAGGTCAGCTTCAGTGAACTGAAATTGACCGATGCCGCGAGCGGGTATCACAACAATATCGGGGAAATCCAGGCGGAAATCGCCAAAGAAATACGCACCGGCGGGCTCCTTTCTGTCAATGTGAACGGGGAAACCCGGCTCGTTGCCCGTGAAACCTGGGAGATGGAAAAAGCCATTATCCGGATGGTGGAGCAGGGGAAAAATACTCTGTTGCCATTGATGCAAGCGATTGATGACACGCTGCTGGAAGGGCTGACGGACGGGCAGAAGATGGCGACCAGACTGGTACTGAGCTCCACCGATCAGTTTATGGGCATTCAGGGATCGGCCGGGGTGGGGAAAACCACTCAGGTGATGGCGGTCAGGGACGCACTTGCAACCCTGCCAGCCGGTTCGCGTACTGAGCTCAATGGGCTGGCGCCCACCCACCAGGCGGTGAAAGAAATGTCGGATGTCGGACTTGTCTCCCAGACGATCAAATCATTTATTGTTGAACATGATCAGCGTGTTGCCGGAGGGGAGCGGCCCGATTACCGGGGAAAACTGTTTTTGATTGATGAATCCTCGATGAGCGGCAACCAGGATACTGCCGCGCTGTATCAGGCGATTCAGGAGGGCGGTGGACGTGCCGTCATTATGGGAGACAAGGACCAGTTTGAAGCGGTGGATTCCGGTGCGCCGTTTCGTCTGATCCAGGAGCGGAGCCCGCTGGATGTGGTGATCATGAAGGAAATTGTCCGCCAGCGCGATCTGCAGCTGAAAAATGCGGTTCATGACATCATCGATAACCGTGTTGATGCGGCACTGAGCCGGATTTCATCCATGAGCCCTGGCAAGGTTGAACGTGAGGTCGGGGCATTCCAGCCCGTCAGCTCCATTATGGAAACTCCTACCCCCGTGCAGGATATCGCGAGTGACTGGCTGGGCAGAACGCCAGAGGTTCGTGCCCGGACGCTGATCATTACACAGCTGAATGCCGACAGGCAGGCGGTAAACCAGGCCATTCGGGAAGGGCTGTCGGCCCGCGGCGAGCTGGGTCAACAGTCGGTCACTGTGCCGGTGCTGGAAGGTATCAGCCATACCCGACATGAGTTCAACAAATTGGCCCCCTGGGAAGCCGGTATGGTCGTCAGACGTGGTGACCGGTACCAGGATGTGATTGCAGTTGATCACAACGGTTCACTTATCACCGTCAGGGATGAAGACGGGAAGCCGGGACTGTATTCCCCCATAGAGCTGATTAGCGGCGACGTGCAGCTGTTTCGTCGCAATACCCTGGAAGTCAGAGCGGGCGATATGCTGCGTTTTACTGCTACCGCGCGCGATCTTGGGCAGGCCGCGAATGCGAAATTCACCGTCAGTGAAGTCAGGGAGAACGGTGAGCTGCTGTTGCAGGGAGAGCAGGGAAAACGCGTAATCCAGCCCGCTTCCGTCCGCGCAGAACAGCATCTTGATTACGGGTGGGCGATTACCGGTCATGGTGCGCAGGGCGCAGGCAGTCAATTTGTTCTTGCCCTGGAAGGCACGGAGGGGGGAAGGCGGATGCTGGCAACGCTTCGGGCTTTCTATATTACCGTTTCAAGGGCGAAAGAGCATGTTCAGATCTATACCGATGGCCTCAGTAAATGGCTCGATGCCATCAGGACCCCGGAACGCGAGTTGAAGACCGCCCATGATGCGCTGAAACCCGAAACCCAGCGTCAGCAGGCGAAAGCCATATGGGAAATGGGCCAACATCCGGGGCGAACGGCCATCGGACGGGCCTGGATAAAACATCAGGATCTGCCAGGTGATGCGCTGGAGATGAAAATTATCCCGGCAACCCGGCGGCATCCGGATCCGGCCGTTGCTCTGCGGCTGTTTGACCACAATGGCAAAAATGCCGGGCTGGCACTGGTATCACTGCTTTCCTCCGACAGTGGTCGTCTGACTCAGGGTGAAGTACGGATGGTGGCAACGCAGGGGGCTCAGGGCGCTATTCTCCAGCGAAGCCGAAATGGTGATACCCGGGTTGTCAGCACCCTTGAGCAGGCGCTGGATGCGCTTCGTCTGCATCCCCAGGATGGTGTTGTCTGGAAGACCGGAGAAGAAAGTCCCTCATCATCGTTAATGAAGCTGACCCGGGGAACTGAAGTCGCTCAGGACGTTCGCATCGCGTCAGGAGTGGCCGGGTTGCAGCCAGATATTCGGATCCCGGTAGTGGAAGAGGGTAGTGATAACAGTGTGTTGCGTAGCATCAACCAGGTTCGGGAGCAGTCTGCGGCCCTCAGAGAGGCCGCCGCGCAAATCCGCCCTGAATCTGAAACCCGCCCTGAGGAAAACATCCCCAGATCTGCTCTGGTTTTACCTGAGGAGCGGATATCCCTTATCAGTGAGCCTGACAAAGCTAATCAGGTGAGGGAACCCGATGTCAGCCTGATACGCCAGGCAGGCGGGCAGGATAACGACAATCAGGAAGAACAACGGGCGGCCAGCGACGCGGGTTCCGGATGGGATCCCCAGTCCGCTGTGCGCTCCCGGCACTCCGATGAACTCCAGCAGGCTTCGCGTGCGGCGGGTGAGCTTGCTGAGCGCACAGCCACAGAGAAGGCTGCAAGTATGCCGCCTTCTGAGCACGGGCGATTGCCGGAGCAGGACGAACAATCCATTTCCAGAACGATTCAGAAAGAACGTTAATCCCAGGAATCCCATTATGAACAAAACATGCTTATCAGGATTCGTCCTGACAGTGTGCGCTGGCATTATTTCTTCGGTGTCAACCGCAGCCACTCAGCCTGTTTTCAGTCCGGAACAGGAGGCGCGAATTGGTGAAATTGCGGCAGACTATATGCTGGCGCACCCTGACGTACTGGTTCAGGTCAGCGAAAAACTTCAGATGCAGCAGCGCGAACGGCAACAGCACATTTTTGCCGTGAAGGTCATGGAGAATCAGGACGCGCTGGTTAACGATCCGGATACGCCAGCGGCAGGTCCAAAAGATGCCCACGTTGCGGTCATCGAATTCTTTGACTATCAGTGTGTTCACTGCAGCCATATGGCACCTGTCCTTGACGATGTGATGAAACGCCGCCCGTCGGTGAAGTACATCTTCAAAGAATGGCCGATTTTTGCCGGCAGCTACAAAGCCTCACTTCAGGCCGCTGAGCGTGGTCTGTCGGTGTGGAAAGCAAAAGGGGCTGATGCCTACCTGACCTATCACAATACCCTTTACCATACCGACCATATTGAGGGGGCACTGACGGAAAATGATATAAACCAGGCGACCGTTGCTGCGGTGGGGAACAAAGTCGTTCGTGATGAAAGTTCTGACGCTGCGCTGGAGAACAATTATACGCTCGCCCGCTCTCTCGGCCTGACTGGCACCCCGGGTCTGATTGTGATGCCACTGGAGAATGCGGCACCAAAAAACATTACCGTCATTCCAGGTTCAGTGTCTGCCGAGGTGTTGCTGGCTGCAATCGACAAAGCCGGTCAATAAAAGAGCTGCCGCCGGCGAACGCCGTTGGCCGACGCCGGAAACGGGATAAATTTCAGTTACCCCGCTTCCGGCGTTTTTGTTAAAGACAGGCTACTTCATGCTGCCAGCTTCATTTATCTTCTGCTTTTTCGTTGTGTTGATTGTCGCGCCTGACATTTTTCCGGTATTCCCGTTTAACCTGCTCGATGTCCTTTAGTGTCGCAGACCAGTAAATTCCGGCGGAGTACCGGTATTTTGAGGCAACTTCGTCGATAACTTTGATTGTACTGTCGCTACTGCGGTGAGAACGGCCTCTCTGACCAAAGACATCAACGATAATTGACTGGCTCTCCGTTCTGCCGAACAGACTGTTACACAGTCGCTTCACAGCCAGAGGGGTAAGATCCATACCTTTCTCAATACCGATATCGAAGATGAAAATCAGCATTTGCGAGGTTTTATAGTTTTTAACCGCCGCACTCAGACGGGCCGCGCGCTGCGGCGCTTCCCAGCGGTCATCGCTGTACTTTCTGATTTCATCCTGATAATCCGCAGCCAGTCTTTCCACGGGGTAGCGATAATAACGGTTGAAGTATCCCGCTGCCTGGCGAACTGATTGGGCATAATCCTCTGCCATGAGCCTCTCACCATTAATGCTAATGTACGCGTGCATTAGCATTAATGGTGTTTCCGGGCAATTACCCGGAGGGCACCTCTTTTCAGGCTAGCAAATGGCGGGCATTGTCCCGGAAAACATCAGGCCCTCTGTGATTGCCTTGCCTGCTCCTCTCCATATCCTGTTGCCGTCAGTGAAACCGTGACCGCATTCTCCTGATCGTCATCTGCCGGGAGCATATTCCAGACACTGCTTTCCAGTAATGCCCTCAGCCCACAGATACTTCCAGTGACACGGGCCCTGACCGGTAACTGCTGGCTGCCTGTGTCATCAAAGGCTGCATCCAGAGAATACTTGAGCACATAAATGCCGTTCACTCCCGGGGTTAACTTCTTCCGTCTGCGACCCTGCCACTACTCGTCTATCAGCACCTGGTAGATCCAGTGATATTCCCGTGCGGTATCCGGTGCATGACTCAGACGGTAGAAATCAGGCTGATCGCTGAGCTCTGCCTTTGTAGAAAACCAGAGTTGTTTATGTACTCGTTGTAACCCAAAAATGACTTGCTCAAAATTGTGGCTCACAGCTTCCCCTAAAGATTAATAATCCCATTCCGCAACAATCACCCGCTGACATATAAAGCTGTCATTCGGATTATTTTCCCTGCCGAAATCATCATCTATCTGAACATATAACCCCGCCAGTAAATTACCTGACGGGTATCGCGACATGATCCGGTTTTCTGGCATATGAGGAATTTCCGGAAGTGTACCACTGTCACGTAATAAGCAAAGCCCCTCTTCGGCCGCTGCGCGCCGGGTCACAGGGCAGGGGTGAAACACAACATACAGATGAAAAATCAGCTGAAAGAGTGGCACATGTTGTGTTTGTTCGCCGCAGTGCGGCGATGCGGTTCAGGAAGATCCGGAACCAGGGGTTTTCGGATCTGACCGGGAAAATAGAAAGCCTGTATGTATGTTCTGTACTGCATGTACGATATGTATTAAGTGTATTGTGTATTTTTTTCCCCGGGCGTACGATGAGGTCATCGCAAAAATGATCGGAGCCCTTTTCATGAGCACACTCTCCCCGGACACCGTCCGCCGTATTGAAGACGCCGCGGCCGCCCTCATCGCTGCCGGCACCCTGAACCCGACCAACGAACAGGTCCGTCAGCATCTCGGCGGCGGCTCGCTGTCCCATATATCACCGGTGATGCGGGACTTCCGGGCCCGTCAGCGTGCGCTGGCCGCTGAACAGACACCGGCGCTGCCGCCAGAGCTCACGCAACTGCTGACCGGCCAGCTGGGGCTGCTGTGGCAGGCGGCGGTCAGGCAGGCCGAGGCGGAGACCCTGGCGGCGCGCGAACAGGCCGACGCCGATATCGGACAAGCTGACCAGGAACGGGATGCGGCGCTGGCGCAGGTGGCCACGCTGGAGAGCGAGCTGGCGGTGCTGCGGGAAGTACAGACTGAACGGGAGCGTCTGCTGGAAGAGGTTCGCCAGCTGCGGACCGATGTAGTGCCGTTAAGGGAACAGATTGCACGCCTGACCGCCACCGGTGAACACCAGGCGGCACAGCTGCAGGACACGAAGGCGGAGCTGAAGGGTGCCCGGGAAGAAAACCGCGCCCTGCAGGCGGAGCTGCTGACCCTGGCCCGGGCAGACAGCAAGGTGAAGAAATGAGACCGGAAAGAGCTTTGCGTATCCGTGCATTTCGTCAGGCACTGGAGCTGGGTGCCGGTGAGCGTGCAAATGAGTGCCGTCATTTTCGGCGCTGGAAAGAAGAACTGAAGAATTTCCCGCGCGGCAGCTGCGATCTGGCCAGCAACACACTGGCGCAGTATCTGATGGCTACTGAGAGATGCCACCCCTGCATCATATTTATGGAAGGGAATGCTGGCTTTCATGAAGCCGAAAACTCTACCGTTCACGGGCACGTTATCGTGCTACTGGATGGGGAATATATCGATCTGACGCTGGATCAGTTTCCAGAATACCCGGAATACATCCCAGCTGAAGGTGTCGAGTCAGGAGGCCCTCTAGGGACACTTCTGCGCAATATCATGAAGCATAAGGACCCGGTAATAACCCGCCAGGTTGACCTCAACGGTGGGGAGGAACTCTCAGCCTGGTTAAGTGACACTGCGGAAAGTTTTCTGGCTGGGGATCCAGAATGGCAGGCATGGGAACAGTCCATCGCGGAACACAGGGAAGCGGCCCTTAAGCTGTTCCCGTTCCTTGCTGATTCGCCCCAGACTCGAACGAACGTATCGGGAGACGGGAAATGAAAATTTATCATTACACCGATCTTCACGGTCTGAAGGGCATCATTGAATCAGGCTCACTCTGGGCGACGCACTTTTCCTTTCTCAATGACAGCAATGAGTTGATACATGGACTTAAATGTATCGAAAATACTCTTCAATATCTTGATGGAGAGCTTCCACCTGAGATCCTGCAGTTTATAAGAGGCTCCCTGGCACATTTTAAGGGGCATCGGGCTCCGCATGTTTATAATATTTCATTCTGTTTGCAACCTGATTTGCTGAGTCAGTGGCGTGGCTACGGCAATGCCCAGGGGGTATGTTTAGAATTTGATAGTGATGAGCTGATTCAGACTCTCGCGCTTGAACAGTATCTGGTGTTCAGTAATCCGGTTATTTACACCAAAGAAAATTCCACTGTCGAAGCTAGCGCAGAAATTCTGCAATTTTTCAGGGATCGTACGGCTAAAATGGGCTCCGAAAACAACGATTTGTTCCACATGAGTATGGCCGCTAAACTTGCGCACAGCCTGCCGCCATTCTTCAAAAATGAGGGTTTTGCGGAGGAACAAGAGTTTCGGATCGCAATTATACAGGACCAGCCGCTGGATAAAGTACAGTTCCGTATTAATGCCAATGGGCTGGTACCTTACAAGATTGTGAGGGCAACCGGACAGCTTCCTCTTGAAGGGATTAAAATTGGGCCCTGCCGTAATGCCAGTCTGATGAAGCAGGGGATATCAATATTATTAGAAAGTCATGAATACAAAAACATCCCAATTACGTTGTCGGAAATCCCGTTCAGAGGATAACAGACACCCGGAGCCAAAAAATCAGCCGTACTGTTGAGATATGTTGCCAGGAAGCGGGTTACCCAACTGATGGAAAATGCTCAACGGTCAGCAGATAGCTATCGCTTTCCTCTGCTGTGGCCCTCCAGCCGCAGCTGGACAGCAAAGCCTGAAAACCGGGTACGCTCCCGGTGATGCGAACTCGGACGGGTAAGGTCTGCCTGCCGGCATCGTCAAAAGCGGCATCCAGCGACGATTTCAGCACGTAGACGCCATTCACTTCCGGGTTCAGCACCAGCTGCCGTCGTCCCTGCCACTGCTCATCAGAGAGCACCTGATAGACCCAGTGATATTCGCGGGCCGTATCCAGTGCATGGCTCAGCCGGTAAAGGTCAGGCTGGTCTTCCAGACTCCCGGTGGTCGCTTTCCAGAGAAAATTGAGCTTAAACGGCAGCTTAGCCTGCACACCCAATGTGCGCCCCTGTTTCAGCAGCCAGTCAATGTCGCGTGCAACCTCGCGGGGAAAGCGGCGAGTGCGTTTTGCTTCGGCAAGCCACCGGGTCAAAAACAGGTTCTTCTGCGCCTCGGAACTGACCAGGCCATCGTGTCGGGCGGTATGGAGAGCGACCAGCGCACACCATGCCATGTGGGCGGTTGCGGCGGTCTGATGGGACGTATCGGCCATGCTTTTCCAGTGATTCGGTAATGATGATGTAGATTATACCCGTAACCCTGCCGGTTAACGCGGCGGTGTTGCGCGAATCATACAATAATCGGGATACAACAGGACTTACTACGATCTGTCTCTCTGACGCTTCTTTATCCGGTTAAGTGCATTTTTCAGCGAGGACGCTGAGCGATCAGGAAACATCTGCTGTAGCTCCGGGAAAGAAAGATGCTTGTTCGCGTCGAGTTGAGCCTTTTCTTCTTCTGACCACGACTGCCGTGGTGTGCTGACTGCCATGCGCAAGCCGAGCTGAATGGCCTTCTGACCTGCAGTCCTCCTCTGGCGGCCGGGTAGGCGCCGGGCAACGGCACTGCCTTCCGTGGGATAAAAATCCCGCAGGATCTGCAGTTCAGCATCAGACCAGTCACTGAGGGGGCGGGACAAGCCCATTTTCCCCGCCAGGCTGAACACGGATGAGCGGGGTCTGCCGGGCAACATCGCCAGAATATCATCCATGCTCTTACTGGTTTCGTACCAGCGCGTGAGAATGTCTTTCTCAGCCTCGCTCCAGGTTGTGGTCACTTGTTTGTTGCCGGCGCGTACTGCCGGTAGTCTGCCCTGGCCACGGGCGCGCTTCAGGCGAGTGAGGGCGTTTTTAATGGATGACAGGCTGCGGTCCGGAAACAGGGGGAGTAAATCCACTGGTCGCAGGTGCAGGTGCTGACTCAGCGTCTGCCACTCCTTTTCATCCCATTCACGGGCACGGGGATGCCCGGGTGAGACAATGCCCAGCGCACGCGCTTTTTCGCGGATGGCCTCATCTGATTTGGCGGGTAATCGCCGGAGAACCGCCTGACCTTCTTTCGGGTAATGTTCATAAAGACAACGGAGCTCAGCTTCCGTCCAGTCATTGTCCGGGCGTGATAATCCCAGTTTTCCGGCCATCGCCATCACGGCAGTCGGGCTTCGCTCCGGTAACAGGCTAAAAATCGTCTGCATCGGGGTGGGACTGCTGTAATGACGATGCAGAATCTCTTTTTCGGCCTCGCTCCAGTGACGTGATGTGTCTTCTGAGCACTGGAGTTTACCCGCCATTTGTTTGATGGCGGTCGCGGTCCTGCCCAGGTGCGCGGCGATCTCTTCTGGAGTTCGGGTGCGGTAGTGGTCTTCTACATAATCCATTTCCGCAATCGTCCAGCGCGTCCGGTGGTTTCGTGCGCCGTAAGGCGCGTTTACCATAGTGTCTTCCATGTTAGTGCCAGTCATGAGCAGCGAACATGTTAAAACATTTACCCATCGCATTCATGTCGGAATTATCCTGATATAAATTAATACAATCACAACCGTGAATGATTCATTAAAGAGTATTCACAAAAAATATAAATTAACTGACTACAAAAACATTTAAGCATGCCTGAACAGTCTGATAATGGACCTTCTTAACTCGTTGAACACCCCACTTTTAATTATGAATTTCTTGAAATGCAAAGTCGGGTTATTCATATATTGCAGTAAGAGAAGGGCACAATGCCGCGTCGTTCGTGGGCTGCGTGGGGATAGCGTTAACAGACGGCCTTGCGGTAATTAAGAATATCGGTTTTGTCCTGTTTACAACCTGAATATACAGCGCAATAATGAACGGCCTGCCGTTATATTTCGCACTCTCGTTCATCTGGCAGGATGCCCAATAACACCTCAAGGAGAATAACCGGATGTCTCAAAGCTTCCAGGGGGAAATCCCCAAGGCACGTGTTAATATTTCGCTCGACCTGCATACCGGCGGGGCGCAAAAGAAAGTAGAGCTTCCTCTTAAGCTTTTGACTACCGGTGACTTCAGTAATGGTAAAGCTACCGGCACGCTGGCAGAGAGAGAAAAAATCAATATTAATAAAAACAATTTTGACGCTGTATTAGGTGAGCTGAATCCCGAAATCAATGTCACCGTCAGGAATACGCTTGCCGGCGATGACTCAGAAGAAAATATTCACCTGAGTTTCCAGAAAATGAAAGACTTCGAGCCCGAAGCCGTTGCCCGTCAGGTCCCCCAGTTAAAAGCCATGCTCGCCATGCGCAATTTATTGCGCGACCTCAAATCAAACCTTCTGGACAATGTCACGTTCAAGAAAGAGCTGGAAAAAATCCTCAAAGATCCCGCTTTAAGTGAAGAGCTGCGTAGTGAACTCAACGCACTTGCCCCGTCCCAGGATTAATTGAATTACTGGAACCTTTAACGGAATAACTGGAAAGAATGCTTATGTCAGTCAATAACGAAACACAGGCGCAGGGTGCAGGTGCGACAATTGGAAAAACGCTGCCGCAGGGTGGGGTATATGCCTCACTGTTCGATAAAATTAATCTGGATCCGGTCGCAAGCATTGGTGAACTGAATAATTTTGAAGACAACACCGCCATGGCAGAAACGTCGGCGAATGCCCGCGTGACCGCAGCCGTGCAGGTCTTTATGCAGTGCCTGCAGAAGTCTGGTCAGAAAGTGGAGAAGTTAGATAAAACGCTGCTGGATCAGCATATCGGTGAGCTGGATTTTCAGATTAGCCGTCAGCTTGATGAGATCATGCACAACGACGCGTTCCAGAAAATTGAATCCGTCTGGCGTGGACTCAAATCGCTTATTGACAAGACAGATTTTAGACAAAATCTCAAGGTGGAGTTGCTGGATTTATCGAAAGAAGAGCTGCGACAGGACTTCGAGGATGCCCCGGAAATTATCCAGAGCGGGCTGTACCGACAGACCTACATCGCAGAATACGACACCCCGGGTGGGGAGCCGATTGCTGCCATCATCTCTGCGTATGAGTTTGATGCGTCTGCGCAGGACGTCGCGCTGATGCGTAATATTTCAAAAGTTTCTGCTGCTGCCCACATGCCATTTATCGGTTCTGCCGGTCCGGCGTTCTTTTTGAAAGAAAATATGGAGCAGGTGGCCGCCATCAAAGACATTGGCAACTACTTTGATCGCGCCGAGTACATCAAATGGAAATCGTTCAGGGAAAGCGAAGATAGCCGCTATATGGGCCTGGTGATGCCACGTGTTCTTGGCCGCCTGCCGTATGGTCCGGATACCGTGCCGGTACGCAGCTTCAACTACATCGAAGAAGTGAAAGGCCCGGACCACGACAAATACCTGTGGACCAATGCTTCGTTTGCCTTTGCGGCCAACATGGTAAAAAGTTTTATCAACAACGGCTGGTGCGTGCAAATCCGTGGCCCACAGGCCGGCGGTGCCGTTCAGGACCTGCCTATCCATCTGTACGATCTCGGTACCGGCAACCAGGTGAAGATCCCGAGCGAGGTGATGATCCCGGAGACCCGTGAGTTTGAGTTTGCCAACCTCGGCTTTATTCCGCTGTCGTACTACAAGAACCGCGATTACTCCTGTTTCTTCTCAGCTAACTCCACCCAGAAACCGGCGCTTTACGACACCGCGGATGCGACGGCCAACAGCCGCATCAACGCCCGTCTGCCGTACATCTTCCTGCTATCCCGTATTGCGCACTACCTGAAGCTGATACAGCGTGAAAACATCGGCACCACCAAGGACCGCCGCCTGCTGGAGCTCGAGCTCAACACCTGGGTGAAAGGTCTGGTCACTGAAATGACCGACCCGGGTGACGAACTTCAGGCTTCACACCCGCTGCGTGATGCCAAAGTGATGGTGGAAGACATCGAAGACAACCCGGGCTTCTTCCGCGTTCGCCTGTATGCGGTACCTCACTTCCAGGTGGAAGGCATGGACGTCAACCTGTCACTGGTTTCCCAGATGCCGAAAGCCAAATCCTAAGGCGAGGGGTAATCAGGGATGAAAATTTTTCGCCCACTTTGGGAAGACGGGGCCGCGCTGGCCCCGCAACAGTTCCAGCAGCAGGCCCGCTGGGGAGAACATGTCACCGGTTCGGTAGCCCGGATGGGGATTTCTCATCCCTGGGGGTTTGCGGTGGCAGAGTTTGACGATGCGGCTCTGGCGTTGTCCCGCCTGAATGCCACCCGTCTGGTGGTGTGTTTTCAGGACGGTACGCTGGTTGATACTGACCTTGCCGATACTCTCCCGCCGGTCTGCGACCTGTCGTCAGCCTCGGGAAGCGACGCCGTGGAAGTGATGGTGGCGCTCCCCCTGCTGAATGCCGGCGGGGGGAACCTGGATAATGGACAGGACAGCGAACGCCCGCGTCGCTGGAAAATGGAGCGGGTCACGGTTCAGGAGTTGGCGGGTCACGAAAGCGGAGAGCTTGCCATCCTGCGTAATGCCATCACGCTGCGTCTGTCCACGCAGGAGAATACCGCATATCTGACTTGTCCGGTTGCGCGCCTGGTGCGTAATGCCCAGGGACAATGGATCCGTGATACGTCCTTTATTCCGCCGATGCTTGCGGTGTCTGCCAGCCCGCGTCTGGTTACGGAAACGGCAGAGTTGCTGGTCCGTCTGCAGGCCCGTCGCCGCCGTCTGATGGCAATGCGTCGTGAAAGCAACGAACGGATGGCCGACTTTGCCGTCGCGGATGTGTCCCTGTTCTGGTTGCTCAATGCCCTGAACAGCGCTGAACCGGTGCTGAGCGAACTCCTGCAGACTCCTTCCCGTCATCCGGAACTGCTGTACCGCGAACTGGCACGCCTTGCCGGCAGCCTGCTGACCTTTTCACTGGAGCACGATGCCGGAGATATTCCGGCGTACCGTCATGATGCGCCGGAAGCGGTCTTCCCGCCGCTGCTGACGCTGCTGGATAAACTGCTGGAAGCGAGCCTGCCATCACGGGTGGTCAGCATTGCGCTTGAGCATGACGATCAGATCTGGAAAGGCTCCCTGCACGATGCGCGTCTGCGCGAAGGGGCGGATTTCTATCTCTCTGTACGCTCGAATATGCCAAACCACGAGCTGCAAGTTAAATTCCCGCAGCTGTGCAAGGCCGGCAGCTTTGACGATGTCTCCGACGTGGTGAACGTCGCGTTAAGCGGCATGGTCATCAAGCCGCTGACCCATGTACCTGCGGCGATCCCGCTGCGTCTGGAGAACCAGTATTTCTCACTGGATCTTAGTTCCGATGCCGCACGGGAAATGCTGGAGATGGGAAGCTGTACCTTCTATACCCCGCGTTCGCTCGGGGAGGTGAAACTTGAACTCTTTGCGGTGCTGCGGACATGAATAAAGCCGAACTCAGCCAGATTGAGCGTATTTTCTATCCCGGCTGGCTGATGGCCAGCCAGCTGCGGGGCGGTCAGGAAGTCAAAGACGGGGAAGGGCTTTACCGCCGCGCCTGTCGTCTGGTTCAGGATGCACGTACCGCACTGACCGGTGCGGGTTGCAGCGATATCAGTCGTGACCATATGGTGTATGCCCTGTGTGCCCTGCTGGATGAGAGTGTCATGAATCGGGGAAGCACGGATGACGGTTATCTGACCTGGCGTCGTGACCCGCTGCAGGCGCATTTTTTTGGCACGCTGAATGCCGGAGAAGAACTCTGGGAACGCATTCGTCACCTGCTGAAAGAAACCGCGCCGGACACCGCCGTGCTGACCTGTCTCTACCGGACCCTGCAACTGGGTTTTGTAGGCCAGTACCGGGCCGAAGATGATGAACGTCGTGAGGATGTCGTCAGGGCGCTGGGGGAAAGAGTACCTGCCTTTGAGCTTGCTCAGGATGCCCCGGTTATCGTCAGGGCATCGCGTCTGCGCAGTGGCCGACGCTGGTACTGGCTGTCATGGATTGCCGGTGCCGTGGTGCTGGCTGTTCTGTGGTTCTTCCTTTCCTCTTCTCTCACCGACCTGGTGAGCCAGACCGTCAGGCCGGGGTAAGCGATGCGTGATGTTTACCGGAGTCTGTTAACGGTTCTCGGGACACTGCTGTCGCTGTGGCTTGTCCTGGGATTCTGGCCCCTGTCGGTGACCAGTCGTGTCGTGCTCTGCCTGCTGATACTCCTGGTATCCGGGGTTTTACTCTGGCGCCAGTGGCGGGCCACGAAGAGCCGAACGGACGCCGTCAGGGAAGCGGTGGACGACAACCTGCCGCCGGAGGATTTTCAGGGCTCTGTCATTCTGGTCTGCGGCGATAACACCGCTTTGTTCCCGCCGCAGACCCGCCATCGTGAAACCCGACAGGGCTGGTATCTGTGGGTAAAAGACGCGGAGCAGTTGCCGTTACTGACGCAGCATCTGGGTCAGGTACGTCCGGCGCTGGTTTCTCAGGTGTCGGTGTTGCTGGCGATTCTGCCAGAGACGCATACCTCTGTTGATGACTTCATCCAGCAGCTGCGGGGCTGGCAGCGCGGGATCGTTCAGTGCCGTGCGGCGCTCGGCAGCCTTCCTCCTGTCTGGACGGTGACCTGGGTGTCGCAGTCTGCTGCCTGCACAGGTGCAGAGCCCGTCTGGTTTACCACGACAGGTCAGCGTGCCGGCTGGCAGGTTCATCAGCCCGGTGAGGGCAATTTGTCACTGACGGAGTGGACCCGTGAACCGGAGGCGGGGGAACGCCTGTCGCGGCTCAGCCAGGGTCTGTGGCTTGACAGCATACTGGCCTGGCAACAGGACACCGTGATCAGCCTGCTGTCGGTACGCCACGGTGAGTTGCCTGCAATGAAACCCTGCGCATTCGGCATCTGCATGGTGTCGGTGAACGGTCTGCCGGAGAACCTCTGGCAGCAGCATATTGCCGCACTGACGGCACTGCCACCGGATGTGACTCTTTCCGATGAGCCTTTGCCGCTTCCTGAACTGCTGTTACCGGCACTCCCACGTCGGCGGGGGGTCAGTGGCCGGATGGTGTTCTGGCGTTACGCCGGTCTGCTGGGCGGGGCATTTCTGGCGCTGGCGATGCTGGCTTCCTGGTTTAATAACCAGCGTCTCATCCGCAATATCAGTGACCACCTAGTGCAGTATCAGCACCTGTCGGGTCAGCCTGTCGCCCCCAAACTTCGGGCGCAGCAGCGCCTGCGGGCTGATGGCGCTTTGCTGGATGACTGGTCGCGCCGTGGCGAACCGCTGCGCTACCGTCTGGGGCTGTATCAGGGCCTGCGTCTGGTGCCACCGGTGGAAGCGGCCGTCAGTGACTGGGCACCTCCGCCGCCACCGCCACCGGTTATCAAAAAGATTGTTCAGGGTCCGAAGACCATTCGTCTCGACAGTATGTCGCTGTTTGATTCCGGCAAGTCTGACCTCAAAGCCGGCTCCACCAAAATGCTGGTCAACTCCCTCATGGATATCAAAGCAAAAGCAGGCTGGCTGATTGTGGTCAGCGGACACACCGATAACACCGGTAACCCGAAACTGAACCAGACGCTGTCCCGTGAGCGTGCAGAAGCGGTGCGTGACTGGATGCGGGATACCGGTGATGTGCCGGAAAGCTGTTTTGCGGTGCAGGGCTATGGCGAAAGCCGTCCTGTTGCCACCAACGACACCCCGGAGGGGCGTGCGCTCAACCGTCGTGTCGAAATCAGTCTGGTACCGCAGGCCGATGTCTGCCAGCTACCGGGCAACACCCAGGCGTCATCGGATGATGACGCTGACAAAAACGTAATGGAGTAAATCATGGCAATTCCTGTTTATCTTTGGCTGAAAGACGACGGCGGCGCGGACATTAAAGGGTCTGTGGACGTTCAGGATCGTGAAGGCAGCATCGAAGTAGTGGCACAGAAACACAACCTGTACATCCCGACTGACAACAACACCGGCAAGCTGACCGGTACGCGTATCCACACCCCGTTCCTGTTCACCAAGGAAATCGACTCCGCAAGCCCCTACCTGTACAAGGCGGTGACCACCGGTCAGACCCTCAAGTCTGCGGAATTCAAGTGGTACAAAATCGACGACGCGGGCCAGGAAGTGGAGTACTTCAACACCAAACTTGAGAACGTGAAAGTGGTGAAGGTGAACCCGGTCATGCACGACATCAAGGATCCTGCTTTCGAGAAGCACAATCACCTTGAGCAGATCGAACTGCGTTACGAAAAAATCACCTGGACTTACAAAGACGGCAACATCATTCATTCCGATTCCTGGAACGAACGCGCCACCGCGTAAGACCGCAAAGCGGACAGCCCCCTCTGTCCGCTTTTTTGCTTTTCACAGCGCCTGCCTCGCGGACGTTCTGCAAAGCAGTCACACACTTTATCAGTACTGACCTTATGGGCATCGGTTAACGGCCAGGGGCGGTAGCGTGTCAAAAAGAGAGGGAAAGAAATTCATGGAAAATCCAGCCGTTCTGTTACGTCGCCTGAATCCTTACTGCGCCCGTGCACTGGAAGGTGCCGCTTCCCTGTGCCAGACCCGGGCGCATGCGGAAATTCAGCCTGAGCACTGGCTGCTGAAACTGCTGGAGCAGGGCGAGGGTGACCTGACGGTACTGGCCCGCCGCTATGAATGGGATATGGATGTGCTCTGGCAGGATCTGCTGGCGTGGCTCGACAATCTGCCGCGTTCCGTGCGCAGTCGTCCGCAACTCTCTGACAGCATGCAGAGCCTGCTGCAGGAAGCCTGGCTGCTGGCTTCTCTCAATGGTGAGGAACACATTCGCGGTGTGCATCTGCTGATGGCGCTGGTTGATAAACCAAAACTGCTGCGTTGTGACGGCCTGTGGCCGATGCTGACCCTGGCACAAAGTCAGCTGGAGCGCCTGCGTCCGTTGCTGGATGCGCAGTCGGACGAACGTCCGGAAGTGCAGCAGGAAGCGGAACTGGCCCGCACGGGTGGCGCTGTGGAAATGGTCGGGCGCCCTGTCGGGGTCACTGACAACACCACCATAAAGGACGGTGAACTGTCACCGGCCCTGCAGAATGCGCTCGATAAATTTACCCTTGATGTCACTGCCAAAGCGAAAGAGGGCAAAATTGACCCGGTGTTTGGTCGCGACACCGAAATCCGCCAGATGGTCGATATTCTCTCGCGCCGGCGTAAAAACAACCCGATTCTGGTCGGTGAGCCAGGTGTCGGTAAAACCGCCCTGGTGGAAGGGCTGGCGCTGCGTATCAGTGAGGGCAACGTACCGGAAAGCCTGAAAACCGTTATTCTGCGCACGCTGGACCTCGGTCTGCTGCAGGCGGGCGCTGGCGTGAAAGGGGAGTTTGAACAGCGCCTGAAAAATGTCATCGATGCCGTGCAGCAGTCGCCGGTGCCTGTCCTGCTGTTTATCGATGAAGCGCACACCATTATAGGTGCAGGGAATTCGGCCGGGGGCGCGGATGCGGCCAACCTGCTGAAACCGGCGCTGGCTCGTGGCGAACTGCGTACCATCGCCGCCACCACCTGGAGCGAGTACAAGCAATATTTTGAGCGCGACGCTGCGCTGGAACGCCGTTTCCAGATGGTGAAAGTGGACGAGCCGGACGACGACACCGCCTGCCTGATGCTCAGGGGCCTGAAATCTCGCTACGCCGGACACCACGGTGTGCACATCACTGACGATGCGGTTCGTGCGGCCGTCACGCTGTCGCGCCGTTATCTGACCGGGCGTCAGTTGCCGGATAAAGCGGTCGATTTACTCGATACGGCCGCAGCCCGCGTGCGTATGAGCCTCGATACCGTACCGGAAGCCATCACTCGCCTGAAAGCGCAGATGACCGCGCTGGAACTGGAAGAGCAGGCGCTGCTGGAAGATATCGCTGCGGGCAGTAGCCAGCACGGTGACCGCCTGAGTATGATTGAACTGCAGCGCACTGAGCTTGAAACCAACCTGCAACTGCAGGAGACGCGCTTTACTGATGAAAAACAGCTGGCAGAACAACTGATGGCCAGCCGTCAGCTTTCTCACTCAACGAACAGCAGCCAGGTGACCGAGACCATCGCGCTGCAGCATCAGCTGGAATCACTGCAACAACACGATGCGCTGATTCAGGTGGATGTGGATACGCGTACCGTCGCTAACGTAATTGCCGACTGGACCGGCGTGCCGCTCTCCTCACTGATGAAAGACGAGCAGACCGAACTGCTGACGCTGGAAGGCGAAATCGGCAAACGCGTGGTTGGCCAGCATGT
This sequence comes from Scandinavium sp. NPDC088450, assembly GCF_044900545.1. Classification (NCBI taxonomy): domain Bacteria; kingdom Pseudomonadati; phylum Pseudomonadota; class Gammaproteobacteria; order Enterobacterales; family Enterobacteriaceae; genus Scandinavium; species Scandinavium sp. NPDC088450. The sequence goes on along the minus strand of NZ_JBJDNI010000027.1, from coordinate 19,595 downwards.
GTCTCTCAACGCCATTGCCCAGCGACTGCGTGCGGCGAAAACCGGGCTGACGTCAGAGAACGGCCCGCAGGGCGTGTTCCTGCTGGTCGGACCGAGCGGGGTCGGCAAAACTGAGACTGCGCTGGCGCTGGCCGATGTGTTGTACGGCGGTGAGAAGTCCCTCATCACCATCAACCTGTCCGAATACCAAGAGCCGCACACCGTCTCCCAGCTGAAAGGTTCTCCTCCGGGCTACGTCGGTTACGGCCAGGGCGGGATTCTGACCGAAGCGGTGCGTAAACGTCCGTATAGCGTGGTGCTGCTTGATGAGGTGGAAAAAGCCCACCGCGACGTGATGAACCTGTTCTATCAGGTCTTCGACCGCGGCTTTATGCGCGACGGCGAAGGGCGCGAAATTGACTTCCGCAACACCGTCATCCTGATGACTTCCAACCTCGGCAGCGACCACATCATGCAGCTGCTGGATGAACAGCCGGATGCCTCAGAAGCCGACCTGCATGAAATGCTGCGCCCAATCCTGCGTGACCACTTCCAGCCTGCGTTGCTGGCGCGTTTCCAGACCGTGATTTATCGCCCACTGGCAGAATCAGCGATGCGCACCATCGTCGAAATGAAACTCGACCAGGTGAGCAAGCGACTGAACCGTCACTACGGCCTGAGCACCCATATCGGGGAGAGCCTGTATGACACGCTCACTGCCGCCTGCCTGCTGCCGGATACCGGCGCGCGCAATGTCGACAGTCTGCTCAATCAACAAATCCTGCCGGTGCTGAGCCAGCAACTGCTCACGCATATGGCGGCGAAGCAGAAACCAGAATCACTGACGCTGGAATGGAACGATGAAGAAGGGATTGGGCTTGAATTTTCAGACGTGGCTGAACGCTAATCCGGAGGCAGGGAATGACCATTCATGATGCCAGCAAGAAGAAAAAGAAGAACGACAAACAGCATGACGATGATTCCGTCAGAAAATTGACCACCGGGGAAGTCGCCTTAGCCAGAACGGTATTCGGCAACCGGATCGATTACGAAGAGGTGAAAATTCATCATGGTAGTTATCTGCCATTTAGTGCGCAGGATGCGAATACAGCAATGACGCCCAATGGGGAAATATACTTCATCAATCAGTACCGGGATGATTTTTCACAATCGCTGTATTCGCTTCAGCATATGTTTATCCACGAAATGAGTCATGTCTGGCAGCGTGAAAAAGGGATGAATGTTATTGGACGGGGTCTTGTGAGTTGGTTTGTTAGTTATCACTATACGCTTGATGGCCGCTTGCTGAGTGACTATCCGATGGAGCAGCAGGCACAGATTATTGCTGACAATTTTGTTTTACAGACATTTGGCTATGAAATCTGGTGGCACCTTGAAAATAAAAGATATCCCGACATTACGCTTGATGGTGACATGTCTGAGGCTGCAATACGCGAAGGGTATAAAAATTCTCTGAGAGGCTTCCCATGGTAAGCATGAGCTATTCTCGAAAAATTATCTTCATCATTTCATTAGGTATGTCTTCGGTAGTCCTTACAGGGTGCCCGGGGCCTGGCGACAGAATGAGCCTGGATGAAACTGCGCAGGTGAGCAGGAAAGATAATGACGTTTGCATGAGTATTAATGATGCGCGAGATTATCAGCCTGCAGACATGGGTATCAATCTTCGGGGAACGCCGCCTAAAGAGAAAAAATTCAACTTCTCGCCAGGCCTTAGGATTGTTGATGGTGCATTGTGCATTCCTTCGTCCTACTACTATTTCATTGATGGTAATAAATACATTGTTGAATTTGTGCTTCATTCAGCAAGCAACAAAAATGAACCCCGGAATTATGTTGTTGGAATAGGTGTTAATAAAACCCAGGTATATAACTTTCCTTTGACCGACCGCGAAATCTCAAGACCTTATGGTTCAATTGAAGTTTCAGAATAGTATCCCGATATAAAGTCATGAAGGTTTTTATCTTTTTAACTTTAATGATGGCGGGAGTGCTGTTTCTTCCTGATACGTGTTTTTACACATTCGTTAAGCGCTTTATCCCCATAAGCGGCGATGGCGAACACGGCATGAACAATTTTGAAAAGGGCCGTGTTGCTGGTTAAAACCCTAGCCTGCGCCCTCGGGGCTGGCGCTGTAATCACTCTTTTTCGTACTCACTGAGTACCCCTGATTAAACCTGTTACTTGCCCTTCGGCAATAAAGTCATGGACTGCAGGTTATCCCATGGAGTCAATATCATGAGTCTGACAGATACGCTTAAGAACACCCTGTCTGCGGTAACTGAAGGTGGATTGAACCGCTATCGCCTGGATATTCCGTCCTGTACGGCATCGCTGGATGTTGAAGAATTCAGCGGTAAAGAATTTATGAGTGAGCTGTACCACTATACCGTGTTGTTCACCAGCGGGGACAGGAACATTGATGCTACACAGTTGCTGAGCAAACCTGCCACGCTGACCATGGGAACCGGTCCGTTGATGGGCCTGACCGGGCAGAAAGTGGTACATGGTGTGGTGACGCATTTTAAGCGTATCAGCGGCTCGAATGACCAGGCGAGTTACCAGATTATTATTGAGCCGTTTCTGTCTCTGCTGCGCAAGCAATTCCGCACCCACCGCTTTTTTGTCAACAAGTCGGTGCCGGAAGTCGTGACAGAGGTCCTCCAGGACCATGGTCTGAAAGGCTGGGAATATGAATTCGCCCTTAAGGCCGAATATCCGAAACGCGAACAAATTAACCAGTATCAGGAAAGTGATCTGGCGTTTATTGAACGTCTGCTCTCTGAAGTAGGGATATTTTACTTCTTCACCCTGCAGCCGGATACCCAGACTGAAGTGGTGCACTTCGCGGACAAGCAAAGCGCCTGGACATTCGGCAAAACCCTGCCGCTCAGCAGCCCGTCAGGAATGAGTGACAATGCAGCAGACTCGGTGTGGGGTGTTAACGTCCGACAGAACGTGGTTGAGCGCTCCGTCATCGCCAGTGATTACAATCACCGCGAAGCCCAGAACATCCTGACCTCTGTACCGGCGGACATGACCCGGGGTGAAGGCGAGGGGACAACGTACGGTGATGTGTATCACTATCGCCCGCGTCACCTTGAACGTGGTGACAAAATTACACCGTCAGCAGAAACAGGTAACTTTTGGGCACGCCTTGAGCATGAACGTTTTCTGTCCGGGCAGACGACTATCAGTGGCAGTAGTAATGATGCTTTTCTTTCTCCTGCACAGGTTCTGACTATAAGTGAAAGGGTTGTGGTTCCAACCTTGCCGCCAGAAACTGAGAATGGTGTCATCATCACCCGCACGGGCTATATTGCCAGCCGCAGGGATGCACTGGTTGTAATGTGGGAAGGCATGCCTTATTACGAGAACCGCTGTTGGCGGCCGGCCGCCAAAAAGCGTCCGGTTGTCAGTGGCACCCTGATGGCACGTGTGACCAGTGCCAAGGACAACGATATTTACGCCTGGCAGAATGCAGCCGGTCAGTATCGCGTCAAATTTGATGCCGACCGTGACGACAAACGTCAGGGCATGGAAAGTATGCCGGTGCGCCTGGCTAAACCCTACGGCGGCGACAAGTACGGTTTTCACTTCCCGCTGATACAGGGTACAGAAGTCGCTATTGCGTTCCACGAAGGTGACCCTGACCGTCCGTATATCGCGCACGCCCTGCATGACTCCCGCCACGTCGATCACGTCACCGAACTGAACAGCACGCGTAACGTCGTCAGGACCGCAGGTCTGAACAAACTCCGGATGGAGGATAAGCGGGGTGAGGAGCATGTGAAGCTCAGCACCGAGTATGGGGGCAAGACGCAACTCAATTTGGGCCATAATGTGGATGATGAGCGTGTAATCAGAGGGGAAGGCGCTGAACTGCGCACTGATGAGTGGGTAGCCGTACGTGGCGGTAAGGGTATTTTATTAAGTGCTGATTCACAGCCTTCTGCTCAAGGTATTATGCTGGATATGCATGATGCTGTGCAGCAACTTGAGCAGGCGCTTGCCCTGGCAAAAAGCCTGAGTCGGGCGGTAGAGTCAGCAAAAGCGACACCGGCAGAATCAGACAGTCAGTCCAGCCTGAATAGTGCTTTGTCAGGGCTGCAAAAACCGGGAATATTGGCGCATTCTCCTAAGGGTATTGGCATTGTAAGCCCCGAAGCTATAAGGGTGGCATCTGGGAACCAGAGTGTCGGAATTGTCTCAGGTCGCAATACTGACATAAGTGCCGCTCAATCTGTGACCGTTGCGGCCGCAAATACAGTCAGTTTGTTTGCACAGGGGGCTGGAATGCAATTGTTTGCAGGGAAGGGCAAGGTCGATATGCAGGCCCAGGGGGATGCTCTTAATGTCCAGGCATTAAAGGATTTAACTATAACCAGTAACAGCGGTAACGTGACTGTGAATGCAAGTCAGGAGTTGACTCTCGTATGTGATGGCGCATATATCAAAATTGGTGGAGGAAACATTGAACTCGGCTGCCCTGGAAATATTCTTCTCAAAGCAGCTAATGTACAAAAAATGGGTGCGGCTAATTTAAATATTTCACCTCAGGATCTCCCTAAAGGATTTAAAGGTGGATTTGCAATCACGAATCAAGAGACCGGCGAAATTATGCCCTACACTCATTATAAGGTCACAACTGCCGAAGGTGATGTTTATACAGGTACCACGGACAAACTTGGCAATACAATACCGATTTATACTGCGACACCATCAGCAATGAAGATTGAGTTTCCTCTCAGCAACACTACTGACAGCGAATAACAAGGATCGTCATCATGAGTGAGTCAAGAACATCAGCGGTTGGGACATTTGGTAAAGCCCAGGCACCTGCGCAAAGAAAATGCTGGATTGAAATCCAGCTTGTTGATGAAAATGGCACTGCAGTAGCGAATATGCCATGGCGAGCTGAGAATGAGGCTACCCGTGACAAAGTCATTGAGCCTTATAGTGGAGTAACTGATTCTGAAGGGGTATTACGGATTGATGATTTGTTACATCCTGATTTGACGCTTTTCATCGAAGCTCAACCGCTTACCGATGAAATGGAGGAGCGCCCATTAAGCATTGAAAGAACATATTCTTATTCAATGAAAATGTCTCCGGTCACGGTAGATAAGAAAACCGATAGCATTTGTTATTATGTAGTTATAGGTCAATTGTGCGATAAAGCTCCACAAATTCCTGGTTGGGAAGCCAAGGAATTACCAGCGTTTCATTTTCCAGACCCTGATTTTTCAGGGCTGACTATCTCGAATATGTATTTTAACGCGAGAGTTATAGTGAAAATATGCCCTTTCAGAGCATGGAATGTACTTCTTCATCATACAAACGAATATTCTATAGTAAATGCATTTAATTTGGGGCTTTTAGCTGAGTTTGTTTATTCTGATAAAGAAAAAATATTATCGTTTTTTAATGACCAGTGCCAAGATTTGTCTAAAGTTCCTGACATGCTCTATGAACCCATTTCTGTCGATGTTCCGTTTAGAGAACGTTATGTAAATCCAATATTCCTCGACACTACTGAGGGTGATTCTGGAGAAGGGGGAACCCAGCTTTTCTTCGTCAGCAATTTAACTAAGATATTAGTGGGTTGGAGAGGAACTGAGCCAGATAAACTAGCAGATCTTAGTGCCGATGGATCATTTAGGCCAGTGCCATGCCCAGATATAGTACCTGCGGGTCATTGTCACAAAGGTTTTTTAGATGCTTTTAACTTAGTTGAAAAAAAATTCGGAGACCAGTTCAAGAAAATTCAGAGCTTGTCGAATGGACGTGAGTTGTTTATCACAGGGCATAGTTTAGGCGGCGCATTAACACTAATTCATGCTACCGTATTGCGTGATTATCAACCAGTAATTTATACGTATGGAATGCCGCGAGTATTTACAGCGTCGACTATTAATAATATTAAAAATATCTCTCATTATAGGCATGTTAATGATTCAGACTCAGTAACAAGTGTCCCACCGGAACTAGAGTTAGATAATAAACTCTATGACCTTTGGGGACCTTACGGTGTCGTCTATGGGTTTATCGGCTCTGTTTGGGCTATGGAAATTCAAGGCACGGGGATAAAGTTTGGTGATCCTTATTGGCATCATGGTAGTACTGTCTGTTTTTTTAAGGCTGAGCAGTCTATTGTTAAGTATTCAAAAAGACCAATGCCGCTTATAGGTATGGATGTTAGCAATCCATATATGTCGATAAGGGAAGTCTCATTTTACAAATGTAAACTTTATCTTGTCCCAGAACTTAATGAGCAAATGTTTTGCACTACAGCTGATGATCAAAATAATTTCGTAAAATGTTTGTCTCCTGAAAGCTTGAGGCGTTATTTTCCTAAAAATAGTAATCCAGATCTTGACTCTTGGACAAACCCAGCAAATCACTCCATGTCAAATAAATACATGCCCTATATCAAAAATGAGTTGATTGAGTTGGTAGATCCTGAGCGGCAAATGGAACGTAAAGTGAATAGAGATAAATTTTCATGTACTGTTGACAATGCATCTAAATCAACAGAAAACACCTCAAAACATGAAGTAGAAAGGAATAAAATCTTTCTATCTTTGCAAGATATGTTACCAAAAGCATTAGAGATATCGAAGTCCGAGAGTAGTTGGGTGACTGCATTGGTCAGATTTAAAAATACGGCAAAGGAAGAATATGAAAATATTAATTAGGGATATGACATTCATCTTACCTTTTCTTTTGTTAGGATGTGATAAAGATGAGTCATTAAACCCTCCACCTGATGGTGAAACGGTTTCTGTAGTTGCAAAGATGCCAGCGGATAGTAAAATACTGCCTTTGGAAATTATGTATCGTTCAAGCACTTGCTTGAAGAACCGTAAGAATTCCAATGGAGATGTAGTAAAAGAACCAGGATATCATTTTGTCAAGAAAGATTTCAATCATGCATCAGACGACAGTATGTTTAATCTAGAAATTCCACGTGATGGTGGTGGGCGGTGTAATTGGAAATTAAGTAATGTAACTCTAGGGTTTAGCTTGAAGGTACTCCCATCAGGTAACGATGAAAAGAGTGAAAATATTCCAATTAAAGAAATTGTTGTATTTGATAATAATTCACCTCAGCGGCTAAGTGGATCGTACGAGGCTATTAATGGAAATGTCAAACTGAAGGGAGATTACTTTCCTTTAATTACAAAGCGCAGAGATAGCAGTAGCCCGGTAGAGTATTCCATTATTAGGTCCTCGCCAGATGTGATTTATAAATCAACATCAGCAAAAGAGGTGGTTTTTGAGCCAAGACTTCATTCTTCAAAAACTTTACGCGCCACAGAGCCGAAAGTGCAAAAGGTCGGGATGTATATGTCAGTGTTGTATCCAGACGGAACCGTCGATAATGGACCATATTTCCCAAATTATAAAAAACTTCAGTTGCTTTCAAAAAACAATGATTAATTATTTTTTATAATTAACACCTAGACTGTTAGGTTAAATTTTTTCATGTGACTGCTAGATACTGAGATATTTCAGGTTGAACTCTGGTTTGTTATATTTATAACATGTAACACAAAGAAAGAGAATTAAATCCAAGCGATTGTTCTGTTATTCTAAATTCAGGGTGACATATGAAATTCTTTTCATCATTTTTCTTCGGGCTATCAGTGTTGTGCTTTTGCTCTGCTTTATATTTTCCTTCATTTAGCACGGATACAGGATCAAGTGATGGTCTTGCTTTACTTATAACTGGAGGGTTCGGTTTTTTTGTTGATCCTGGTGCATCATTTTCTTGGTTAGCTAATCCATTTTATATTGCATCACTGATTGGAGTCATCAGGGGAAAGGAAAATAATTTATTGTTTATATTGTCTCTGGTGTCATTTTTATTGGCCATTTCCTTCCTGGGAGTTAAAAGTATTATTATAGATACAGGTGGTCGTGAGAGACCTGTAATCTCTTATGGTTTGGGTTTTTGGATGTGGATATCTGCGCCATTTATCATGATGGTTGGGCACTATATCGAAATTAAACGGTGTGAAATTTTAAGCGAGAGATAAATCATTCTGACTACTTGCTATTTTATTATTCTCCATGAAAATAATGAGGTTTAAAATGTCAAAAGGCTTTGTGCTGCTCGGTGATAATACCACTCATGGGGGGGAAGTGATATCTGCCTCATCGACCATGGTTGTCAATAATAAGAGGGTCGTTTTGGTTGGAGACAAGATTAGCTGCCCAAAAGACGGACATGGAACTAATGCCATCATTGAAGGATCACCTGAATGGTCATCAGATGGAAAAGCGGTGGTCGTGGATAGTTGTCGTTGCGAATGTGGTTGTCAGGTAATCTCCAGTGCGCCGGATTGCGCTATAGGATAATTAATGATCTGGGAGCGTCAAAAATCTTCAGTGGCTCCGATGCCAGAAGAGCCTTCTCTCCTCGTATGGCTTATTGGTGGCCTTGCCGCAATGACAGCGGGTGGGCTTATTTTTGTTTTGCATGCCAACCAATTTCTGGGGCCAGGCCAGGACTACAACATTTGGATATTGTCCGGTTCGCCTCTTCTTTTCTGGTTTATTTGTATTTGTCTGAGAAGTTGGCTTTATAACAATGCTGTTGATAAGCATGAGTTTGAATCGAAAGAAGCGGACTACTCTCAACAGCAGTGGACTGAATGGGCAGGGCGCTACCTTGCCGTCATCCACAGTGAAGTCATTTTGCCTGAAAAACTGACTGCAGCCTTGTTTGTTCCCAAAAATTCAGAGCTCCAGGAATTTAATGGGCTCGCAAAACGGATTGTCTTAGACAAAGGGAAAAACGCGTCACTGATACAGCTTGAGGGTGTAAAAACAGCCCTGGAGAGGCTCCCCCCTGATATCAATTTGAATGTTATTCTTTTGACAGATTCCCTTGATAAAGAAACTGAGCTAAGGGCCAGCCTTGAAGATTGTTGGCGCTACCTGATGCCCACTGAGCGAATGCTTCCTCCGCTTATGGTGATGAGTGAATTTTCTTTTGATGCTGTTGAACGTCGAATAAAAACCCCAGAAATTTCAGCAGAACTTATTCTGGTGCAGCAGATGCATGGAGGGGAGCGCTATAGTGATGCGCTGGCTGCGCTGCTGCTGACGACGGATGATGTCGCGACTAAATACGAATTAAAACACGATGTTCGTCTACTCCGGCCTATGTCCATGGAAGATGATGATCCCCTCAATGATTTCGATCTTTACTTTTCCACTCAGAGCCAGGCGATTAACACTCAGCACATTATTGGTGACCAGGTGCGTTGGGGGCGGTCATTTGCCACAATCCTCCAGGCCAGCGAGCCATATCAGGGGCACTGGAAAACAGAACAGTTACATTGGCTGGAGACTTACGCCGGTCGCTGCGGGCCATTCTCCCCCTGGATTATGACTGCAGTTGCCAGCGATGCGGTGCAGGTTCTGAAAACAGACTGCCTGATGTTATCTGAAAGTGAAGGACAGCGTTTTATTAATACCGTGACGACAGGGAACGAGAATGAAAGCAGTTGAGGATTCCGTATGGCGTGGTAACTGGGGCCGTTTTGGACTGACAACCCTTATCAGTGCTGCTGTGGCCTGGGTTATCTGGCATTACGGCGACAGGGTTGGCCTTGATACTCTGGGTTCAAAATGGCTCGGATTTGCCGGGGCGATGATTTTAATTCTCTTCATTCGCCATGGCGCAATCATACGTCAGGCAATCCAGGAGCGCTGGCACCGCTTTCAGGCTCAACGGAAAAACCAGTTACCTGGAAATGAAGGTCGCGTTAAGCAGACCGCCCCCCGCAATGTCACGGTGACAACCATTCGCCAGGCCATGCGCAATCTTTACGGTCGGCGCTGGGGTCGTAAAATCCGTATCCTGCTTGTCACCGGAACGGTGGCCGAGGTGGAGCAACTGACGCCGGGTCTGACCGGGCAGCTCTGGCAGGAAGACCAGGGAACCTTGTTGTTATGGGGCGGTGACCTGAATACCCCTGCCGACAGCGCCTGGCTGACCGCACTGCGTAAACTGCGCCGCCGCCCGGTGGACGGTATGGTCTGGGTGACCTCTGCCTTCGACCAGTTAGCTGCCCCTGGCTTAGCACCGCCGCTACCGGTTCCCTCTGCCAGTACGATGGACACACTGGCGCAGGCCGTCAGTGACCGTATGTCGGCGCTGGGCTGGAAACTCCCGCTGTATGTCTGGTCCCTGCATCTTCGGGCAGGTTCTCCGGAGGGGCGCGCAGTCCAGGCTACGGGGTGCCTGCTGCCGGCAAAATGTCGTGTTGAGCAACTGTCCGAACAACTGTCCGCGCTGACGCCGGGCCTGACCACACAGGGGATTCAGCAGACCAGTAATGACGTTAAACACAATTTCCTGCTGGCGCTGGCCGACCAGCTGATCCGTGAACCGCAGAGTGTGGCAGAGCCGCTGGCGGTGATGCTCAATCCGTACCGGCCGCTGCCACTGGCAGGTGTTGTATTCAGTCAGCCCTCCGCGGGCACAGAACGCAGCGTTGCGCATCACTGGGGTATGGACCGACGCTGGGATGTGCTGCCGGATTCGGTGCGTTCTCTGCCCGGCGCGTTGCGTCCGCATAAACCGGGCCTTCCGTGGGGCAAAGTGCTGGCCTGCGTTGCCGGGCTGCTGATGGTCACCTGGGCGGCCTGGATGGGCGTGTCCTATATCAGTAACCGCAGCCAGATTGATGGCGCCAATGCCCAGGCGGCCCTTGCCGCACAACCGAATCAGTCTCTTGCCGCGCGCCTGCATGCGCTGTCTGAACTGCAGAAAACTCTGGCCCGCCTGCAATATCGTGAAGAGCATGGTGTGCCGTGGTATGAGCGTGCCGGTCTCAGCCAGAATACCGCGCTCCTGGCAGCACTCTGGCCCCGCTATCAGGACAGTGCACAACCGCTGCTGCGTGATGCGGCAGCAGAGCATCTGCAACGCCAGCTGAATACCTTTAATGCCCTGCCACCTGGCAGCCCGCTACGCGAACAGATGGCCAAAGCCACCTATGACCAGTTGAAGCTGTACCTGATGCTAGCCCGCCCGGAGCATATGGACGCCGCCTGGTTCAGCCGTGCGCTGATGCAGGACTGGCCGAAGCGTGATGGCGTGAAAGACGGCATCTGGCAGGGGGCGGCTCCCTCGCTGCTGGCCTTTTACGGTGCACAGCTCATGGCGCACCCTGAATGGAAATTCCGTGCTGATGAAAGCATGGTCAGCCAGTCCCGTTCCCTGCTGGTTCGCCTGATGGGGATGCGCAACAGCGAATCCACCCTGTACCAGAAGATGCTCTCGCAGGTAGCCCATCTGTATGTCGATATGCGTCTCGAAGACATGACCGGGGACACCGATGCTTCCCGCCTGTTCAACACCACCGACATCGTGCCGGGGATGTTCACCCGTCAGGCCTGGGAGCAGGCGGTGCAGCCCGCAATTGACAAAGTGGTAAAAGAGCGCCGCGACGAGCTCGACTGGGTACTGACCGACAGCAAGCGTCAGACGCAGTCACAGGATGAAACCTCGCCGGAAGCGCTGAAAAAGCGGCTGACGGAGCGCTACTTTGCGGACTTTGGCGGGGCGTGGCTGGAATTTCTTAACAGCCTGCGCTGGAACCGTGCCGCGACGCTCTCGGATTCCATTGACCAGCTGACCCTGATGGCCGATGTGCGCCAGTCGCCTCTGGTGGCACTGATGAATACCCTGAACACCCAGGGGCGTACCGGGCAGACCGGCGAGGCGATTTCTGACTCGCTGGTGAAATCGGCGAAAAACCTGCTGGGCGGTGACAAGAAGGATGCCATTGACCAGAGTGCTGGGGTTCACGGTCCGCTGGACGCGACATTTGGTCCGGTGCTGGCGCTGATGGACAAGAATCGCACTGGGGCGCAGGAGATGAGCCTGCAGTCGTATCTGACCCGCGTGACCCAGGTGCGTCTGCGCCTGCAGCAGGTGACCAATGCCGCCGACCCGCAGGCCATGACCCAGACCATCGCCCAGACCGTGTTCCAGGGCAAAGCCGTGGACCTCACCGAAACCCGCGACTACGGCAGCCTGATTGCTGCCGGGCTGGGGCAGGAGTGGAGCGGCTTTGGACGCACGGTGTTTGTGAACCCGATGGAGCAGGCCTGGCAGCAGGTGCTGACCCCGGCAGCCGACAGCCTTAACGCCCAGTGGCAGCAGGCGGTGGTGGCTGAGTGGAACAGTGCCTTTGGCGGACGTTATCCGTTTAATAACGCCAGCAGTGATGTTTCCCTGCCGCTGCTCGCCAAATACCTCAACGCGGATTCCGGACGAATTGCGCAATTCCTGCAGACCCGCCTGAAAGGTGTCCTGCACAAGGAAGGCAATCACTGGGTGCCGGACAGCATCAACTCACAGGGGCTGGCCTTTAACCCGGCATTTCTCAATGCCATCAATACACTGAGTCACATTTCAGACGTGGCTTTCACCGAAGGCAATGCGGGAATGAGTTTTGAACTGCGCCCGGGTACGGCTGACGGTGTGATGCAGACCGACATGATTATCGACAGCCAGAAGCTGACCTACGTCAACCAGTTACCGACATGGAAGCGTTTCACCTGGCCTGCGGATACCGAAGCACCGGGAGCCAATCTGAGCTGGATAAGCACCCAGGCGGGCACCCGCCAGTACGCGGACATTCCCGGCAGTTGGGGGCTGATCCGTCTGCTTGATAAAGCCAGCGTGAAGGCTTATCCGGGCGTGGGCAGCAGTTACAGTCTGAGTTGGAAGGCCCAGGATGGCCGGGCGCTGAACTATACCCTGCGAACCGAAGCGGGAGAGGGGCCTCTGGTATTGCTGAAACTGCGTAATTTCCATTTGCCGGAAACCATCTTCAGTACCGGCGGGGCTTCATCTGACATGGCCGCTGTGGGTGATACCGGCGCTGCGGAGGTGTATTAATGAGCACGCTGGAATCCTTACTCAACGCCTGTCAGGCAGAAAAAGAGCCACTCACGGCTGCCACCCGTGCACGTGTTGCACTGTGGGACAACTGGTTACAGTCTGTTTCAGTAAGTACCCCGGCAGGTGATGACCCGGGCTATGACGATGACTTCCAGCAGATGCGTGAAGAGGTCAATAAGCTCTCCGGGGCCGACACCGAACTCATCTACCGGCTGGCGGAAAAGCTGCTGACCACCACCGCCAAAGACATCCGTGTCGCAACGTACTACTGCTGGGCGAAGCTGCACCGGGAGGGTGAGAAGGGGCTTGCCGACGGACTTGAACTGCTGGCCGGTCTGCTGGAACGTTTTGGTTCACAACTGCATCCGCAGCGTGACCGCAGCCGTAAGGCGGCGCTGGAGTGGCTGGCGGGTTCACGCATGACCGACAGCCTTTCCCTGTATCCGGAAGTGGTCAGGGAAGAGGCGGAGCGCACCGCTGGTGCCCTGCTGCTGATTGCCGGACTTACCGATGATGAAGCGGATGATGCCCGTCCGCAGCTGAATGCACTGTACGGCGCGCTGGAAAACCGGCTGATGAAAGCCGGTGGCGTGGATGCGGTGGTGCCGCAGAATGCCAGTACCAACGAAACACCTTCGGCTGCCAGTCACAGCGATGCGCCGGCCATCGGGCGAATCACCTCCGGGCAGGATTTGCTGACCCAGGGTCGCACCCTGGCGGATTATCTGCGTGAACAGCCGGAAGGCTGGCTGCCTGCCCATCATCTGATGAAAAGTCTGCGTCATGACACGCTGCGAAAAATCCCGGCACCGGATGAGCAGGATCGTACGCGTATCGAACCGCCAAGGGCAGACCAGCGCTCGCTGCTCAAGCGTCTGTATCTACAGCAGAGCTGGACCGAGTTACTCGAGGCCGCAGACAGCGCCTTTTCCCGTGGTGCCAACCATCTGTGGCTGGATTTGCAGTGGTATATCCACCAGGCCTTGATGAAAAACGGCCAGGACACGCTGGCCGACATCATTGCCGCTGACCTGAAAGGGCTGCTGACCCGCCTGGCCGGTCTCGAAACCCTGGCGTTCAGCGATGGTACACCGTTTGCAGATGAAGTGACCCTGAACTGGATCCGCCAGCATGTTCTGGATTCGGTGGGCGGGTGGGGCGAAGACACGCCCGCCGCACAACCTGCAGGGCAGGATGATGACATTCTGGCCCTGGAGCCGGAAGCGGTGGCGCTGGCTGATGGTGAAGGCCTGGATACGGCACTGATCTGGTTACAAAACCGTCCCGGTATCACGACGACGCGCCAGCGCTGGCTGCTGCGTCTGCTGATGGGACGGATTGCTGAGCAGTACGGAAAGCATGAACTGGCGGTGCATCTGTTTGCCGAACTGGGCGAACAGGCCGGCAGCGTCACCCTGAAGGACTGGGAGCCGGAACTGTTGTTTGAGGTCAGAGCCCGTCACCTGAAACTGCTCCGAATCAAAGCCGGGCGCAGCGAGGCAGATAAAACACGTCTCAGCCCGAAAATGGACGCATTGCTGGCCGGGCTGATTGCTGTCGATCCATCAAGAGCAGCGGTGCTGTGTGCTTCCTGATCAGGAATTGGCTGCTTTATATCTTTGCCATTGAAAGAAAACAGCTAACGATTATCAAAAGGTGAATAATTTCATGAAGTGTATTTATTTTATTGCTGCTATTTTATTTTTATCAGGGTGTACTTCCTCTGTGAATGTTCATAAGGGATGGAGCGATATTAAATATTATCGCATTGATTTTTCTGGTCACGAGATAAAAAAATTGCCTCAAGGTGCCAGACTGGTGAAGGAGCAAAAAGATATTGCGATAGGTGTTCTGGACAGCAATGGCGATACGGGGGAGTTTGTTGTTTCAGGTCATATTACCGAAAACGATTATACGGTTGAGCCAATGTGGCATTTCTATGATTATTCTGAAGGCTTTACCACCACCTCCTTTGACGGCAAGGTGAAACCTTTCACCACTTACAAAATAACCAATAAATGCCAGCCAAATGATACCTATACAGGGGTAAGCGATCGCCAGGGCAGAACGATTCTGTTTGCCACAGAAAAACCATGTGAGCTGGAAATAACTTTTCCACGTGAAATACATCACGGTGAATAAAGTGAAATCATCAATATAAAACATATTTGACACAGGCCGGGCTACTTCTGGAACGAGGGGGATATGGAAAATTTAATCCTACGCCATTACGAAACGGAATTACACTACCTGCGCATCACCAAAAAGGCACACTACTATGCTGAAATATCTTCTGGTCGTTTGTTTTTTATTTGCTCCACTGGCACATTCATTTGACGGATTTTCGGTATTTTATCTGGACGGCGGTTTTCACCGGATTGATGAGGCCACCGACTCAAGGGGAAAAACCACTTACACAAATGAATTCGGGCAGTTACTCGGGACCTCGATAAAGGAAAAGGATGGCAGCACGACTTACCGCAACAAGTACGGGCATCTTGCAGGCACATCAACAGCCGAAAATGATAAGCACATTATTTATAGGGGACCGTCCGGGGACATTCTTGGTAGCGCCACCCTGGCCGACGCAGATGGCGGTGCTATTTACCGCGACAATGATGGAAATGTACTGGCCACGGCTTCACATGATTAATTTGTGCAGTCGCTGATCAGTCCCCCTGCTTTAACTCACTTGCCTGGAACACCATGGAAGATTTAACCCTGCGCCATTACGAGGCGGAATTACGCTACCTGCGTGAAGCTGCAAAAGAGTTCGCGCAAACTCACCCGGACCGGGCCGCGATGCTGGACCTGGATAAGGCCGGTACCCCAGACCCTTATGTGGAGCGCCTGTTTGAAGGGTTTGCCTTCTCGATGGGACGTCTGCGCGAAAAAATTGATGACGACCTGCCGGAACTGACTGAAGGGCTGGTCAGTATGCTCTGGCCACACTATCTGCAGACCATTCCGTCGCTCTCTGTCGTTGCCTTCACCCCGGCGCTGCATGCGATGAAAATGGCGGAAGTGGTGCCCGCGGGCCTTGAGGTTTACTCTCGACCCGTAGGGCCGAAGAACACCGTCTGCCGCTACCGCACCACCCGGGATATGATGCTTAATCCGCTGAACATCTCAGGTATCACCATGACCACCGAGCCTGACGGGCGCTCACTGTTGCGCATGCGTTTTGCCTGCAGCAGCCAGGCGGACTGGTCAGAGGCCGACCTCAGTCGCCTGAGTCTGTATCTCGGGGCTGATGCCCCGGTCAGCAGCCAGTTGCATCTGATGCTGACCAAGCGTCAGGCGGCCCTGTATATGCGCCTGCCCGGGCAGGCTGACCGCATCCGGCTTGACGGGTATTTTTCGCCGGGCGGCTTTCGTGATGAAGATACCCTGTGGCCGAAAGGGGACACGGCGTTCAGTGGCTACCAGCTGCTGCTGGAATACTTCACCTTCCGTGACAAGTTTATGTTTGTCCACCTCAGTGGCCTTGAGGGTATCACGCCGCCGGCAGGGGCGGAGTATTTCGATATTGAAGTGGTGTTCAGCAGCGCCTGGCCATCCGACCTGCCGGTCACCAGTGACGATATTCGCCTGCACTGCGTGCCGGTGATTAACCTGTTTACGCTGGAAGCCGACCCGCTGACCATCTCAGGCCTGGAAAGTGAATATCTGTTACGCCCCAAACGGCTGCAGGACGGCCACACCGAGATTTACTCTGTGGATTCGGTCATCGGCTCTAACCGCACCCAGGATGCGGAGTATGTGCCGTTCAGCAGTTTCCGCCACAAGGGGGGGATGATGCGACGCCATGCGCCTCCACGCTATTACCACACCCGTGTGAAAAGGGGTGTCACCGGGTTGCATGATACCTGGCTAATCCTGGGTGGACATCAGTGGGAAGATGACCGGCTTTTCGAGCGTGAAGCGGTCTCACTGCAAATAACCGGCACCAACGGCCAGCTTCCGCGCCGGGCGCTCACCAGTACGCTGCTTGACCGCTGTGAGCAGGTTGTCGACACGCACCTTACGGTGCGTAACCTCTGCAAACCCACGTTGCCAGTGTATCCGCCAGCAGAAGATAAGTTTCACTGGCGGGTGCTGGGCCATCTGGGGACCCGTTTTCTGAACATGATGGACAACGCCGAGGTGCTGCGTAACACCCTGGCGCTCTATAACTGGCAGGAAGACGAACTCAATACCCGTCGGCTGGAGGCCATTTCGCAGGTAGAGCACCATCGTCTGCAACGCTTTGAGCAGGGATTCCTGCTGCAGGGGCTCGATATCGAAGTCACCCTCGACAGCAACGGGTTCACGGGCGAGGGCGATATTCATCTGTTCGGTGAGATGCTGAACCGCTTCTTTGCCCTCTATGCCGACATGAACCAGTTTAACCAGCTCACGCTGATTGTTCAGCCAGAAGGAAAATGCATCCGGTGGAAAGAGAACCACAGTCCGCGCCTGCCAGGCTGATAGCGCAGCTGGGTGACCGGCTGCCGACGATTAATTTTTACCGTTTCTGCCAGCTTCTTGAACAGTGTCAGCCCGACAAACCTGTCACGGGCAGTACCTGGCAGGTGCGTCATGAACCGATACGTTTCCGCCCGCATCCGGGGATGGGCTTTCCGGCCTCAGAAATCAAAGGCTTTGAGCACCCGGAACATCCGCATCTGCCGCCCACCATTCGCATTACCTTTACCGGGCTGTATGGTGTGGAGTCACCGCTGCCCACGCACTTTATCGATGACATTACCCAGCGTCGGGAAGGGTATGAAGCAACAGCAGATTTTCTGGATATCTTCAACCACCGGCTGATTAGCCAGTATTACCTTATCTGGCGGAAATATAACTGGCCGGCGTCGTTTGAAGCAGGCGGGAAGGACAATATCTCGCAGTACCTGCTGGGCCTGGTGGGACTCGGTACAGAGGGTTGTGCGGAGCATATAGCGGCCCCCGTCTCCCGATTTCTCGCGTTGCTGCCGGTCATGCTGTTACCGGGACGCACCGCGGAGGGGCTGGCTTCACTGGTGCGCCTGCTGGCTCCCAACACCCGGGCAAAAATCTGGCACCACGACAAACGTCGTATTCCGCTCAAAAGTCCACTGACCATGAGCGTCAGTCAGCCGGTGACCCTGAAAAATCGCCCGGTGATGGGCAACTACACCACGGACGTGAACAGCCAGGTCCTGATGCAGCTTACCACAACCGACCCGGAAGAAGTCCAGGGCTGGTTGCCCGGTGGCGAGCTGCACGGCGATTTAATGGCACTGCTGCATGTGTATCTCGGCTCACGTCTGAGCGTGCGTCTGCAATTATGCGTGGAGCGTCGTTTTCTGCCCAATGCGACAATGAGCAGCCAGGCCCGGGCGGGAGCCGTGCAGTTGGGACGTACGGCTGTGATGCGACCACTGAATCCGGCCAGTACTTCAGCACACCCCAAAACCATAACCATCAGCCTGGGCCGCTATGAGCGGGTTCAGGTAAATATTCATCGCAGGGAGACGGATGAACATGGCGATTACCGCGACTAAAACTTCACTGGCTACGCTGGCTGTGGGGTTATCCATACTGCTGAGCGGCTGCGGGCTGACCCAGAGCGTCACCGACGGCACTGTGGCCGTGACCAAATCAATTTTTTACAAGCAGGTGAAAAGCCTGCATCTGGATATCCGGGCTCGCGAAGCCATTAATAAAAATGCCGGCGGTGTGGCACTGTCCACGGTGGTCCGTGTTTATCAGTTGAAAGACCGCAAGACGTTTGACAGCACGGACTACCCGTCGCTGTTTGCAAATGACAGTCAGGCCATAAAAGCGGACCTGCTGGCTGAAAAAGATCTTCGCCTGCAGCCGGGCGGCGCGGTATTAATGGACATGCCGATGGACGAAAACGCGCAATATGTGGCGGTGGCGGGAATGTTTATGTCGCCGGATCAGGTTAACAACACCTGGCGGGTTGTGCTCTCACTTGATGACCTGGATCCGGATAAAGCGAGGGTTATTGAGGCCGGCAACAACCGGCTGACGCTGCAGGCGCTGAAAGATGAGGAATAATACGCCACGTCCGTCACTGTACGAGACCCTGTTTGGCAACTTTAGCGGCGGTCTCGACCTGCATCAGGTGAGTGAGGAAAACCAGGTGATCCTGTCGGTGCTGGATAATATGCAGCGCATCCTTAACTGTCGCGCCGGCACGCTCGCTCACCTGCCGAACTATGGTCTGCCAGATATGACGACCATCATTCAGGGACTGCCCGGTACCGAGCACTCTCTGATTGATACTCTCGCTGGCGTACTGCTGAAATATGAACCCCGGCTGAAAAGTATTCAGGTGGTCCTGCTCGAGCAGACAATTCCTGGTGAGCTGCGTTATGCCATCGATGCTGAGCTAAAAGGGGTGGGGCTGGTGCGCTACGGTACGGAATTTATGCCGGAAGGAAGAGTTCTGATCCGCCACCTCAAACAGCAGCATTATCTTGATGCTCAGACCCGCCTCTGACCTCCTGACAGAGAATAACACCATGTCGGCAAAAGCCCAGTTTTTGAAAAAATTGCAGAATCAACGCCCCCAAAGGGTAATCCCCCCGAAAATCCGGGGTGTTGATAAGTAGAATTTTCTCGTAATCTGAACCGGGGAGATCTCTATGAAAAAATCACGTTTTACCGACA
>NZ_JBJDNI010000026.1:0-80530 GCF_044900545.1 Scandinavium sp. NPDC088450 | reverse complement strand
TGGCACAAGTGGCGTACGGCGTCCTGAAATCAGGACGCCCGTTCGATGCCACGTTGCACACAGAAAATGCTTGCGTGGCATAACAGTATCTACAGAACGTAGAAAACTAATGTTGGCCCTGCAAGCGTAGCGCCGCCGGGCATTACCTATCTTTTTTTGCCCCAAGCCCAAAGCACGACAATCGCCAAAGCGAACAACGTGCCAAAGCCAATCCCAACGCCCACGACCGGAATGCCGATCATCACCGCCAGTGAATACAGGCCAAGCATGATAAGCATCGCGCTGTTTTCACCCAGGTTTTGCACAGCAATGGCATTGCCCGCGCCGACAGTGTGCTTACCGCGTTCCTGCAGCAAGGCATTGAGCGGGACGACAAAGAACCCACCGCAAACCCCAATCAGCAACAGCAACCCATAAGCAGGCAGCAGAGCATGTTGCACGGCAAAGATAACCACCAGCACGCCAATCAAAATGCCTGCCGGCATACAGCGCGCGACGTTTTCCAGGGTGATGAGTTTTGCCGCAGCCCCTGCGCCTGCCACAATGCCCACCGCAACCATCGCGTTGAGGTAAGTTGGCGTGGCGTTATCGGTAATACCAAGTGCCACAGGCACCCACAGCACCAGCAGAAAACGCAGTGTGACGCCCGCGCCCCAAAAGAGGCTGGTGCCAACCAGCGAGAAGCGAGTTTCGCGGTTTAGCCACAGCGTTTTACAGGCAGAGAAAAAGCTCTGCGTCATGGCCTTAAAGCGCCACGACTGCCCTGGCCTGGCCGCAGGCAAACGGGTGATAAACAAGTTGGCGACAACCGCTCCGGCATACACAAAGGCGCAAACGCCCAGTGCCGCCAGAACGTGCCAGTCGGCGAGTACCCCGCCCGCCACGGAACCCAGTAAAATGGCCGCAATGGTGGACGACTCCATCAATCCGTTGGCTTTCACCAGTTTATCGCCAGTGGTCAATTCACCCAGAATGCCGTATTTCGCCGGAGAATAAGCTGCCGCCCCCACACCCACCAGCGTGTAGCCGATAAACGGGTTCACGCCAGCACAGATAGACGCCGCGCCAATCAACTTCATCGCGTTGGCGACCATCATCACCCGACCTTTCGGGAAGCTGTCGGCAAACTGCCCAACAAACGGGGCAAACAGAATGTAAGCGCCCACAAACACCATCTGCAGGATCGGCTGGCTCCAGTCCGGGTAGAACTGCTGCTTCATCAGCGCCAGGGTGGCAAACAGCAAAGCATTATCGCCAAACGCCGACAGGAACTGGGCACAGATGACTGCCAGCATGCCTTTCGATCGGAGCGACGTGTTAGTGTGTACTGACTCACTCATTATGGTTTTCCGCCTGATCGACCATCCCCTTCAGGGTGACGAAGTCCGGTTTACCGCTGCCGAGCAGCGGCATCTGCTTCAGGAAACGAATATCGCGTGGCACAGCCAACTCTGGCACACCACTCGCACGCGCCTGTTGCTGCAGCTTGTCTCGCGTCAGCTCATTATCGGTGGTGAACAGCACCAGCGCCTCGCCCTTGCTGGCGTCTTGCTTGATTGCCGTGGCGTGCATTTTGTCGGGCGACACTGCCAGGGCTAATTGCTCAACCATTTCCAGCGACACCATCTCCCCGGCGATTTTCGCAAAGCGCTTGGCACGCCCCTGAATCTGCACAAAGCCTTGCTCGTCAAACAGCACGATATCCCCGGTGTCGTACCAGCCGGTTTCGACTTCACCGTTATGGTTTTCCGCCGTTGGCGCTTCGAGCACACCAGGGTTTTCTACGCGCAAATACCCGTTCATGACGTTCGGGCCTTTGAGCTGCAAGCGGCCGCCCTGCTCAATACCCGGCACCGCCAACAAACGGGCATCCATGCCTGGCAGAATGCGCCCAACGGTGCCCGGTTTTGCCGCCATTGGAACGTTAATGGAAACCACTGGGGCACATTCGGTTACGCCATAACCTTCGAGGATGCGCAGACCGAATTTGTCCTGCCAGAGCTGTTTGGTGCTCTCCTGTAATTTTTCCGCCCCGGCGACCACATAGCGAATCTTGCGGAAATCATACGGGTTGGCAAAACGAGCATAATGCCCAAGGAACGTTGAGGTCCCGAACAGTACGGTACAGTTACGATCGTAGACCAGTTCCGGAACGATGCGGTAATGCAGCGGGCTTGGGTAGAGGAAGACTTCTGCGCCCGTCAGCAACGGGGTGAACAGACCGACCGTCAAACCAAAGGAGTGGAACAATGGCAGCGCCGACATAAAGCGGTCTTCAGCGGTGAAGTCGGCAATGGTTTTGATCTGCTCAACGTTGGCGAGAATGCTCTTGTGGCTATGCACCACGCCTTTAGGGTTGCCTTCAGAGCCTGAAGTAAACAGGATGATGGCCGCGTCTTCCGGCTGCTGTTTGACCTGAGCCAGACGCGGAGCCAACAGATGCCCAAAAATCCACAGCTTATCCGCCGTGGTCACGTCGCCTTTCAGATCTTCGAGGAAGACCCAACGCACCTGCGTCAATTGCTCTGGAAGATGCCACAGCTTGCCTTTATCAAGGAACGTACGGGAGGTGAAAATGGTTTTAATTTCCGCGGCGGTAATCGCGCTGGAAAGCCCTTTAATCCCTGCCGTGTAGTTCATCATTGCCGGAACACGACCGCGTGCGATCGCGCCGAAAATCACCGCTGCACTGATGCCCGCGTTAGGCAGCATCAGGCCAATTTTCTCACCCTGCTTGCTGTATTTTTCCAGGATGCGCGCCACAAACAGCGTTTTGGTTAACAGCTTGCGGTAGGTGTCCGGCTGGAAGTTGATGTCTTCGATACAGGTTTTGCGATCGCCATAGCGATATTGCGCAGTCAGCAACGACTCATACAGCGTTTCACGCGGGCGCACCGCCATGCGTGCTTCCATCATTATCTGATGCAGCATTTCGCCTGCAATTTTACGGCGATCGCGAGCGCGAGGCGCTTCCGGCATCGGCAGCGAGGTCGGAGGCAGAATATGGATGTCAATGCGCGGGAAAAAGCGGCGTTTAACCAGCCCTTTCAGGCGGCTGGCAAACGTCAGCTCGGCCCCTTCGATACGGACCGGCACCACCACCGCTTGCGCTTTTGCCGCCACAAACGCTGCACCGTCATAGATTTTCATCAGCGAGCCGGTTGTGGAGATACGGCCTTCCGGGAAGATGACCACCGGACGGCCGCTTTCGATCATTCTGACCAGATGCTTGATCGACATCGGCTTGGTGGGATCCAACGGGACGAAATCCACGATCGGCGCAAGATAACGCATAAACCATTTCTGGCTGATTGAGGTATAGACCGCAAACACCGGGCGTACAGGTAAAAACAGCGCCAGCAGCATGCCATCAATAAAAGAGACGTGGTTGGGGGTGATCAGGACTTTCGGCTGGTTCAACACAGCCGCATTTCCGGTCATCCGAACCCGAAACATCACCCTGAAAAGAAAACGGAAAAAGCCCAAAAGCATATCAACTCCATTTGGCATAAAAAGACTGTTTGCAGGTTACACGAGATGAATTGGAAATGCAGGATGGGGGTGATTTTTCGGACAAAAAAAACCTGCGCATCTGCGCAGGTCGGTGCAAGAGATAAGTACGAAGTTCGTACCAAAAAAATCTCACCAATCAATACCTCTGGGATCTTGATTGTGGTCGTTCCTCGCCCCGCTTGCCACTGCGAAAACGCAAAGGAATGAGCGGAAATGCAACGAGGTGTTACGATTCTCGTTTACTGTTACAAGCCACGGATTTTGGGCAAAAAAAACCTGCGCATCTGCGCAGGTTGGTGTAATTCAAGTGGTCTCCCGTTAGGGGTCGACTTCACCTATCAATACCTCTGGGACAGTCAGAGTATCAATCTGGCTGATGGCTCCTCCAGCGAACATTCGCAACAGCTCTGCGCAAAGTGTAACTAAAGGTTTGAATTCACCTTTTCCGTTTTCAATTCACTGTGACGTGTTGTGTAACGCATTTACCCAACAGCCTCGTCTGCATCACATTTGCTCACCTTACCAGCCCCTTAACCTTGAACAGCACTGGCTTTTCCGTAACACTGTGAGGTGTGTAACCGTTTTCCCTCTAAAGAAGGCATGATATGGCGACAATAAAGGATGTGGCCCGGTTGGCTGGTGTTTCAGTCGCCACCGTTTCCCGAGTGATTAACGACTCCCCAAAAGCCAGCGATGCCTCACGCCAGGCGGTGTTTGCCGCCATGGAGACATTAAGCTATCACCCGAACGCCAACGCCCGCGCGCTGGCTCAGCAGTCTACCGAAACCGTCGGCCTGGTGGTCGGTGATGTTTCCGATCCGTTTTTTGGTGCCATGGTCAAAGCCGTGGAGCAAGTGGCCTATCACACCGGCAATTTTTTGCTGATTGGCAATGGCTACCACAATGAGAAAAAAGAACGTCAGGCCATCGAGCAATTGATTCGTCACCGTTGCGCAGCGCTCGTGGTGCACGCCAAAGTGCTGCCGGACGAAGAGCTTGCTGGGCTGATGAAACAAATTCCGGGCATGGTGCTGATTAACCGCATTCTACCAGGTTACGAAAAACGCTGCGTGGCGCTGGATGACCGCTACGGTGCGTGGCTTGCAACTCGCCATCTGATTCAGCAGGGGCACACTAAAATTGGCTATCTCTGCTCCAATCACGCCATTTCGGATGCTGAAGACCGCTTACAGGGCTATTACGACGCGTTAAAAGAGAGCGGTTTACCGTGTAACGAAAGACTGGTGACCTTCGGCGAACCGGACGAGAGCGGCGGTGAACAAGCGATGACGGAGTTGCTTGGTCGCGGCAGAAACTTTACTGCGGTGGCATGCTATAACGACTCGATGGCAGCCGGTGCGATGGGTGTATTGAATGACAACGGCATTGACGTACCGGGCGAGATTTCGCTGATTGGCTTCGACGATGTCCTGATTTCGCGCTATGTGCGCCCGCGTCTGACCACCGTTCGCTACCCAATTGTCACCATGGCGACACAGGCCGCGGAGCTGGCGTTAGCACTCGCAGAAAAGCGGCCTTTGCCGGAAATCACGCACTTGTTTAGTCCTACTCTGGTGCGTCGCCATTCGGTGATTGCCCTGACGGAAACTCAGAGTTCGTAACGGTATAGATGCACGGTGGTGGCAGGGTATTCAATGCCATCGCCGATGTACTGCCAGCCAAAACGCTCATAAAAATCGCGGCAGGCCGAATAGAGGTGGAGCTGCGAGTAGCCCTTTTCACGCGCATACTGAATCACATGCTCCTGCAACTGCCCTGCCAGCCCTTGCCCACGCACAGATTCGTCGACGTACAAGGCCGCCATCCACGGGAACAGATCCTGACGGCTGATAAGATCACAACGCCATAAGCCAACGGTTGCCAGCAATGCGTCACCTTCTGTCATCACGAAGGTCAGCGGCAACGCCTCCGGCTTCTGGCTGTGCTCAATAATGCTGGCGAAAAATTCACGTGGCATTGCCACCCCGCCAAAGGCTTGCCATAGCCAGTCCGTAACCTGCCGCGCATGCTGCGGCACGGCATAAAGGGGCTGGATCTTCACATCAATTTCCCCTGAAAAATGGGCACGGACTCAAACAAATAACCGTCAAAATCAGGCGCATCCTCATCGGAGAGCTCCAGCAGACTGTTTTTCACATTTTCGAGATGCTGCCACATCGCCTGCCATGCGCCCATTACGTCGCGGCGACGCAGCGCGGCCAGAATAGTTTGCCGGTCACCAAGCCATTTCAGACGATACGCCCGGCTGGCGATGTGCACGTTAAACTGCTGCCACAAAGGGCTGCTGTCCATTTGCAGCCAAATGTTCTCTACCGTGGTCAGCAGCATCTGGTTTTGTGACGCGCCTGCGAGCACCAGATGAAACATTTTATTGTTGTCCTGGGTGGTGTCGTTGGCCGCGATGGCGCGTTGCTCTTGCTCGATTATCCGACGTAAGTTGTCGATATCCGCCCGGGTCGCCATCTTCGCCGCAAAGGCAGCAATGTTACTTTCCAGTAATTGCCGGGCCTGTAAAATTTCAAACGGGCCAACATCGCTGTGCAGCATCCTTTCTTCGTCGCTGTCGTTTTCCTGCGGAATACGCATCACATAGACGCCAGACCCCTGACGAATATCAACAGTGCCCTGCAACTCCAGCATCAACAGCGCTTCACGCACGATGGTGCGGCTGACCCCGTACTTTTCCGCTATGTTTCGCTCTGGTGGCAGGCGGGAACCTATCGGGTAAAGGCCCTGCATAATCTGCGCGCGTAAGTCTTCCCCAATTTCCTGGTAAGGTTTCTTTTCCGGCGGAACAACGGCCTTTTCCACAATATCACCTGTGTCTGCTTGCGGGTGGATGCACAAACCGCCGATCCTGGCGGTCTGACCGGCGGCTATAGTAGCAAAATTCCCGTGAGAGCAGGAACGCTGCTATTTCGGCTCGTCCTCACTGTTTAGCGTTAACCTGCGGCTGTCCCGCACTTGACGGAACCAGTGGGCCGATTTCTTCGCTTTCCGCGTCCGGTTGTTTTGCAAATCAATTTCGATAAGCCCGTAGCGGTTTTTAAAGGCATTCATGGGCGACACGTTATCGGTAAAGGCCCACAACATATAGCCATGGCAGTTCGCGCCATCCTGCTTCGCCCGTAACGTTTGCCACAGGTGTTCGCTGACAAACGCGATGCGGTAATCGTCTTCGATAATGCCGTCCCGATTACGGAACTGCCCTTCGTTCTCAATCCCCATCCCGCTTTCAGCGACGAACCATGGGATGTTGCGGTACTCATTTTTAATCCGCATCGCCATGTCGTAAACAATCTGCGGATAAATTTCCCAGCCACGGGATTTGTTCATTCTCCGCCCCGGCAATTCAAACGGCTCATAGTAG
This sequence comes from Scandinavium sp. NPDC088450, assembly GCF_044900545.1. NCBI lineage: Bacteria > Pseudomonadati > Pseudomonadota > Gammaproteobacteria > Enterobacterales > Enterobacteriaceae > Scandinavium > Scandinavium sp. NPDC088450. Next base: position 73,626 of record NZ_JBJDNI010000026.1, on the reverse strand, counting down.
TAAGCTGGATGGAAAGGGGTTTCTGGGTGCCAGGCGCGCGAGGGAGCTTTTACCCGATGCGGGTAATAAAGATTGATACCGAGTTCATCGACAGTGTTTGCCCGGATTTCGTCGAGTTCCTCCGCGCTGTAATCCCACTCCACATTGTGCTTTTCCAAAAGTGAGAACAGTTCAGCGGGATACTCGCCATGAACAAAGGGGTCGAGGAAGACGCGGTTATAGAAAAGATCGTAGCGCTCCGCCGCGAGCACATCGTGCGGTGCACTGGAGCGTGGATAGGTCACTTCCGGATTAAGAATACAGCCCACGCTACCGCGATAGCCTTTCTCACGGAACAGCTTCACTACCCGCGCTGTCGCCAGCACTTTATGGTGATTCCACTGCATCCACGTGCCCGTGTTCTGCTCATAAGGCCAGCGCAGCGCGTCAAGATACACGCGGGTTTGCACCACAATCGGTTCGTTAAAGGTAAACCAGCGAGTCACTTTGGCGTGGTAACGCTCGAAGACTTTCTCAGCATAGCGAACATAAAGTTCCACGACCTTTTTCGATGCCCAGCCACCGTAGTTTTCCAGCAAATACCCCGGCAGCTCGTAATGCTCAAGGCAAATCATTGGTTCGATGCCTTGCGCGTGCATTTCATCAAACAGCGCGTCGTAATATGCCGCGTACTCTTCATCAACCGTTACGTTATCGTAGTCGGTTAAAAACCGCGACCAGTTGATGGAGGTACGGTAATGGGTCAGCCCGGCCTGTTTCATCAGGGCGACATCTTCACGGAAACGGTTAATAAAATCCGTGGCAATCGCCGGGCCATAGCCTTCATGCCAGACATGCCTGTCATTTTTGTACCAAAGATCAGGCCACGAATCCTGACCTGCTTTTTTGCCACTCCAGCCTTCGGTTTGCCAGGCCGAAGCGGCTGCACCCAGAATAAAATCGTCAGGGATAACGAGGGTTTTCTGACTCATAGCATCCTCATGCGTTGTCCGCAGCCTGTTGCTGCTGCGCCTGTAACTGCGCTTGTTCTGCGCGACGGGAAGCGATTTTTACGAACGGCAGATAGATGACCACCGCCGTCACAATGCAAATCAGTTGGGTTATCACTGCCCCCATTGAACCTGCGGTGGAAAGCCAGGCGTTAATCAGAGGCGGCGTGGTCCATGGCACCATCACCACCGCTTTGCCAGCAAAGCCAGTCACGGTAGCAAAATAGCCAATCGACCCTGTGACCAGCGGCGTGATGATGAACGGAATGGCGAGGATCGGGTTCAGCATAATCGGCATACCGAAAATGACCGGCTCGTTGATATTGAACAGCCCCGGCCCAATCGACAGCTTGGCTATCTCTTTCATCTCTTTACGTTTGGTGGCGATCATCACCGCAATCAGCAGGCCAATGGTCAAGCCAGAACCGCCGATGCTCATGTACACATCCCAGAACGGCATGGTGATGATATTCGGCACTTCTTTACCCTGCTCAAACGCGCTCATGTTGACGGTGATCGCCCCCAGCAGCAGCGGTTCGCGAATCGGTTTGATCATCTGGTTACCGTGGATACCGATAACCCAAAAGAGCTGCGCGACAAACATCAACAGCAGAATACCAGGCAGACTTTGCACCACCCGCTCCAGCGGCTGCTGCACCACCTGATACACCGCATCGTAGAGATACATTCCGGTTAGCTGATGGAAAACAAAGCCGAACGTAGCAATAACGGTGGTGGTGATGATCGCCGGGATCAACGCTGAAAACGAAGCCGACACGTTAGGCGGCACCGTGTCGGGCATTTTGATCTTCAGGCCTGGGCGGCCTTCCAGCCAGCAATAGATTTCGACGGACAAAATCGCGATAAACATGCCGAGGAACAAGCTGCGGGTGTCGGAGAACTGACGCATCAACACGTCTTTCACTTCATGCATTTGTCCGTCGACCATCATCTGCACGGTGGTCGGTGTCACGCAGATAAAGCAAATCACCGCCAGCAAGCCGGGGAACAAGGTCTTAATGCCGTTGATACGCCCGAGTTCAATACCGATGAGAAACACCGCGCCAATGTTAAGAAAATTGAGCGTAGCGTAGTTAATCGCGCCGGTTATCGGCTTGAGTGCCGCGAGGAATGACAGTGACTGGAAGCTGGCAAGACCGTTCTTCGGATCCAGCACCATATTCGAAATCAGAACGGAGAAGGCGCCGACGATGATCACCGGCATGAGGGTAATAAAGGAGGATTTGATCGCCATGATATAGCGGTAGCTATTGAACTTAGTGGCGAAACTCCCCAGAGAATCGATGAGCTTTTCCTGAAATGCCATAGGGTGATACCTCAAATGTGGGCTTTTATCAAAATGGGTGTACAGCCTTGAACCATTTGGCATACCAAAAATAGCGATCTGTCAGACAAACTTCTGTGACTTAGCTCTCATCGGACACATTGGTATTCCAGATTGCATTTTAAAAACCACATTGGCATACCACGCACTGTTTGCAGGGGTATTTCAGCGAACCGCTACTAAAAGCGTGATCGCGATAGTTATTTGTAACGAACGGAGAGGATATGGCCCTGATTGTCTGTGATAAACTGCGGCAATCATGTGGCATCAGGAATGAACAATGGCAACAATGCTGGATGTCTCACTACGCGCAGGCGTGTCGAAAGCGACCGTCTCCCGCGTATTGAACGGCACAGGTCAGGTAAAAGAGAGCACCCGTAAGCAGGTGTATAAAGCCATGGAAGAGCTGGGCTACCGCCCTAACTTTTTGGCGCGCTCACTGGCCAATCGAACAAGCAACAGCATTGGGTTGGTGGTCTCCACCTTCGACGGCTTCTATTTCGGTCGCCTGCTGCAGCAAGCTTCCCGCCAGACAGAAACCCACGGTAAACAACTGATTGTCACCGACGGCCACGACACGCCCGAACGCGAAGAGCAAGCGGTGCAAATGCTGGCCGACAGGCAGTGCGATGCCATTGTGCTGTATACCCGCTTTATGAGCGAAAAGGCGATCATGAAGCTGATTAACTCGATAGCCATGCCGGTCGTGGTAATTAACCGGGACGTCAGCCAAATGCGCGATCGCTGCGTGTTCTTCGAACAACAAGATGCCGCTTTTCAGGCCGTCGATTATCTGATTTCGCAAGGCCACCGTGACATCGCCTGTATTACGGTGCCCATCCATACGCCGACCGGCAAAGCGCGTTTGCAGGGTTATCGCAATGCGCTGGAAAAACACGGGATCGCGTGGGATCCAAACAAGGTGAAATACGGGGATTCCGGCATGACGCGCGGCTATGAACTGTGTCAGCAACTGCTGGATGAAAAAGTCAGCTTCAGCGCGCTGTTTGCCTGTAATGATGATATGGCGTTAGGGGCGTCGAAGGCGCTGCATCAGGCGGGGCTGAAAATCCCTCAGGATATTTCGCTGTTTGGCTTTGATGATGCCCCAAGTGCGAAATGGCTCGAACCGGGGCTTTCAACCGTCTATCTGCCTATCGACAACATGATAACCACCGCTATCGATCAGGCGATCAAACTGGCCAACAACCAACCGATTGAAACGCTGCCGCCGTTTACCGGCAAACTGGTGCTGCGCGAATCGGTGACCACTGGCCCTTATTATCAGAACGCTTCCAGCGCCAGCAATTCCTCAATCGTCTGACGACGGCGAATCAGGCGAGCGCTGCCGTTGTCATACAGGACTTCTGGCAGCAGCGGGCGGCTGTTGTAATTGGAAGACATCGATGCGCCGTACGCCCCGGTGTCATGCAGCACCAGATAATCGCCCGGCTCCACCTGCGGCAGTTCGCGCGTTTCCACTTTGCCGCCTTCCTGCTGGGTAAAGACATCGCCAGATTCACATAATGGCCCCGCCACCACGGTATCCACCAACGGAGCCTGGCTCAGGTCTCGCCCGTCCGCCGCCAGCGCGCTGATATGGTGATAACTGCCGTACATCGAAGGACGCATTAAATCGTTAAACCCGGCGTCGATCAGCACAAAGTGGCGACTGCCCATGTTTTTCACACTGCGAACCTGCGCCACCAGCACACCGGATTCCGCCACCAGGAAACGACCCGGCTCGATTTCCAGTTTCACCGGGTGGCCCAAATGTTTCGCAATTTGTTCGCGAGCAGCATTCCACAGGCCAAAGTAGTGATTGGTATCGATAGTTTCTTCCCCGAAGCGGTAAGGAATGGATAACCCGCCGCCCGCAGAGATGGCCTCAAGATCCTGGCCGAATTCGACAACCTGACGCACCATCGCGCCACAAACCTGTTCCAGATGACCATAATCCACGCCAGAACCGATGTGCATATGAATGCCGACCAGTTTCAGCTTATAGCGTTGGATCACTTCCAGCGCCTGCGGCAGGTCGCTATACCAGATGCCGTGTTTGCTGTTTTCACCGCCAGTGTTGGTTTTCTGGCTGTGCCCATGACCAAAACCAGGATTCACACGCAGCCACACACGATGCCCCGGCGACACTTCACCAAGCTGAGCCAGCATGTCCACCGATCCGGCATTCACAGGGATCTTCAGTTCACTGACGCGAGCGAGTGTCGCTTCGTCAATCATATCGGCGGTAAAGACGATATCGTCCGGATGTGTCGCCGGATTGTATCCTGCGGCCAGCGCACGCTCGATTTCCCCCAGTGACACCGAATCCACCTTCACGCCCTGTTCGCGCATTAAACGCAGAATATGAATGTTGGAACAGGCTTTTTGCGCAAAGCGAACCACGTCGAACTGGCTCAGTTGAGCAATCTGCTGGCGAATAATGGCCGCATCATACACCCAGACCGGGCAGCCAAATTCGGCTGGCAGGCGTAACAGGTTTTCCGCGTTGAGGTCAGTATCAGTGTTAGTCAGTGGGCGTGGCATGGTGAACTCCGTCTTTTTCTCTGCCTTGATTACGCCACAGTGCATACCGAATAAAAAATATCGTTTTTTCCGCACTTCATGCAAAATTGATATGGATAACGCCAGGAAAGGAAAACGTCATGCCTGCGGTAAATTTGCGCCACATCGAAATCTTTCATGCTGTGATGACCACCGGCAACGTCACCGAAGCAGCAGCGCTGTTGCACACCTCGCAGCCGACGGTCAGCCGCGAGCTTGCACGGTTTGAGAAAGTGCTGGGGTTAAAGCTGTTTGAGCGCAATCGCGGGCGGCTGCATCCTACCGTTCAGGGATTGCGGTTATTTGAAGAAGTGCAGCGCTCCTGGTACGGGCTGGACCGCATAGTGAGCGCGGCGGAAAGCCTGCGGGAATTTCGCCAGGGCGAACTTTCGGTGGTTTGCCTGCCCGTCTTTTCGCAGTCCTTTTTGCCCGCGTTGCTGCAACCTTTCCTCGCTCGCTACCCGGAAGTGAGTCTGCAAATTGTTCCGCAGGAATCGCCGCTGCTCGAAGAGTGGCTGTCTGCGCAACGTCACGATCTTGGGCTTACTGAAACGCTGCATACGCCGCCTGGCACCGAACGCACGCCGTTGCTCAGCATGAATGAAGTCTGCGTTCTGCCCGCCAGCCATCCGCTTGCGCAGAAAACGGTACTCACACCGCAAGATTTTGAAGGGGAGAACTACATCAGCCTGTCGCGTACGGACAGCTACCGGCAGCTGCTTGATAACCTGTTTAGCGAGCATCAGGTACGGCGAAGAATGGTGGTGGAAACTCACAGCGCGGCGTCGATTTGCGCTATGGTGCGTGCGGGAGCAGGCATTTCAGTGGTTAACCCGTTTACTGCGCTGGAATACGCTGCAACGGGCATTGCTATCCGTCGCTTTAGTGTCGATGTGCCGTTTACCGTGAGCCTGATCCGGCCGTTGCACCGGCCGGGATCGGCATTAGTGGATGCTTTTGTCAGTCATCTGCAAAGCAGTTTGCCGACGATCGTCACGCCACTGGAAGCACTGCTCAGGAAAGCATAAAGTCGACGGCATCAGAGGCATGAAGCGCGGCAGTATCAAACACCGGCACCGGGCAACGATCGGCAGGCACCAGCAGGCCGATTTCGGTGCAGCCAAAAATAACGCCTTCAGCGCCTTCTGCCACCAGACGCTCAATGACCTGCAAATATTCCAGACGGGATGATTCGCTGAACGTGCCGAGGCACAACTCTTCGAAGATGATTTGGTTGATTCGAGCGCGCTCATCGGCATTAGGAATAAGCAAATTCAGCGAGAACTCCTGCTCCAGACGCCCACGGTAGAAATCCTGTTCCATGGTGTAGCGAGTGCCCAACAGCGCGACATTGCGCAACTTTTGCTTCTCAATCGCACGCCCTGTTGCATCGGCGATGTGCAAAAAAGGCACCTGACAGCGGGATTCAATCTGGGAGGCCACTTTATGCATGGTGTTAGTACAAAGCACGATCCCTTCCGCACCGATGCTTTCCAGCGAGGCCGCCGCGTTCGCGAGGATTTCCCCGGCCTTTTCCCATTCGCCCGAAGCCTGACAGGCTTCAATCTCATGGAAATCAACGCTGTGCATCAGGATCTTCGCCGAGTGCAGGCCGCCCAGGCGCTGCTTGATGCCTTCATTAATCAGACGGTAATAAGGAATTGTGGATTCCCAGCTCATGCCGGCAAGTAGACCAATGGTTTTCATGGACTGTCCTTTGAACGTGTTTTCCACAGTGAACCAGAGTTGGGATTAACTTTCCACTTTTGATAACAACGAAATAGACAGGTATGCGCTGGAGAGAGGTACGGTGAGCAATGGCCGTTGAGGGTGGTTCTCAGGCACAGGAAAAGAAGATAAGCTCTTCTTTTCCTGTGTTTTTTCCATGATTACAGAGCAGATTCTTCGAGCAGCAACGTAGCCCGGCGTGACTCACGCGCGCTTTGCAGTAACACTGTTCCACAGGCTATTGCTCCGCCCAGTAGCGCGGCCAGCAGAATAATAAGCGACTTACCTGGACCGTCTTTTTTAATAGGCAGTGAGGGTTCAAGCTGATAATTAACCACGGGAAAGTCAACATCCGTAATATTTAACGATTCTAACTGTTTCAATAAATATTCCCGGTTGAGAATATCAGCATTCAGCTCAGAAACGTCTTTAATCGATTTTTCAATTTCGAGTTTTTTATTGATCCCTTCAGTGCCCAGGGTGACGGAAAAATCGGGGTCATCTTTAATCATTTGCCCATTGCTGTACACCGGCTTATTGATGCCCGCGGCTTGTGCAACCTGCAAAGAATAATTCAGACGCTTAATTTTCGTGTCTTTCGCATTCTCCAGTTGCGCACGATCAAGTTCCAGACGCTGTTTTTCGGTCTGTAGCTTCATGGTCACGTTTTCATGGAGAGTGGTCATGGTCTGTTTAACCACTTCCGCGCTGACGAATTTGATGTAGCCCGCCAGAATCACTTGTGCTTCTGCCGCATCCGGGCCGGTAAAAGAGAGCGTCCAGGAGTTATACAGCGCGTTGTTCTCTTTTTTGTTGCTGGCATCGTCAACCGCTTTCATCCGTTCGGCGATAGTGACGACAGCACGATGTAACTCAATCGGATCGACATCAATCCCCTGCAACTGATTCATTATCTCAGGTGAAGATTTTACGTACTCTTCCAGCAACACCGAGGAGTTAAACTTTTTAATGAACAGGTTAAACAGCGCCGTACTGTCGCTTTTATTGTCAACGCCGAGCACTCTCATCGTGGCAAGCAACGTGTTGAGCGGCATTAACTGCGTGCGCTCCGCAGGCGTGATGACAGCATTGCTGGTCCATTTTTGTGGCAGCAGCAGCGAAACAGCCAGGCCAGCAAGGGCAAAACCAAAGACAAAAGCGAGAATGCGTTTGCGGGCACTCCACAACACGTCGAGCAGTGCCAGGAGATCAATATCCTGCCCTGTTGAGAAGGCGTGTGCGGGAACAGAAGGCGCGATCGTGACGTCCTTTGGGGTTTTGATATCCATAGTAGACATGATGTTTTCGTCAGTGCGGGTTAACGTTATTTTTCGCTAATATAGCCCTATAAGAAGATTCTGAAAACCCTTTATTTTTTTATACACATAACCAGGAATTTTCATGGTCATCATTCAGAAAAAACCGCGAAACACTCAATTTCTCGCACAAGATCCCACCTAATTGTGGAGTTGATTAAAAATCCTTTATCATTTAGGCAGGCAGCACATCATCACCCACTAAATAAAAGGTTTAGCCACACTTAACTCAAATTAAGCATGAGAACATATTAGCCTTCTTTAAGCATAAAAAAACCCTGCCGGAGCAGGGTTCTTGTCCAATCTCGAAGGGTTAACGAGCCAGCCAGCCACCATCTACAGCCACGGTGTAGCCGTTAATATAGTCAGATGCGGGTGAAGCGAGGAATACTACCGGCCCCATCAGATCGCTCGGCAAACCCCAACGCCCGGCCGGAATGCGATCCAGGATTTCGGCGCTACGCTGTTCATCGGCGCGCAGCTGCTGAGTATTGTTGGTCGCCATATAGCCTGGCGCAATCGCGTTGACGTTGATGCCGTGTTTCGCCCATTCGTTAGCCAGCAAACGCGTTACACCCATCACACCGCTTTTCGACGCGGTATAAGATGGCACGCGAATGCCGCCCTGGAAGGAAAGCATGGAAGCGATATTAATGATTTTGCCGCCTTTCCCCTGGCTGATGAAGTGCTTCGCCGCCGCCTGAGACATGAAGAACACCGCTTTGATGTTCAGGTTCATCACATCGTCCCAGTCTTTTTCGCTAAATTCGATAGCGTCCTGGCGACGAATCAAACCCGCGTTGTTGACCAGAATATCGATATGACCAAATTCGGCCACAGCGCGTTCCAGCAGTTGTGGAATACCGTCGATATTGCGCAGGTCAGCCGTCAGGCTAAGGAAACGACGACCACGAGCGGTGACTTGTTCAATGGTTTCCGTTGGCTCAACGATGTTGATACCGACGATATCACAGCCTGCTTCCGCCAGGCCAATCGCCATGCCCTGCCCCAGACCGGTGTCGCATCCAGAAACCACGGCAACTTTGCCTGCCAGTGAAAATGTATCGAGAATCATAAAAAATCCTTACTCAATTGACGCCTGTACCGGACAGGCAAAGGTTGTTTGCTGCCCGCGACTAGCGCAGATCTTTAACAGCGACGTGGTCCATATCATCAAAGACCTGGTTTTCACCGACCATGCCCCAGATGAAGGTATAAGCCTGCGTGCCCACGCCAGAGTGAATAGACCAGCTCGGCGAAATCACCGCCTGCTCGTTGTGCATCACGATATGGCGCGTTTCCTGCGGTTGTCCCATCATGTGGAACACGCAGGCGTCGTCGGCCATATTGAAGTAGAAATAGACTTCCATGCGGCGTTCATGGGTGTGACACGGCATGGTGTTCCACAGGTTACCTGGCGCCAGTTCAGTCAGGCCCATGCTGAGCTGACAGGTTTCCAGCACGTCCGGAACGAAGTATTTATTGATGGTGCGGCGGTTGCTGGTGACGTTGTCGCCAAGCGTGACCGGCGCAACATCTGCAGGGATCACTTTTTTGGTTGGGAAGGTGGTGTGTGCCGGGGCGCAGTTGTAGTAAAACTTCGCGGGTTTCGCGGTATCAATGCTGGCGAACACCACTTCTTTCGCCCCTTTCCCGACGTACAGCGCATCGCGATGGCCGATTTCATAGCATTTGCCATCAACGGTGATGGTGCCCGGGCCGCCGATGTTAATCACACCCAGCTCACGACGCTCAAGGAAGTAGCTCACGCCAAGCTGTTTGCCCACTTCTCCGCCGACAGAGACCGTTTTTGCCACTGGCATGATGCCGCCCACAATAATGCGATCGATGTGGCTGTACACCATGGTGTATTCATCGGCGACAAACACCTGCTCAACCAAAAACTCGTTGCGCAGCCCTTGGGTATCCAGCGTCTTAGCATGCGCGCTGTGGATGCTTTGTCTGATGTCCACGTAAACCTCCAGCATAAGTTTCATTTTGAAAAGCAGTTTCGCTTTTCTGTTGAAACCATCTTATGCCTCCCACTGGTGGTTTTCAATGATAAATAAAACATCGTTTCATTTTTTATGCCGATAAATTCCAGAAATGCAAAACCGATCACGTTGCAGGTTTAACCTTGCACCACGAATAATGTTTATCTCATTAAATAACAATGATTTAAATAAACTTTAATTTACGACACAGAAGAGAGATAACCGCGCAGAAAAACGAAGAAAGGAGAATTCGAGCCAACAAAAAGGCCCCCTTTGCAGGAGGCCTCACCAGATAAACATCTCAACACTATTCGCGTTCAACCGCCAGCGCCACGCCCTGCCCGCCGCCGATACACAATGTTGCCAGCCCTTTACGGGCATCGCGTTTGATCATCTCATGCACCAGCGAGACCAAAATACGGCAGCCGGATGCGCCAATCGGATGGCCCAATGCAATCGCACCGCCGTTAACATTGACACGCTTCTCATCCCATTCCAGCACCTTGCCGACGGAAATAGCCTGTGCGGCGAAAGCCTCATTGGCTTCAATCAGGTCAACATCGCCAAGCTGCCAGCCTACCCGCTCAAGACAACGGCGTGTCGCATAGACCGGTGCAATGCCCATCAGAGCAGGATCGACACCGACGCTGGCAAAGGCGCGAATGCGCGCCAGAATCGGCAAATTCAGCTCCAGCGCCCGTGATTCACTCATCATCATCACCGCCGCCGCGCCATCGTTTATCGATGAGGCATTACCTGCTGTCACTGAACCCAGCGAATCAAACGCCGGCATCAGGCGCGCCAGCCCTTCGGCGCTGGCATCAGTCCGTGGCTGTTCGTCAGTGTCGACCACCTGAGTCAGGCCATTTTTCTGGACATTCACCACCGGAACGATTTCATCGCGGAAACGTCCGGAATCTATCGCCCGTCGCGCTTTTTGCTGGGAGCTAAGCGCCCAGGCGTCCTGCAACTCGCGGGTAATGCCGTATTCGCGTGCCAGATTTTCCGCCGTCACACCCATGTGATAATCGTTGAAAGCATCCCACAGCCCGTCATGCACAAGGCTGTCGATAAGCTGGCTGTTGCCCAGTCGAGCCCCTGTCCTGCTGTCGGTCAGCACGTGAGGCGCGCGGCTCATGTTTTCCTGGCCACCGGCAATAACGACATCGGCTTCACCACACTGAATCGCCTGAGTCGCAAGATGCAGCGCTTTCAGGCCCGAGCCGCAAACGTCATTAATGGTAATGGCAGAAACCGTGTTCGGCAGGCCGCCTTTGATGGCTGACTGTCGGGCAGGGTTTTGCCCGGCACCCGCCGTCAGTACCTGGCCGAGAATCACTTCATCGACGGCAAAAGGGTCAATGCCGGTTCGCTCGACCAGCGCTTTCACCACCACACTGCCCAACTCCACGGCGGTAAAGCGCGATAACGCGCCCTGAAAACAGCCGATGGGGGTTCTTACTGCACCTACGATTACGACGTCTTTCATCCCGACCTCAGCGCAAATTAACCGCACTATAGTAGAGTATTGTTATCAACTATTATCGTAATTGTTTACAAAAAGTGAGATTAATCACAAAGCAATGCGCTGTCATTTAACATTCATTCGGCAATCTTTCCCTGGAGACATTTCGCGTTCCCCCGCCTCTTCGGTTTTATGGTAAATTCGCCTCCGTTTTCCTGGTTATCTGGTTTTAAAATTCAAACAATGTCGAAATTATGGTCAAAAGACGAAACCCTGTGGAGTTTCGCCTTATATGGTACTGCGGTAGGTGCGGGTACGTTGTTCCTGCCGATTCAGCTAGGCTCCGCCGGGGCGATGGTTTTACTGATTACGGCATTGGTGGCATGGCCGCTGACGTACTGGCCGCATCGCGCACTGTGTCGTTTCATTTTATCGGCCAACCTGCCTGCGAACGTCGGGATCACCGGTGCCGTCAATCACTACTACGGCAAAAAAATCGGCAACCTCATCACCTCGCTCTATTTCATCGCCTTCTTTGTGGTGGTGCTGATTTACGCCGTTGCCATCACCAACTCGCTCACTGAACAGTTAGCCAAACAGATGACGGTGACGCTCGGCATTCGCATGCTGGTGAGCCTCGGTGTGGTGCTGGTACTCAACCTGATCTTCCTGATGGGCCGCCATGCGACGCTGAAAGTGATGGGGTTCCTGGTTTTCCCGCTGATTGCCTATTTTCTGTTTCTGTCTGTCTGGCTGACTGGCTCCTGGCAACCCACGCTGTTCAGCGGTCAGTTGACCTTTACGCCGCACACCCTGCATCAGGTCTGGCTCTCTATTCCCGTGATGGTTTTCGCCTTTAGCCATACGCCGATTATCTCGACCTTCGCCATCGATCGTCGCGAGAAATTCGGCGAGCAGGCCATGGATAAATGCAAAAAAATTATGCGGATTGCATACCTGATCATCTGCCTGAGCGTGCTGTTTTTCGTCTTCAGCTGCCTGCTGGCTATCCCGGAAAGCTACATCACGGAGGCTAAAAACGAAGGGGTGACTATCCTTTCCGCGCTGGCAATGATGCCCGCATCGCCACACTGGCTGGCGGTTTCCGGCATTATTGTGGCGATTGTGGCGATGTCGAAATCTTTCCTTGGCACCTACTTCGGGGTGATTGAAGGTGCCAGCGAGATAGTGAAAGCGGGCCTGAATCAGGTTGGAGTGCGTAAAAGCCGTGCTTTTAACCGCGCGACCGCCATCCTGCTGGTGTCTGCCTTTACGTTCGTGGTGTGTTGCATCAACCCGAACGCTATCTCAATGATTTACGCCATCAGCGGCCCGTTGATTGCGATGATCCTGTTCATCATGCCGACGCTGTCCACTTACCTGATCCCTGCCCTCAAGCCTTATCGCTCCGTAGGAAGTCTCATTACGCTGATTGTTGGCGTGCTTTGCGTCTCGGTCATGTTCTTCGGCTAATCCCTGCGCGGCTCACGGGCCGCACATTCCGTTAAACTTTCTTCGCTTCCTTCCTCGCTTAACCGGTTTACACTTAGCCGGTTAAGCCATTATGAGGAAACAGTTATGTCCAGCGTTAAACAGTCCGGCAGTTTTACTCTCGGCGATCGTGATGTGTATCGCCTTGGCTATGGAGCGATGCAATTGGCGGGGCCTGGCGTGTTTGGTCCACCTAAAGATCCAGAGATGGCAGTGAAAGTGCTGCAGGCGGCGCTTGAAGCTGGCGTGAACCATATCGACACCTCCGATTTTTATGGGCCGCATGTCACCAACCAAATCATCAAAAAGGCGCTTCACCCGTATCCGAAAGATCTGACGATTGTCACCAAAGTCAGTGCACGTCGCGACGAACAAGGCAACTGGCTGCCGGCCATGTCTGCCCCGGAACTCACTTCCGCAGTGGAAGACAACCTGCGTAACCTGGGTCTCGATGTGCTGGATGTGGTCAACCTGCGCAGCATGATCAGCGCTCACGGCCCGGCAGAAGGCTCGCTGGAAGAACCGCTGGAAACGCTGATTAAGCTGAAAGACAGAGGCCTGATTCGCCATATCGGGATGAGCAACGTTACCGAAAAGCAGGTAGAAGATGGCCTGAAAATGACCGATATCGTCTGTGTGCAGAACTTCTATAACGTGGCAAATCGCCATGACGATAAGCTCATTGACATGCTGGCGACGAAGAATATCGCCTATGTGCCGTTCTTCCCGCTGGGTGGCTTCACGCCGTTGCAGTCTCAGGATATCAACGACATTGCCGCGACTCTGAACGCCACGCCGATGCAGGTTGCACTGGCCTGGCTGCTGCAACGCTCGCCTAATATCCTGCTGATCCCAGGCACGTCTTCGCTGAAGCATCTGGAAGAGAACCTGGCCGCGGCGGCGTTAACCCTTCCGCAAGAGGCGCTCGACGTGTTGAACAACCTGCCGCAGGCTGCTCAACACTGATCCCCGAAAAAGTATCCCGGCGCCTGTCGGGATACTTTTTAAAAAAAATTTCTCAGCAGCGAATCCTTTTCCCTCCACGCAACGAACTGTGTAAGAAACCCCTTTACTTACACAAGTGGAGCTCACCATGATTGCTGTTAAACATCGCTTATCGCTGCTGGCTACTGCCGCTCTTGGTTTCTCTCTGATGGCTTTCAATGCCGCCGCCGCGCTGCCTGTGGGTGCCAGCGCACCTGACTTCAAGCTTGATGCCGCGCTCGCCGGTAAACCGATGACCTTCTCACTTCAACAGGCGCTGCAAAAAGGCCCTGTCGTGCTCTACTTCTTCCCGGCGGCATTTACCAAAGGCTGTACGCTGGAAGCGCATGACTTTGCTGAAGCGACTGATGATTTCAAAAAATTGGGCGCAACGGTGATTGGCGTGACCGCGGGGAACGTGGATCAGGTTGGGAAATTCTCGCAGCTTGAGTGCCGTAATAAGTTTGCCGTCGCCGCAGACCCCGGTGCCAAAGTCGCGGCGGAGTATCAAACCCAAATGCAGATGGGCGGCAAAATGCTCTCTGACCGCACGTCTTATGTGATTGCACCTGACGGTAAAATCCTGCTGAGCTACACCGATCGCAATCCGGATGCCCACATCCAGAAAACGATGGATGCGGTGAAACAGTACGCCCAGTCACACTCCTGATAGCAAACAGAGACAGCTTATGTTGACTGCCATGCTCGCCGCCTTCTTAGGCGGCATTATTCTCAACTTCATGCCGTGCGTGTTTCCCGTGGTGTCGTTGAAAGCTTTCGGATTGCTGCGACACGATGGCGATACGGCAAGTGCCCGCAGTGAAGGCCTCGCGTTTTTACTCGGGGTTGTCGTCACGATGATGGCGCTGGCGGCGGTGCTGCTTGCCGCACGCGCGGGCGGGAATGCGGTTGGCTGGGGATTTCAGCTTCAGTCGCCGTTGGTTATCTCGATTCTGGCGCTGGTTATCCTCGGTGCAGCGCTCAATATGCTGGGCGTATTTGAAGTTGGCCTGTCACTCCAGCGAGCCGGAGAGCTTTCTATCGGCCGCGGTGCGTTCGGCCGTTCCGCGCTGACAGGTGCATTGGCGATCATCGTCGCCACGCCCTGCTCGGCTCCGTTTATGGCGGGCGCTATTGGCTACGCTCTGGTACAACCGCCTGCTGTCGCACTGGCAATTTTCTTTGCGCTGGCGCTGGGCTTTGCTGCGCCCTTCACGCTGATCTCACTTTTCCCTGCTCTGGCTCGTCGCTTACCGCGCCCCGGAGCCTGGATGAGCGTCCTGAAGAAAGGCCTCGCCTTCCCGATGTTTGGCGCGTACGCCTGGCTGGTTTGGGTGCTCGCACAACAAGCAGGAATGACGGCGCTCGCCACGCTGCTCGCCGGGTCGGTTATCGTCAGCTTTGCGGGATGGATTTATGGCATGGCGCAACAGCGCCAACTGGCTGGCCGTGGCTACCGCGTGATGTATTCGGTCACTGCGGTGTTGCTTCTGCTGGTGCTGGTGCCGTTGCCCGGGGTGATGAAACCCGCCGCCAATGCAGATATCGCGCAGAACGCTCAGCAAGCAGCCCCTATCAAATGGACGCCGCAGACGGTGGCTGAACAACGCGGGCACGGCAAAGCCATTTTCGTGAATTTCACCGCGTCCTGGTGCATCACCTGTCAGGTGAACGACAAGACGTCGCTCTCGACCCAGGCGGTGAAAGAGGCGATGGCGAAAACGGGCACGCTGTATATGGTGGCAGATTCGACTAAATTTAATGCGGATGTTGATGACGCGCTAAGCCAGTTTGGTCAGGGCGGATTGCCCCTGTATGTGGTTTATCCTGCCGATGGCAGCGCGCCAACGGTTTTACCGCAGGTATTAACCCCAACCATCGTGGTGAATGCCCTCAATCAGGCTGCCGGTAAAAAGGCGTGACGACCGCAAAGGTTGCGCGCCTGAGAGTTCCGGTGCGACGCAGCAAGGCGGTTTATGAGTAATCCGGCAGTTCCGCGCGAACAGTGGCCTGAGTATATGGCCCGCGCACAGGCAGGCGATCAGCAGGCGTACGCACGCCTGCTGCATACCCTGGTGCCGGTTATTCGGGCGCTGGCGCGCAAGCAAATGGACGACGAGGCGCTGATTGAGGATGTTATTCAGGATGTGCTGCTGACCCTGCATCGGGTGCGCCACACCTACGATCCGGGCTGCCCGTTTTTGCCGTGGTTGATGGCGATCGCTCAGGCCAGAAGTGTGGACGCGCTACGGCGACAAGGGCGCTTTGCCCGGCGAGAAGTCACTGAAGATGAGCAGGTGCTGAACATGGCCGATCCCACGCTTGTTCAGCATGCAGAACAGCGTGAATCACGGGAAGAGTTGTACGGTTTTCTCAGTCAGTTGCCCTCGCGTCAGCGTCAGATTGTGGAGAGCATCCACCTTCAGGAGATGAGCCTGGCGGAGGCCGCGAAGGAGAGCAACCTGAGTATTCCGGCGGTGAAGTCGTTGTTACATCGGGCGCTGAGCAATCTGCGTCGTTATGGAGCCAGTCATGGAAAATCATGAGGCCTTAATTCAAAAACTGAGCCGTGCAGCTCATCCCGTCAAACGCCCGTTACCCACGGGTTTACGTGTCGTTAGCTGGGTACTGATGGCGCTCAGCGCAGGCATTCTGGCAAGTCTTTTGCTGGAGAGAAGCGCCACTGATTGGACACAACCTGGCGCGGGATGGGCGATTGCGCAGCTAGTGCTCGTCTTCGCCACAGGTTTGCTCGCCATCGGCGCGGCATTCACCGGCAGCATCGCCGGTCGTCGCCCCTTATCCGCACGCTGGTTAGTCGCGCTTGCTGTGATTTGGTTCATCGCCGTAGGCATGAGTCTGAGTCAACACCCGCTATCTGCGGGAAGCCTGCACGACACCCGCTGCTACACCTTTATGGTCACCGTCAGCGCACCGATGATTGCGCTGGTGCTGGGCTTTTTACGCCGCACCCGCACACTCACCCCATTACGCAGCCTGACATTAGCCGGAACAGGCGTCGCCTGTATGGCGCTGACGCTGCTGGCATTCTGCCATCCGGTGCATCTGCATCCGGAAGACTTCCTGATGCATATCGCGGCAATAGTGACGATCGTGGCGGCGACGGTGGCTTTGGGTTGGCGCTGGGTAAGGGTTTGAAAAAAAAGAACGGCGGGAGCATGAGTGATCTCATGACATCCCGCCGTTCTTCCATTTAGGCCTTCAGCCCTGTCTTGAGGACTCTATCAAACCGTACGCCATTTGCGGGTCAGCGGCTTCTCAACTTCCACAATCAGGAACATCACAAAGCCGATAATAAAGGTGATCACCCAGTAGCGGAACGGCAGCGCTGCGGTGCCAAACAGCATCTGCATAAACGGGGCGTAGATAATCAGCAGTTGCAGAACCAGCAGCACGCCACTGACAATCCAGATCCCCCGGTTAGCCAACAGCCCTTTACTCAGTGAGAAACCATCCGCAACCCGGCAGTTAAGCATATAGAACCACTGCGCGGTGACCAGCGTCTGCAACAGCACCGTACGAATAAATTCAGGCGAATAGCCTCGCGGTTGCAGCCAGGCCTCAAGCACAAAGGCGCTGACGGCAATCATCGAGCCGACAAAAATGACTCGCCAGATAGCAAATCCATCCATTACGTGTAGCTTAGGATCGCGCGGCGGACGGCGCATGATGTTCTTCTCACCGGCCTCGAACGCCAGGCCAAACGACAGCGTGGCCGACGTTGCCATGTTCATCCACAGAATCAGCACTGGCGTGAGTGGAATTAAATTGCCTGCCAGCAGCGCGATAATGATTAACAGCCCCTGCGCCAGGTTGGTCGGCATAATAAACAGGATGGTTTTTTTCAGGTTGTCGTACACCCGACGCCCTTCCCTGACCGCGCTGGCAATGGTGGCGAAGTTATCATCGGTCAGCACCATATCGGCCGCTTCCTTGGTCACTTCGGTGCCCTTGATGCCCATCGCGATACCGACATCGGCCTGCTTCAGCGCCGGCGCGTCGTTCACCCCATCGCCGGTCATCCCGACCACCTCTTTCTTACTTTGCAGCGCCTGGACCAGGCGGAACTTATCCTCCGGGCTGGTACGGGCGAAAATGTCGAATTTCTGCGCCGCTTCGCTGAGCTGAATGGCGTCCATCACCTCCAGCTCTCGCCCGGTAATCGCGTTGTCCGCATTGCCAATCCCCAGCATCTTGCCAATACTCATCGCCGTTTGCGGGTGGTCGCCGGTTATCATCTTCACGCGGATCCCCGCCTGCAGGCAGTCGCCGATCGCGGTAATCGCCTCCGGTCGCGGCGGGTCCATCATCCCGGCGATCCCCAGCAGAATGACGCCCTGCTGCAAATCCTGATGAGTAAGTTCCGTTTGCCCTTCAGCGGCCGGTTTCCAGGCTGCCGCCACCATACGTAACCCTTCCCGCGCGTACTCTTCGATTTTCGCTTCCCAGTACGGCTGGTTGAGCGGCTCCAGCCCATGGTCGGTTTGCTGATGCTGGCACAGGCGGAACAGCACATCGGGCGCGCCGGTAATAAAAATCGTCTCTTCGTTGCCGATGCGGTACAGCGTCGACATGTATTTGTATTGCGAATCAAAAGGAATTTTACTGCGCAGCTCGGTCGTGACCGCCGGAAGCGGGACTTTCGCCGCCAGCACCTTCAGCGCGCCTTCGGTCGGGCCGCCGGTAATTTTCCACAGCCCATTTTCATCTTTGATTAACTGGCTGTCGTTACACAAATCGATGGTGCGCAGGTAGCGCTCCATCAGCGTGCCAGGGGCCACGGTTATCGGGTCCGGCTCATCGATCGGATGAATATTCCCCACCGGCTCGTAGCTGTCGCCTTCTACCCGATAGACTTTGTCGGCGGTGATAACGGCCTTAACCGTCATCTCGTTCATGGTCAGCGTCCCGGTTTTATCCGAGCAAATCACCGTCATCGCCCCGAGGGTTTCGACAGTCGGCAGCTTGCGGATAATCGCCTTCTGCCGGGCCATGGTTTGCACGCCAAGCGAGAGGATAATCGAGATAATCGCTGGCAACCCTTCCGGCACCGACGCCACCGCCAGGCTAATCAGCGACAGCATCAGTTCAGAAACCGGCATATCGCGGAACAGCACGCTGAAGACAAACAGCGCGGCCATCATCGCCAGGATGATAATGAAGATGGCTTTGCCAAGCTTATCCATCTGCACCAGCAACGGCGTACGGTGCTTTTCAATATCCGACATCATCTGGTTGATATGACCCAGCTCGGTCTCGCCGCCGGTCGCCACGACCAGACCTTTCCCGCCACCGGAACTCACTGTAGTACCGGAAAACAGCAAGTTAGTCCGATCGCCAAGCGGCAAGTCACCGCTGAGCGCTTCGGTGTTTTTCTCCACCACCGTCGACTCACCGGTCAGAATCGCTTCTTCTACCCGCAGGTTATGCGCTTCGATAACACGCAGGTCGGCAGGTATTCGATCGCCCGCGCGGATAACCACAATATCGCCGGGAACCAGAGCGGTGGTCGGGATCGTTTCGTGATTGCCCTGACGAATCACCACCGCTTCGCTGGAGAGCATATTACGAATGCTCTGGAGCGATTTTTCGGCGTTACTTTCCTGAATATGACCAATCAGTGCGTTGATCACCGCCACACCGAGGATAACCAGGGTATCAACCCAGTGGCCCATCACCGCCGTCAGCACCGCCGCTGCCAACAGGACGTAGATCAGGACATCGTTAAAATGCGCCAGAAAACGAAGCCACGCCGGTTTTCCCGCTTTTTGCGGCAGCGCATTTTCTCCGTACTGCTGCAAGCGCGCCGTCGCCTCAGCGCTGCTAATCCCGTCGGGAGTGCTGTTGGTACTGGTCAGGGTTTCTTCTACGGAGAGCTGATAGAACGGGCCACCCGGTTTTTCTGTACTCATAGTGATCTCCTCACTCCTGTAACGGAAATAAGGCCAGCCTCAGGCCGCCCTTAACGCACCACCAAAACCGGAACGTGAGCATAACGAACGATACTCGCCGCCTCCGAACCCAACAGATGCGTCTGAATAGTGGGATTGCGTGAACCGATGATCACCACATCCGCTTTCAGTTCGTCGGCCAGTTTAATCACCTCATCGCGAACGGTGCCGCTACGAACATGAATCTGAATATCGCTGTCCACCAGCGAGAGTTTTTTAATAAGCTCAGCCAGTTTTTCCTTAGCAGTATTAATTAGATAGTCTTCCATTTTCCTTGCGTCGGAAATAAAGCCGCGCGTCAGAACGGGGGAAAAAGAGGGGATCACGTGGAGCAGATGAATTTGTCCGGAGGAGCTTTGCGCCAGGAATTGAGCATGGGACAAGGCCTTGTCCGCAAGCCCGATTTCAAAGACATCAACCGGGACGAGAATATTTTTGTACATAGAGACAATCCTTTCATTACCTGTAAAAAAAGAGGGTAAAAACGGCGCAAACAATGGCGCTGAGGAAGCAATCTCAAGAACAAATAGGATAGACAATTAAGTCTACTTAAACGTAGCACACCACGATCAACACCATTAAGACGCCAATTAATATATTGAAAAATGCCGCAGACTTAGCAAAACCCAGACAATATGACTAAAAAACAGGCGAATTCGTCAGTATTACCGCAAATTTTACTCTTTTTAACCTTTCCGTTTTTCTACGGCTATGCTGATTATCAGAGGTCTGAATGCCCTCTAAAACCACTCAATAATTAGGTAGATAAAAAATTTACTTAGCACAAGGTTGATTCCAGAGGAGGCGCCATGTTTGGCTACAGTCTGTTACGCCTGAGCCTGTTTGTTGCCCTGGCAATAATCGCCTGTACAGCTTCCGGGTTATTTACCTATTTTGTTGTCACCGCGCTCGGGAAATAAAAATGGCGAGTGTAATTGTGAATAATATGTAAATCATACACTAAGCCATTCGAGTGACAGGCAGGCGACAAGTGAGCAAAAACCCGGCTACTTATTCTGCCAGGTGACCAGGGTGAACTAACACAATCCACATACAGGCAACGTTAAGTATTACGGGGAAATCACCTTCAATGTCGAGGGGAATATAGTGAATCGTTGTTTTTCTCTCATTCCGCTTATTATATTTATAACAACGGCTTGTGATCAGAAAGCGCCGCAAGTCACCCCGCTACCGCGGATGGTGAAAGTCGCGGAGGTCATGGCCATCGGTGATTCACAGCAGCGCGTGTTCCCCGCCCGTATTGAGTCCGGGGACTCCACCGATTTATCGTTCAAACGCAGCGGCCAGATAGAGTCTCTTGATGTGCGTCAGGGTGCCAATGTCACTCAAGGCCAGGCTCTGGCGCGGCTCAACGCCCGCGAAGCACAGCAGCGGGTAAACGAACGGCAGACCGCCGCCACCCTCGCCCAACGGCAATTTGATCGCTTCCAGACGCTGGCTGGCCGCCAGGCCATTTCAAAAGCGGAAATGGATATCCAGCGGGCCAGCCGCGACTCTGCCAACGCCGCGCTGAAAATCGCCCGCGAAGAGCTGTCGCAAATGACCCTGAACGCCCCGTTTAGCGGCGTTGCCGCCAGTGTTCCGATACGTAACCACCAGGTTGTCGCAGCCGGGCAGCCGATAGTGACCCTGACAAGAACCGACTTGCTCGATGTGGTATTCAGCGTGCCGGAAAATCTCTTTACCGCTCTGGATATTCGCAACGCAGAGTATCGGCCGGTCGTCAAAATCAACTCCATGCCGGACCGCGAGTTTACCGCCGAATATAAAGAGCACACCGGCAGCAGCGACAGCAGCACGCTCACCTGGCAAATCATCCTCACCATGCCGCGTCCGGCAGATTTCCCCTCAGTGGGCGGCGTAAGCGGAACCGTCACCGTAAACCTTGGTAACCTGCCCGCCAGCGCGGGTAAAAATGCTGTCGTGGTACCGGTCGAAGCGGTGTTTAACCCGGATAATCACCAGCGCAACGAACCTCACGTCTGGGTGGTACAAGGCCAGGGCGACAAGCTACAGCTGGAAGACAGAAAAGTCAGCGTCGGCCAGGTCACTTCCCAGGGGGTGGTGATCACCGAAGGGCTCAGCGTCGGTGAGCGAGTGGTGGCGGCAGGCGTCAGCGAACTGCATGCGCAACAGCCGGTTCGAATCTGGACGCGTGAACGAGGTTTGTAATGGATATCTCCCGCCAGTTCATTAACAACCCGATTCGCGTCTGGCTGACCATTTTGCTGCTGGGCCTCGGGGGTGTCTTCGCCCTGCTGAATATTGGCCGCCTGGAGGACCCGGCGTTCACCATCAAAACCGCCGTGGTGATAACCCATTATCCTGGTGCCTCGGCTCAGCAGGTCGAAGAGGAAGTCACCCTGCCGTTGGAGAATGCGCTGCAACAACTGCCGTACCTCGACAACGTCAGTTCGATCTCTTCCAACGGCCTGTCGCAAATCACCGTGAATATCGCCTCGCACTATCACTCCAGCGAGCTGCCGCAAATCTGGGATGAACTGCGCCGCCGGGTAGGAGACGCCTCCCGGCAGTTTCCCCCCGGCGTGGCTTCCCCCTTTGTGAATGACGATTTTGGCGATGTCTTCGGTTTCTTCTTTGCTCTCTCCGGCGACAGCTTCACCAACCCTGAGCTGGTTCGCTATGCCGAGCAGCTCCGTCGCGAACTGGTCCTCGTTCCCGGCGTCGGCAAGGTTGCTATCGGCGGCGCAATCCCCCAGCAAATCAACATTGATATCTCGCTGGCGAAAATGGCTGCCCGCGGCATTACGCTTAACCAACTGGCGGCGATCCTCAGTCGTTTGAACGTGGTGTCTAACGCCGGAGAGATTAAATCCGGCAGCGAGTCGATCCGCCTGCATCCAACCGGGGAGTTCGAGAATATCGACGAGCTGGGCGATTTGTTAATCAGCCCTCACGGCTCAGGCTCAGCGACGCGACTGCGCGATATTGCCACGCTCTCGCGCGGGCTTAGCGAATCCCCTTCCAGCATTTATCACGCTAACGGCCGCCAGGCGGTGACCATGGGCGTCTCTTTTATTCCCGGGGTTAACGTGATTGACGTTGGCCGAGCGCTGGAAAGCAAACTGGAACAGATGTCAGCAGAAAAACCGGCCGGGATCCACATCGACTTGTTCTACGATCAAGCGGCTGAAGTCGCCCACTCGGTCAACGGCTTTATCACTAACTTCCTGATGGCGCTGGCGATTGTCGTTGGCGTCCTGCTGATTTTTATGGGCGTGCGCAGCGGCATCATTATCGCTCTGTCACTGGCGCTCAACGTGCTCGGCACGCTGCTTATCATGTATCTGTGGGGCATTGAGCTACAGCGTATTTCGCTGGGCGCGCTGATTATCGCCCTCAGCATGCTGGTCGATAACGCCATCGTCATCGTTGAAGGGGTGCTCATTGCCCGCCAGCAGGGATCAACGCTGCTCACGGCCATCAATTACGTGATCCGCCGCTCGGCACTCCCGCTGCTTGGGGCAACGGTGATTGCGATTCTCGCCTTTGCGCCGATTGGCCTGTCGCAGGACTCCACCGGGGAATACTGTAAATCGTTGTTCCAGGTGCTGTTGATTTCACTGATGCTGAGCTGGTTCTCCGCGCTGACTATCACCCCAGTGCTGATTAAGTGGTGGCTTTTTAAAGGCCAATCGCAGCCGGTAAAAGAGGTGGAGACCGATCCGTACGGCGGGCGATTTTACCGTCTGTATCAGCGGGCTTTGCAGGGATTGCTGCTGCGTAAAACCCTTACGTTAACCATCATGGTGGCGCTATTAGCCGCTGCCATTTGGGGATTCGGCTCGGTACGGCAAAACTTTTTCCCCTCGTCAAACACGCCTATTTTCTTTGTTGATCTTTGGCTCCCCTACGGGACCGATATTGCCACCACCGAAAAGATGACCAGCGATATTGAGACCGCCATTAACGGCCAGCCCGGTGTGGTCACCACCGTGGCAACCGTGGGTCAGGGCAGCATGCGGTTTATCCTGACCTACAGCGGACAGCGGCAGTACAGCAACTACGCACAAATCATGGTGCGAATGGACGATCAGCGCAGTATTAACGCGCTGACGCAGCATGTTGATAGCTATATCGCACGCAACTACCCACAAGTGAACGCCAGTACCAAACGCGTGATGTTCGGGCCCTCCGGCGATAGCGCCATTGAGGTGCGGATTAAAGGTCCGGACCCTGACCGCCTGCGACTGCTCGCCAGCCAGGTCAGCGCTATTTTCTCCGCAGACCCGGCCACCGACGGAGTGCGTAACGACTGGCAAAACCGCAGCAAAGTGATTCGCCCGCAGTATTCCGCAGCTCTGGGCCGCGAACTGGGAGTCGATAAACAGGATGTAGACAACGCGCTGGAGATGAATTTCTCCGGTGCCCGCGCGGGCTTGTACCGGGAAGGGGCTGATTTGCTGCCGGTTATCGTCCGCCCTCCTGCCGCCGAGCGCCAGGACGCTAATCACCTGAATAACGTGCTGGTCTGGAGCCAAAGTCGCCAGCAGTATATTCCGCTCAGCAACGTGGTCAGCAGCTTTAATCTTGAGTGGGAAGATCCGCTGATCCTGCGCCGCGACCGCAGCCGGGTGCTGACAGTACAAACCGATCCCAACCCGCTAAGTAACCAGACTTCTGGCGATATTCTGGCCCGCGTGAAGCCACAGATTGATGCCCTCGTCCTGCCGCACGGTTACAGCATTGAGTGGGGTGGCGATGCGGAGAATTCCAAAGAGGCGCAGCA
This sequence comes from Scandinavium sp. NPDC088450, assembly GCF_044900545.1. NCBI lineage: Bacteria > Pseudomonadati > Pseudomonadota > Gammaproteobacteria > Enterobacterales > Enterobacteriaceae > Scandinavium > Scandinavium sp. NPDC088450. The sequence continues at coordinate 49,006 of NZ_JBJDNI010000026.1, read as the reverse complement.
GGGGCTGTTCACTACCCTGCCGCTCGGCTACCTGGTGATGTTTATTATCACCGTGCTGATGTTCAGCTCGCTGAAAAACGCGATCGCTATCTGGCTGACCGTTCCGCTGGCGCTGATTGGCGTCACACCGGGCTTTTTGATCACCGGCATACCTTTCGGCTTTATGGCGTTAATTGGGTTGCTCAGCCTGAGTGGGATGCTGATCCGTAACGGCATCGTGCTGGTTGAAGAGATTGAACAGCAGAAGCAGGAAAAAGGACAGCAAGAGGCGATTATTTATGCCGCCACGTCGCGTCTGCGCCCTATTCTGCTGACGGCCTTTACTACCGTGCTCGGCCTGGCGCCGCTCTTACTGGATGTCTTCTTCCAGAGCATGGCGGTGGTGATTATGTTTGGCCTGGGGTTTGCCACTATTTTGACGCTGCTGGTTCTGCCGGTGATTTATGCCTGTTTCCACAATAAGGATGTGAAGGCACAGCCATGAACAGTACCGGGTTAAATATCATTAAAACGCTGGGATGTATGACGGCGGTGACCTTTTTCACTATTTACAACACCTGGGATCGCTATGATTACGACTATCACTGGATTCTCGGGTTTTTAACGTTTATTTCAACCATCGCGACACCGCTGTTTTTTGTGGTGGCAGGCTATCTGGACTCGCAGTCTCGCCACGATTCGCAATGGCAAATGGGCAAAATCAAAAACGTGGTTATCGTCTTTCTGTTCTGGATGACGGTGTATTATCTCTGGGAGCCGTACCAGCGTGGCTATCTTATTCAGCCGTGGTTTGTGTTTACGTTTATTGTGATTTACACCTTCCACCCCATTATCGAATGGCTTTGTCAGAGACGTTCCCTGTTTTTTGGCGTCGTTTTCGCCCTGCTGCTGCTCTCGTATAGCTATGATCTGCTCTCCGCCCTGTATCCTGCGGTTAATGCTCTGAGCCTGCCGCCGCAGTACCGTTTATGGACGTGGGTGCTGTTTTATCTGACCGGCCAGTTGTTCAGCGATCCCATGGTCGCCAACTGGCTGACGCGGGAAAAAGTCGTCAAAGGGGCGATGATCGCCATCCCGTTTATTTACCTTTTCACCTGGTTTTACGAGCGCCATTTCTTTTTCGCGCTGTTCAAGGCTGACAGAAATGCGTTCATTCTTACCGGTTCACAAATTTACATTCTCGTCGTGGCGCTGGTAATTGCGGCCAACGGCGTGCAGTTTCGTAAAAACAGCGAGTTTAAAGAGACTGTTCTCGCCACCCTCAGCAAAACGATGACTGGCGTCTATATTCTTCACTACTCCGTTTTTCACCTGCTCACCGCGTTTATTCCCGTTACCTCGCTGGGCACTAAATTAATGCTGATAGTCCTGACATTTATCACCTCAGTGCTCATTTCAATGCTGGCGTTGTCCAATTCAGTGGTGAAAAAGGTGATCACCCTTTGAGTGCAGCCAGGCGATTTTGGGTGGGATTGCCTGGGTGTTTAAAAACCGTAGCGCAGCCAGGCAAACAGCACGTTGCCGTTGTTATAGGTACCGGGAATGTAGGTGAACTGTACGCTCAGACGGCGATAACTGGCGGAAAAGAGCGGCAAAATAATCGGTAGCGGCACGTAATTAGCGAAGTCCTTGCGGGCGGTGATCCCGGCGGTAACACCAAGGCCAAGACGAAAATCCTGCTGGCTATCAAGATACCACCCCTTCTCCCAGCCGTAGCCGACAATCGGCTGCCACTCGTTGTGCGAATCCTTAAACATCATGGCGTAAAGCGAGCTCCAGTTGCCCTCTTCGTTATACCGGGACACGCCAAAGCCACCGCCCCAGGGCATCTCATTGTACTTGTCGGTTTTTTCTTTATCGTACATAAAACGGGCATGCCAACTGAGAAAAGGCAGGTATAAATCGTAGTGTTGCGGCTGATTCCAGGTCTGTGAGACATCGTCTTTGAACCAATCCCACCAGCCGCTGATGCGCTGCTCGCCATAGATGTTGGTATCAGCCTGTACCGAAAAGGCAAAAGTAAACAGCGTTCCCCATACTACCTGCAGACAACGTCGCATCGTTTACCCTTAAAGAAAACCGCCCGGTGGTAATTCAGTTTGGGAACAAAAAACAGGCTTTGCAAATTTTCTACCCCCGGTTGGGCGAATTATCCTTTCTGACCGCCATGATGGATGAATAGAGGGGCTTCATCAGCATTATGCACGTGATGCTATTCTGAAGCCGCGGCCTCCGGACGAAGGCAGGCAGCGACATCGGTCTGCTCGCTACAGGCGATATGACGGTTAATTCTCACCATCATCCACGGGAAAAACGGGTTGGAGGTGACGCGCATCAGCGTATCCAGCCCAACGCTCAACGTTGAGGTTTCCCCACGTAAAGAGATCGTCCCGATGCTAATCCCATAGAGATTTTTCTCCGCCGGTTCCCGACCGTAGAGCGAGTCGGTCAGCGGGAACGGCACCGCCACGTGCGACAGCGAATACATATCCTGCGGCCAGGCAATATGCAGCGGCGTGACGGTTTCCGTTTGCGTTCCGGCAAGCGTCGTACGGGCTACTGTTTCATAAGTATCGGGAGCTGCGTTGGTAATCACCGTCGTACCGTAAGGTCTCGGCGCAGGCGGCAATAGCGTGTTAACGGCTGAATAGAGCGACGGGCGAAATAGCGCGCGTAAATTTGCTGCCTGATTGATATCAAAAATCACCAGTTCACTGCCGTTATCCGGCAGATAACGATACAGCGACTCCACCACCGCCCGGGTGCTGACCGTTGAGTCCATCACCGACTGAAAAGTTAAAACCGGTGCTAATTCCGCCAGCCGATGACTTTGCGCTTCTTTCACAATTTGCTGCTGCAAAGCCTGAGAGAGCAGCCATGACTGCCTTGCCGCCTTCACCGGAAACGAATTGTATTTATAAGGATTAAATTCAGGAACGATGTTCAGCCACGCCGCGCGGGCAAAAGCCGGGAATATCGAAGGCAAACCGGCCAGCCCGGCAAAACGGGCAAACGCGGTGACGCCAATCATCGGTGACAGCAAAATAATCTGTTGCGGTCGGCGCAGTGATTTATCCTCCAGGCTATCGAGGGCATATTTCAGCGCCAGCGCTCCACCGTTGGAGTAACCAACCAGGTGCAACGGTAAATCTGACCCAGCGAGCCGCGTTGCTTCACGCACCGCCAGACGCGTGGCCGCAATCCACTCCTCGCGATCAACAGCAGTGAGCGCACCGGGCGCTGTGCCGTGCCCAGGTAGCCTCGGCGCGACGGCGATAAATCCCTGTTGTTGATAGCGTTGCGCCAGATAATGGACGCTGTAAGGTGAATCCGTCAGGCCGTGGAGCAGCACAACTGCACCGCGCGGTTTACCCTGCGGTAGCAGAACAAAGGAGCGATTCCAGTCGGGCTGGAACTTATCCGGATAGACCAGGCTCTGCGCGTAAAAACGGTTAATCGCCGTTTTCTCATCGTCGCTCAGTGTGTCGGTAATGTTGCTTTTCATATCGCGGAAAATCGCCGCTTCCCGCGTCTGGTATTCGGCAAACGTGGCGTGATCAATCTCGTCGGCGGTCATTTCATTCGCCGTCCAGGTATGCCAACGGTGCAAAGCAGGACCGCGCTGAGACTCGTAGATCCGGCCAATAAAAAAGACAATCACCACCACCACCAGGCCAATCGCCGCCTTTTTCGCTAAAGAGACCAGTGTTAAGCCAGACCGATTCAAAAGCCGGGTGAAACGCATCATTGCCATAGTTCTGTCCGAATTTTCTCTTTGCGCGCCAGAGAGGTTTGATAACGCAGACCGAATCCGATCCTGTGATTCTCTTTTTAAACATAGACTAAACTGAGCGGCTGTTCTTATTGTCAGTGGAGAGGTAAAGATTAAATATCCCCGATCTATAACAGATCAGGGATAACTAAATAGGAGGGTAGACCAATAAGCTACACGAGGGTCCGACGTCTAAAGGAAGGCGATAGGAGCATTACCGTAATGATGATCGACACCACCCACTTCAGCGCCGAGGGCTGGACCGCCAGTCAGTACGTGAAGTTCGTTCCACACCTGCAGCGCATCAAGTCGACCCAGAATTTCTTCCTCATACAGCTCGATGTTACGGGATGTACCCACAGAATTGAGCCATGAACCGTGTGCAAGCTCCTTGTACATTCTGGCTATACAGATACTGCGCGGTATAACAAAATGTAATCCGTCTCCGTACTTATCTCTTGTAAAACAATAAACCGCATCGCCAATTACTTATTAATACATTGTTTTATCATATTTTATTATACATCCGGCCTGGTATTCCATTCCGTTGATTAACCTGTATACAGCGCAAAATAACCACATTAAAATCATGCCAATTCAACTCAAATGGAGATTGTAGTTTATGGCTATTCCGGCTTATTTATGGCTCAAAGACGATGGCGGCGCGGATATCAAAGGCTCTGTTGATGTCACGGACCGAGAGGGAAGTATTGAGGTACAGAGTTTCGCTCATGGCCTGCATCTGCCCACTGACAATATGACGGGTAAAATTACAGGTACTCGCGTACATAGCGCGTTAACCTTCGAGAAGGAATTTGATGCTTCCAGCCCATATCTTTACAAAGCTGTAGCAAAGGGCCAGACACTGAAAAGTGCCGAGTTCAAATGGTATCGAATCAATGATGCCGGGCAGGAAGTTGAGTACTTCAATATGCTTCTGGAGAACGTCAAGGTAGTTTCCGTATGTCCCGTTATGCATAACTGTAAAAATGTCGGCACCGAGAAACACAACCATCTTGAAGGGGTCTCCCTGCGCTATGAGAAAATCACCTGGAAGCACTGCGATGGGAATATCCTGTTCACTGATGCATGGAACGAACGATGATCCAGTGTACCTTTCGACTGAACGGCAACGCTTTGTCTAACCTGAGTTGTCCGGGTATCGGTTTTTTTCCCGCCTATTCAGGTAATACAGGGCAACATCGAAATAATCCTGATTCTGTCGCAGTCAAGAATATTGGCCCATTGCCACCAGGAAAGTATTACATTGTTGACCGACCCCGAAGCTTCAGCACCCGCGTAAAAGACGTTTTCGCCACGGAGTACACTGGGTCAGATCACTCAATATGGTTTGCTCTGTACCGCGTGGACGGCAATATCGACGATCACACTTTTATTGAACAGGTAGAAAGGGGCAATTTTAGGCTTCACCCGGCTGGATATGCAGGAATTAGTAATGGCTGCATTACCCTACCTTCTCGTTCTCATTTTGCTGTGCTAAGGGAAGCGCTAATGAGGACCCCAACAATAAAGGTGTCCGCTTCTCTTACTGCTTACGGCACTATTCAGGTGTATTAACGATGACTCCAGCGAAGCAAGCAGGGTTATGGCTCATTCAGTTCCTGTCATTTCTCCTAATTTTTTCGGCATTTTACCTTCTCCTCCCTGAGGTCTATCTGTTCGATCGTTTCAGCGATCGGATTGGTTTTATTACAGAGCAGGACTGGAATGATTTGTTCATGTTCGCCGTTCTCGCAACGTCAGTGATAATCAATACCCTGGTGATTTTCGCTGTCGCGACGCTGAAAAAAGGTCGCGTATAAGCATCACTCCCCGGCTATGATGGCCGGGCTTCCCTCCCCCCATAGTTCGCAGCAGTAGCATCAGTCATTTGACTTTTCGATACGCCAAAAACAACCGGGAAGATTCACTATGTTATTGCATCTTTGCTGTTCTGGATGTAAGCGGTCAATGGCTGACCATAAGGCAGCGATGACCCATTATGCTGCAGCGGATGCGATGAACTGAATATCGGTAGCAAAGTGCTCCGCATCACCCTGGACAAGACCAAGGAAGCGTTAAAAGTGGAGTTGGCGGAGACAGCAAGGGTAAGCCGATCAGCCGTTCAAAACTCCACGCAGTGATCAGTATGCACTTGTCACGTAAGACAGTGGCGGCTACCGCTCACGCCCGCGGCGAAGACCATGAGGTTATTGGCCATCGCTCAACGGAACACACACGCGCCTACCTGGGGACCACACAGGCCAAAGTGGACGCTTTGAGAACGAAGTATTCAACGGGAATTAAGAGAGGCACATGCGCATGAAACGCTTACTTGTGCTGACGATGGCGCTACTGCCGGACAAATTACGATGACCAACCCACAGGAGGAACAGACGGAGAACGGGAAAACGCTTTGCACATATCAGAACAGCAATTATCTGTTCACTTACGTTATGAGCGCCCAGAGTTGCCCGTATGCAAAAACATTCGACACTGAGGATTCAGAAGAGTAAAAACGGGATTGGCTTGGACGAGTATTTTATAAATATTTAGCTGATCATATTGAACGTTCAATTAATAAACAGAAGCACTTAAGGAGCTGAGATGCCCCCTCGCTTAGATTTTCACAAGCTGATGAATGAAGGAATGGTATCGGCAGTAAAGCAGACTCTGCCGGATGTTGAATATAATCTTGGTAAGTTTAGCCTTCCGTCTTCTGAGGTAGATCGAGCAACAGTGATTGCTGCACTGATAGCCGCTCGTGATTGGTTCAACGAAGCTGTAGAGTTAATGGACAGTGAAGCTTCTCGTTTGTCTCACTTACCTGAGCACGATTGGAATTCGGGGCAGGTGGAAAGAGTAAGGTACAACGTTACAGCAGAGATTCAATTGATGCCGACTGAAGAGGCGTTTAACGGACTATTTGATGAAGCGGCAAGCAAGGTTAAGGGGAAGTGATGAGCAACAAGAACTATGAGAGCCACCGCAAAGCGATAGTTAGCAAGGGAATTCCCTCCGACCTATTAAAACGGATCACTGATTCCGACATTCAGGTAATCAATACCTTCCTGACACGAATTAACAAGCTGGAACTTACACAACATGAGAAAGACTGGATTATAAACACGATCTGTACGAAGTAGATTGGCCTGGTAACCAAGTGGCTGGGCCGCCAACCACCAAGAAACCAGCCCCCTCACGCTTTGACCAACCATTTCGCAGGAATCTCTTCCCACTTATTGGTAAGTTCGTCAAAGAAGTACACATCATCAACACCATGTTCAATGAGGTTAATATCTTCTTGAGTGTTTCTTATTCCGCCATTTTCCATGCGTTCTTGAGCAGGAATAAGAGTGGGTTCAACATGTAAGGTGACAAGGTGAGCTAAAACACTGTTGATCAAATCAAACCCATCAAATTGATACGCTGATTCAGCAGGCTTGCCCTTGAAATTATATCTAATATTTACTGTCTTGTGACCAGCCATTCTAAATCCCCTATGCTTCAAATTCGTTACGGCAAACCTTACAGTACCAACCAGCACTGTAACTAACGCCTCCAACAAAGTAATGCAAATGTATGAATTTTGCATCCTTTTCTTTACATGCAGGGCAAAAGGGGGTTTTATCTCCTTCTTTCCAGTAAAGTCCACTGTCGAACTTAAAAGCGTGCTTATCCTTTAACTGCTCTTCAAGCAGTATATTTTTTTGCTCCGCTTGAAATAGTAAAGCCTGCGTAGTGATCACTTCCATCTTAACACTGGCCAGCTCTGACATGAGGTTCGCAAGCTCCAGTTTGAGCGTTGCTTTATCAAGTTCACCACCATCATCAGCGAGCTTCTTTGCAATACCTACAGCTTTGTCAATGATACCTACAGCCGCCGCTGTACTTGCCAACATACCAGACATATTGCCCCTAATTTTAACAAGTTCACTTTATAAAAGCTAAAGCCCTAAGAACAGTTTTCAACCGCGTTACCTGCTCAGGCTTTTCCAGTTCATCCAAATTAACATTAATTTTATCTAAACAGATGGCTATACGTGACATAACCTCGCCATGAATCTGCTTCAAACCTTCGCCATATTGAGTGGCAATATGGTAAGTCTGTTCCAAGTTAAAACGATGGATATCTTTCTGCGTTTCATGAAATATGGTTTGAAGTTTAGCTAAATCCTCTAAAACCTGATTATTCATCCTGAAAGTATCAACCAGACTCCTTGCTGAACCATAACAAATAACAATTGACTTCATTGTCTCTTCATTAACAGAAGTTAACGCGAAAGAGTTGCTTTCATAGAATGAGAAATAATTTTGAGTTAACGGAAAGATGCTTTCAAAAGGTTTACCACCTTCATAACTTTCAAGAGAATCGCAAATTCTGGCTTTATAAAGTTCCAGAAGCGTTTCGACTTCTGCTTTTATTCCAATCAAGACACCCTTTTGCTTATCCTTTGCTTCATTAACTGAAGCTCTGTCTTGCCTACGTCCATCGATTAGAGTACCCCACAGGGTGAACAATCCCCCTATCAAGGCACCAACTAAACCAGAAATCAGCTCACTTCCCATGTTGCCCCCTAACATTCATTTTTGACGGCAATGATCCCATTGCTCAGTAGTCCTTGCAACTCGATCACTGATTGCAAAGTTATTCAGCCACGAATCATAAGCGTACACTTTGCTTTTATCATCTGCTGTCATCAACTTACCGTCAGGTTTCAACTTTGGCGAAAGCAAGTATATACCGTTTAAACGGTTAGCTTTGAAGCTATCAACATACAACGTTACTTCAGCACTTCCCAGCACACGTAAATCTCCTATTCTGCCATTCTTTATTGTTGCTATCGAATACTGACATAGATAAGTTTTCGCAGTTGAAGCTGCGTTTTTTTCGGCAATCTTTGCTGATGGAGAACCCGAGGAGGATTTGGGGAATGAACTATGAAGAGAAGATGACGGATAAGAGTAATGTTGATAAGTCGAAGATGAGCGCGAACTACCTCCACATGTTTTCCATGCCGCAATACACGAATTACCACACGGTATACCTTTCTTGCAATTCTTCGCGTATGCAGAAAACGACAACCCAGCTAACAGAAATGTGCCAATGGTTATCCTAACCAACGAAGACCAGCCCATAAACCACCCTTCTTTTAAGATTTTCCTCACATGATACCATACTTAAATCAAGGCGATAGAAGCCAATAAGCCCGTTGGTGGTAAGACAACGCGCGGAGCCGTTAGGCGACATCATCAGGGGTTATGTCAGACAGTGAAGTTTATCAGGATGACCATGTACCCGAAGGAGCGAGGCCGAACCGCTGGCAGAGCCTGCATTTCGTGTGCAGGTACGAACACCACCATAAAACCTGTTTATTCCCTACAACGTCATCTCGACGTATGGCATGTGGGAGCATCGGCAAAAAATGCGCTTCACTGTAAGGTCATGAGAATCAATGCCCGGATCAGGCTTTGCCTTCACGTTGTGCTATCGCGGTGTGAGGTTGGAACTGCCGCCGACGAATAATTATACTCTCATTTCCGTGTAACTATCCGTGACAACTAACAATGTAACTCCCATTGGTAGATCGTAGTTCAATGGTAGAACGATCACGACAACTTATGTTATGTAAGTTGTTGATAGCAAAATGAGTTTTAACGAAACTTTGCCACAAGGGGAGAGATCTGGAGCGGGCGAAGGGAATCGAACCCTCGTATGCAGCTTGGGAAGCTGCCGTTCTACCATTGAACTACGCCCGCAAAGACGTGAGAGGGCATTATAAACCTAACACCCTCTCTGGCAAGCCTTAGGCTTGCTGACTGGCGAAAAAAACGCCTTTTAACACTTAGGCTTACTGCCTTGCGGCGGCAGATAGCGAAGCGGATCGATAGCCGTTGCGCGATAACGAATCTGGAAGTGCAGTTTCACGGAATCGGTATCCGAGCTGCCCATGGTGGCAATCTGCTGGCCGATTTTCACTGACTGACCATTGTTGACCAGCATCTTGTCGTTATGCGCGTAAGCGGTGATGTAGTCTTCGCTGTGCTTAATCATGATCAAATTGCCATAACCGCGAAGCTGGTTGCCGACATACACCACTTTCCCCGCGCCGGACGCATAAACAGGCTGCCCACGCGAACCGGCAATGTCTATCCCTTTATTGCCGCCATCGGCTGTGGAATACGGTAACACGACTTTGCCGCTGGTCGGCCAACGCCAGCAGCGCTGCCCAACTGGCGGCCAGGAAGATTGTGGTACGGCTGAAGACGGCGTGACTTTCGCCGTGCGGGTGTTGCTCTTGCCGGAGGATTTTTTGCTGCCGCCTGAACTGCCATTGGTTTTCAGTCGCTGACCCACTTCAATGGTGTACGGCGGTGAAATGCCATTGAGTCGTGCCAGGTCCCTTACGCTGGTCCCTGTTTTGCGTGAAATCGCGTACAGCGTGTCGCCTCGCTTCACGGTGTAGGTTGAGCCAGAGTCTGATGAGTTACTGGAACAGCCAGCCAGCATCAGGCCTACAATAAGGCAGACGATCAGGCGAAAAGGATGAATGTTCAGGCGTCCTGCTGGCAAAACAACTCCTCGGTAAGCGGAATTCGGGATGTCTATGATAGCAGCCCTTGCCCGGTTGCCAATATCCCTGTGCGTTATCTCGACGGAATAGGAGATCCCTTGGGGTCTGAATGCGGCCAAATAAAAAAGCCCGGCGCAAAAAGCTAACCGGGCTTTCAAAGCAGGACAATAATGCCCTGGCTTAATAGACCTTATTTAACCGGACGCATCGCCGGGAACAGGATCACATCACGGATGGTGTGGCTGTTGGTGAACAGCATCACCATACGGTCGATACCGATACCCAGACCCGCAGTTGGCGGCAGGCCATGTTCCAGCGACGTCACGTAGTCTTCGTCGTAGAACATTGCTTCGTCATCACCGGCTTCTTTCGCATTCACCTGATCCAGGAAGCGCTGCGCCTGATCTTCTGCATCGTTCAGCTCGCTGAAGCCGTTACCGATTTCACGGCCACCGATGAAGAATTCAAAGCGGTCAGTGATTTCCGGGTTCACGTCGTTACGACGAGCCAACGGAGACACTTCAGCCGGATATTCAGTGATGAAGGTTGGCTGAATCAGATGCGCTTCTGCCACTTCTTCGAAGATCTCGGTTACGGTACGGCCCAGGCCCCAGCTCTTCTCAACTTTGATACCGATTTCAGCAGCAATCGCTTTTGCGGCATCGAAGTTGTCCAGATCGGCCATGTTGGTTTCCGGACGGTATTTCTTGATAGCTTCACGCATGGTGAGCTTCTCGAACGGTTTGCCGAAATCAAACGTCTGGTCGCCGTAAGGCACTTCGGTTTTGCCCAGAATGTTCTGCGCCAGGGTGCGGAACAGGGATTCGGTCAGTTCGATAAGGTCTTTGTAATCCGCATACGCCATATAGAGTTCCATCATGGTGAACTCTGGGTTGTGACGTACGGAAATACCTTCGTTACGGAAGTTACGGTTGATTTCGAACACACGTTCGAAGCCGCCAACCACCAGACGCTTCAGGTACAGTTCCGGCGCAATACGCAGGTACATGTCGAGATCCAGCGCATTGTGATGGGTGATGAATGGACGGGCTGACGCGCCGCCTGGGATCACCTGCATCATTGGGGTTTCCACTTCCATAAAGTCGCGGCCCACCATGAACTGACGGATGCCCGCCAGGATCTGGGAACGCACTTTGAAGGTGTTACGGGATTCGTCGTTGGAGATCAGATCCAAGTAACGCTGGCGATAGCGAGCTTCCTGATCCTGCAGGCCGTGGAATTTATCCGGCAGCGGGCGCAGCGCTTTGGTCAGCAGACGCAGTTCAGTACAGTGGATTGAGAGCTCGCCGGTTTTGGTTTTGAACAGCTTACCTTTCGCGCCGAGAATATCGCCCAGATCCCACTTTTTGAACTGCTCGTTGTAAATGCCTTCTGGCAGATCGTCACGCGCAACATAGAGCTGAATACGGCCGCCCACATCCTGGAGGGTCACGAAGGACGCCTTACCCATGATGCGGCGGGTCATCATACGGCCCGCAACGGTCACTTCAATATTCAGCGCTTCAAGCTCTTCGTTTTCTTTGCTGTCGAAGTCAGCGTGCAGTCGGTCGGAGGTGTGGTCGCGACGGAAATCATTCGGAAAAGCAATGCCCTGCTCACGCAGTGCAGCGAGCTTTTCACGGCGAGATTTCAGTTCGTTATTCAGATCGACGACCGCATCAGCGCCTTGTGCTTGTTGTTCAGACATTTTGGTTCCTCATAACCCTGCTTTCAAACTTGCTTCGATAAATTGATCCAGACTGCCGTCAAGCACAGCCTGGGTGTTGCGGGTTTCCACCCCGGTGCGCAGATCTTTGATGCGGGAATCATCCAGCACGTAGGAACGGATCTGGCTACCCCAGCCGATGTCAGACTTGTTGTCTTCCATCGCTTGTTTCTCAGCATTTTTCTTTTGCATTTCCAGTTCATAAAGCTTCGCTTTCATCTGCTTCATGGCCTGATCTTTGTTCTTGTGCTGAGAACGGTCGTTCTGACACTGGGTCACGGTATTGGTTGGAATGTGGGTAATACGCACAGCGGATTCAGTACGGTTAACGTGCTGACCACCGGCACCGGAGGCGCGGTATACGTCGATACGCAGGTCCGCCGGGTTAATTTCAATATCGATGTCGTCTTCCACTTCCGGGTACACAAACGCCGAGCTGAAAGAGGTATGGCGGCGGCCGCCGGAATCGAACGGGCTTTTACGCACCAGACGGTGAACGCCTGTTTCGGTACGCAGCCAGCCGTAGGCGTAATCACCGATGATTTTGATGGTGACGGATTTGAGACCCGCAACTTCGCCTTCAGACTCTTCGATAATTTCGGTTTTGAAGCCACGCGCTTCTGCCCAACGCAGGTACATACGCGTCAGCATGCTTGCCCAGTCTTGCGCTTCAGTACCGCCAGAACCTGCCTGGATGTCGAGATAGCAGTCGGCGCTGTCGTATTCGCCAGAGAACATACGGCGGAATTCGAGCTGCTCCAGCTTCACTTCGAGCTGATCGAGTTCAGCCACGGCTTCGTTGAAGGTTTCTTCATCGTCGGCTTCAACAGCCAGTTCAAGCAGGCCAGAAACATCTTCCAGACCCTGAGTCATCTGGTCCAGCGTCTCAACGATGGCTTCCAGCGAGGAACGTTCTTTGCCCAGCGCCTGTGCGCGCTCGGGTTCGTTCCAGACGTCCGGCTGTTCCAGCTCGGCGTTTACTTCTTCCAGACGCTCTTTCTTGGCATCATAGTCAAAGATACCCCCTAAGAACGTCAGAGCGCTCCGTGAGGTCCTGAATGCGATTTTTTACCGGATTAATTTCAAACATGGTCGATTATCTTTTCTGGGCTTGTCTAAATGCGGTGATAAGAGCGGGATTTTAACGGATCTCCGCCCTTTTTTATAGCGATTACTGATGCTAAATCGGCCAGATGTTATCAATGATAATTTGCAGGCTGCGGTTGCCGCGAAACTCATTAATGTCCAGCTTGTAGGCCAGTTCCACTTCGCGGACGCCGTTATCCGGCCAGCAGGTGGTATCGACGTTGAACGCAATACCATCCAGAAGCGGCCCCCCGCCAACAGGTTCTACCATCACTTTCAGATGGCGTTCGCCCACCAGCCGCTGTTGCAGCAGCTTAAAGCGACCATCAAACAGCGGTTCCGGGAACATCTGACCCCACGGGCCAGCATCGCGCAGCATTTGCGCCACGTCCATGGTCATCTCCGCCGCAGACAAAGGCCCGTCAGAAACGATTTCACCCTGCAACAGCGCCGGGTCCAGCCATTCAGTGACCAGATCGCCAAAGCGCTGCTGGAATTCATCGAACTTCGCTTCTTCCAGTGACAACCCCGCAGCCATCGCATGGCCGCCGAATTTGATCATCATGCCGGGATAAAGCGTGTCCAGACGCTCCAGCGCATCGCGCATATGCAGGCCCTGAATCGAACGCCCTGAGCCTTTCAGCGTGCCATCACCCGCCGGGGCAAACGCAATGACCGGGCGGTGAAAACGCTCTTTGATGCGCGAGGCGAGAATACCGACGACGCCCTGATGCCACTCGGGATGATACATCGCCAGGCCGCCCGGCAGCGTGTCACTGCTGCGTTCAAGCTTCTCACACAATGTCAGCGCTTCGGCCTGCATGCCCTGCTCAATCTCTTTGCGCGTCTGATTCAGCGCGTCGAGTTCGTTGGCCAGTTGGCGTGCTTCACCGATATTATCGCTTAGCAGCAGCGCCACGCCGACAGACATATCATCCAGACGCCCCGCCGCATTCAAACGCGGGCCGAGTGCAAACCCAAGATCGCTGGCAGCCAGTTTCTGCGCATCACGGTTGGACACTTCCAGCAGCGCTTTGATGCCCGGACGGCACTTTCCAGCACGAATGCGGCTCAGGCCCTGCCACGTCAGAATGCGATTATTGGCATCCAGCGGCACGACGTCCGCCACCGTACCGAGCGCGACTAAATCCAGTAATTCAGCCAGATTCGGGATCGCAATGCCCTGAGCCTCAAACCAGCCCTGATCGCGCAAGTGGGAACGGAGCGCGAGCATCAGATAAAACGCCACGCCCACACCCGCAAGGGATTTGGACGGGAAGTCGCACTCTCGCAGATTCGGGTTGATGATGGCTTCAGCCGCTGGCAGCGTGTCACCTGGCAGGTGATGATCGGTGACCAACACCGGGATGCCCAGTTCGTGTGCGCGTTCAACGCCCGCATGAGATGAAATGCCGTTGTCGACCGTCATGATCAGCTGTGCGCCTCGCGCATGAGCCTGATCAACGACTTCCGGACTCAGGCCATAACCATCTTCGAAACGGTTAGGCACCAGATAGGAGATGTTGCTGCAACCCAACTGGCGCAAGCCCAATACGCTAAGTGCTGTACTGGTCGCGCCGTCAGCATCGAAATCGCCAACCACAATGATGCGTAGCCCTTCGCGGAAGGCGTTGTAGAGAATGTCGACAGCTTTTTCGACACCGTTCAGCTGCTGCCAGGGCAGCATGCCCTTCACACTACGCTCAAGATCGGCAGCAGAACGCACGCCACGACTGGCGTATAACCGCTGTAACAGGGGCGGTAACTCAGCCGGTAGCTCCGCTGAGTTATCCACCTCTCTGCGGCGAAGTTGGATCTGTTGTTTCACGCCGCTTACTTACCGCTGGTCTGTTTTTTGTGCTCGTCGAGGAACGCTTTCATTTCTTGCGGCCCCTGATAGCCCGGCACGACATAACCGTCGTTAAGGACAATAGCCGGTGTGCCGTTCACACCAAACTGCACGCCCAGCGCGTAATGGTTGGCAATGTTGATATCGCAGCTGGCAGCCTGCACACCCTTACCGTTCATCGCATCATCAAAGGCTTTGTTGCGATCTTTGGCACACCAGATGGATTTCATGTCCTGCTCGGCCTGGCTTTGCACACCCTGACGCGGGAACGCCAGATAACGCACGGTGATCCCCAGCGCGTTGTAATCTTTCATCTCTTCATGCAGCTTGTGGCAGTAGCCACAGGTGATGTCGGTGAACACGGTAATCACGTGTTTTTCCTGCGCGGCTTTGTAGACGATCATCTCTTTTTCCAGGCCGTTAAGCTTGCCCATCAGCAGCTTGTTGGTCACGTTAACTGGTGCGGTGCCACTCACGTCGTACATCGGGCCCTGGATAATATGTTTGCCGTCTTCGGTGACATACAGCACGCCGCTGTTGGTCAGCACAGTTTTCATCCCCGAGACCGGAGAAGCCTGAATCTCAGTACTCTGAACGCCAAGCTTCGCCAGCGACTGTTGAATGGCGGCATCATCAGCATGGGCCACGCCGGACAACGCTGCAGCCAGCAGGGAGAACATCACTAAACCTTTTTTCATAACCTTTCCTGTTGATTCCGATTTCAGCTCACGCCCGTGGGTGATGCTGTTGATGGAGTTGGCGCAGCCGCTCCGTGGCGACGTGCGTATAAATTTGAGTGGTTGAAAGGTCACTGTGACCCAGCAACATCTGCACCACGCGCAAATCCGCGCCGTGGTTGAGTAAATGCGTGGCGAACGCATGGCGCAACACGTGCGGTGACAGCTTATCGCTGTCGATGCCTGCCAGCACGGCGTAATGCTTGATACGATGCCAGAACGTCTGTCGCGTCATTTGCTGCGCCCTTTGGCTGGGGAACAGCACATCAATAGAAACGCCGTTCAGCAACCACGGGCGACCATGCTCAAGGTAATTTTCCAGCCAATACACGGCCTCTTCACCGAGCGGGACCAGGCGCTCTTTATTGCCTTTACCGATAACGCGAACCACGCCCTGACGCAGGCTGATATCGCTCATCGTCAGGCCAACCAGTTCCGTCACACGCAGCCCGGTAGCATACAGCACTTCGAGCATGGCTTTGTCGCGGAGTTCCAACGGGTTGTCAATTAACGGTGCCTGAAGCAGCCTGTCGACCTGCGCTTCACTGAGATCTTTAGGCAATCGTTGCGGTAATTTCGGCGACGCGAGCTGAGCGCAGGGATCGTCAGCTCTCACTTTTTCCCGATACAGGTGCTGAAACAGACGACGCATCGCACTTAAAAAACGCGCCGAACTGGTGGCCTTATAGCCCCCTTCGACACGCTCTGCGAGCAGCTGCTGCAAATCACTGCCCTGAACGGTTTCTACCCCCAGGTTGCGCTTATGCAGCCATTCGACGAGCATCGTTAAATCACGACGATAGGCGCTGAGCGTGTTCTCGGCGAGGTTTTTCTCAAGCCAAAGCGCATCGAGAAAGTGTTCGATTTGTGCGAGATCCTTGTCCACATAGCCTCCTGGAAGCGGCAGTACGGCTCATTATGCCTTATGGTAATACCTTTCTGATACACTAGCGCAAAGTCATAGTCAGCACTGAGAGTTTTCGCGATGAAAATTGGTCTGTTTTACGGTTCCAGTACCTGTTACACCGAAATGGCGGCGGAAAAAATCCGCGACATTATCGGCACAGAACTGGTGACGTTACACAATCTGAAGGACTATTCCCCCCAGTTGATGGAGCAGTACGATGTGCTGATCCTCGGCATTCCGACCTGGGATTTTGGTGAAATCCAGGAAGACTGGGAAGCGGTCTGGGATAAGCTCGATGCCCTCAATCTGGACGGGAAAATCATTGCGCTGTACGGCATGGGCGACCAGCTAGGCTATGGCGAATGGTTCCTTGATGCGCTGGGAATGCTGCATGACAAACTGGCAACCAAAGCCGTGAAGTTTGTTGGCTACTGGCCAACGGAAGGCTACGAGTTCACCAGCCCGAAACCGGTGATTGCAGACGGTCAGCTTTTTGTCGGCCTGGCGCTGGATGAAACTAACCAGTACGACCTGAGCGATGAGCGCCTGCAAACCTGGTGCGAGCAAATCCTTGGCGAAATGGCCGAACAGTTCTCCTGACCCGCTACTGCTGCGCCGGTTGTTGTAAAATCGTCCGGCGCAAATCCCGCCACTCCCCGGCATCCATGCTGTCTGCCGCCAGCCACAAGTGCGTTCTCTTGCGACCATCAACCCGGCGCAGGCGCAGCATCATGCCGCTGTTCATCACCCACGGCGTGCCCTGCAAATCCCACTCCTGATTTTGCCAGCGTAGCCGGGAATCCATCAGCAGTTTGATCTCCCCCTGCGAAGCATTAATACGACGCTGACTGCGCACGCAATCGAAAACCACCAATGAAAGCAGGAGCAACCATAAGGGCGTGTAGCTCAGCGGCCAGGGCATCAGCAATATAAAAGCCGCCACCAGACCGTGGAGTAACAGAGAAACCCATTGCGAGCGCCATGAGACGCGCAAATCAGATTGCCACAGGACCACGTTCCCGATTCCGTGTTTGAATAAGGTGGACCATCCGTTGTAATTCCACATCTGCTGGCTCGCCATGGTTCATCAGCCAGTTGAACAGATCCGGGTCATCACATTCCAGAAGGCGAATAAAGAGGCTTTTATCCTCGTCGCTCAGGGTGTCGTACTCGTACTCAAAAAACGGCATGATGGAAATATCCAGCTCACGCATTCCCCGACGGCACGCCCAGTGGATTCGGGCTTTATTGTTGATGTCCATGTTGTCCTTCCTGAATATCGATACAGAGTAGTTTAACGCGTTTTATTCACTTACTTTACAGGAATATTGCGCAATGCGGCTTACCTTCAGAGAAAAACCTTAGTCATTGCAGGGCATTGCATTATTTTTCGCAGCGCCTCGTAAAACAGAATAATGGCACAAATGGGCTTCGGAAAGCGCTTGCAATGCGCAATAGCTCTTTTACCATTAGTCATTAATATTGCGTTACGCTATTTGGGACACGACTATGGCTTTTACACCTTTTCCACCACGCCAACCCTCGGCTGCTGCACGCCTGCCATTAACGCTGATGACGCTTGATGACTGGGCGCTTGCCACCCTCACGGGCCTGGACAGCGAAACCTATCTGCAGGGCCAGGTAACGGCAGATGTCGTGCAATTAACCGAACACCAACATCTTTTGGTCGCCCACTGCGATGCCAAAGGGAAAATGTGGAGCAACCTGCGTTTGTTCCGTGATGGGGAAGGGTTTGCGTGGATTGAGCGCCGCAACGTTCGCGATGCTCAACTGACCGAACTGAAAAAGTACGCCGTCTTTGCCAAAGTCACGATCAACCCGGACGATAGCCGTGTACTGCTTGGCGTGGCCGGTTTTCAGGCTCGTGCTGCGCTAGCCAATCTGTTTTCCGTGCTGCCAGACAGCGAAAATCAGGCCGTGCGTGATGGAGAAAACACCCTGCTTTGGCTGGAGCATCCGGGCGAGCGCTTCATTCTGGTCGTCAATGAAGAAACGGCGCAGCGTGTGACTGAAGCCCTTCGCGGCGAAGCGCAACTGAACAATAGCCAACAATGGCTGGCGCTCAATATTGAAGCCGGTTTACCCGTCATTGATACCGCGAACAGCGCGCAGTTTATTCCACAGGCCACCAACATGCAGGCGCTCGGTGGCATCAGTTTCAAGAAAGGTTGCTACACCGGCCAGGAAATGGTGGCACGTGCTAAATTCCGCGGCGCCAACAAACGCGCATTGTGGTCTTTAGCAGGAAGCGCAAGCCGTGTTCCGGAAGCGGGCGAAGATCTGGAAATGCAGATGGGCGAGAACTGGCGTCGTACCGGCACCGTTCTGGCTGCTACCCAGCTTGACGATGGTCGCGTCCTGGTTCAGGTGGTGATGAACAACGATATGGAACCCGACAGCGTGTTCCGCGTTCGCGATGATGCAGGCTCTCTGCGTATCGAACCCCTGCCCTACTCTCTGGAAGAAGCGTAACAGGTCTGTCGCCTGGAAAGTTTTGCCCGGGCGACAGCAATTTTATACAAAGCATTGTTGGGGTTCTCATGACCGTGAAAATCAAAGAGCACACCCACTTCCATCGCGTTGACGCGTTAGGAGGCATCGACATGCTTCAGGCGAGTTATTACAAGCAGCGCTTCGCTCGCCACGTCCACGAGACCTTCTGTATTGGCGTTATCGATCAGGGGGCCCAACGCTTCTACCGTTCAGGCGCAGAGCACGTCGCGCCCCGCGGCGACATCATTATCGTCAATGCTGACGATGTGCACACCGGCAGTTCAGAACTGGAAAATGGCTGGGCTTACCGGGCTATCTATCCTCATCCCGACATGCTGAGGAACATTCTTCGCCAGACGCCTGACGGGAAAGATTTTATTCCCTGGTTTCCGGACGCCGTGATCCACGATCCCGGTTTGTCAGAACAACTTCTGCTGACCTTCAGCATGCTGGATAAAGAAGGCAACAATCTGCTGAAAGAAACGCTGTTGCTCTCTTCCCTGACATTACTCAGCGTGCGCTATAGCCGCACCCGTAAACCCCCACTTGAACTGCCTGCCGCCACTCACCGCATTTTGCGCGCCAAAGATTTTATGGATAGCTGCCCGGAAGAAGACCATACCCTGACACGACTGGCGGAACTGGCCGGGCTCAGCCACTGGCATTTTCTCAGGCAATTCAAGGCAGTGACGGGGATGACGCCACACGCGTATCTGGTGCAGGCGCGTTTACGTAAAGCGCGTGTTCTGCTGCGTCAGGGCATCCCGATCCTCGATACCTCCATTATTTGCGGCTTCACCGATCAGAGCCATTTCCATCGCCATTTCAAAAACTCCGTGGGCCTGACACCGGGCGAATTTGTCAAAGCGTAAGCCAGAATCACAGCAATAACATTCAATACACCCCTGCCCAGGTTCTATAGCGTTAAGGCATGTTCGTAATGCCCGTTGACGTATCCCATGACTGAATCCAGTACCTGTACCGATCTCACCCGTTCATCGCGCTCTTCGTTTATGCGTGGCGCGGTAGAAATGCTGCCCCTTTGCGTGTCCGTGATCCCCTGGGGAATTCTGGCAGGATCCATGGCGATTCAGGCCGGTTTAACGTTCTGGCAGAGCGTTGGCATGTCAGCGATTATTTTTGCCGGTGCGGCGCAATTGGTGACATTAGGCCTGACGATGACTGGTGCCAGTATTTTTACCATCGTGATATCGGTCTTTTTTATCACCTCTCAGCATTTTATTTATGGCCTGACGCTGCGGGAATTTGTGTCCTGCCTGAAAACAAAATTACGTCTGCCGATCGGTTTTTTACTGACCGATGAATTATTTGCCCTGAGCGAAACGAAAGATAAACGCACGGAACTCACACCCGGCTATATGATTGGCGCAGGCCTGACGTTTTATCTCTCCTGGAATGTGTTCAGCCTGATGGGCATTTTAATGGCCTCTTCTGTGCCAGACCTCGATAAATACCATCTCGATTATTCTATCGTCGCCACGTTTATCACCATCGTGGTGCCGATGATCAAGAAAATAAGCACGCTGGCCGGGGTCGCTATCTCGCTAGTGCTGTCGATGGTGTTGAGTTGCTATCAGTTCGAAGGTGCTGTGGTGCTGGCTGGCCTGACGGGCATGTTCTGTTCCGTGGCGATCGCCGGGATTATCAAGGAAAAATAAATGAGCTGGATATTAATTTTGACGCTGGCAGCGATCGTCTTTTTTAATCGCTACGTTTTTCTTGAACCCAACGTCCCACTTAAAATACCGGGGATCATTAATAAAGCTTTAAAATACTCAGCACCTTGTCTGCTGACTGCCATCTGTGGGCCAATTATTTTGATGGATCATGGCGTAGTGCGTGAGTTCCCGATGAACCCTTATTTTCTCGGCGCCGTTTTCAGCGTCATTATTGCCCTGCTTATTCGCAATATTGTCACTGCGGTGTTATTGAGCCTGGCCGTTTTTTACCTCATCAATCATTTTCTACAGTAAGTCGCAACAGGAGCCATTATGCGCCGTCCAGTCAAAGGATATCACCAGTCAACGGAAATAAGGCGTTCTTACGAAATTCTGCCTTTTCAGGGGGTGTGGACGTGGCTGACCGGAAAAGAATTATCAGACAGAAAAGAGATGTGGCAAAGCAATTCTACTGAGCGAGTCCTTTGGTCACTTGCCTGGGTCATTCTCGGGATTATGCTCACGTCGTTAGCAGTGATTTACGTTCAAAACAGAACATTGCAAATTCTGTGCTGGGCTATGGGTGCCCTGTTTGCGACCTCTGGCGCGCGTTATATCGTTGCGACCATTATTCACCACAGCGTCCACGGTCATTTGTACAAATCCCAGCGAATCAACAAAGCGCTGTGTGAAATTCTCTCGACCATTTTTATTGTTCAGCCTTACGAATCCTATCGTCAGTTCCATGTGTATGAGCACCATGGCCGTGAATTCTCAACGTTTGAAGACAAAGATCTGGCGGCAATTTATCAACTGGGTTTCACGCCGGGGAAAAGTAAATCGGCTTTATATGCTCGCTTCATCTGGACGTTACTGAGCCCCAAATTCCACCTGGTGTTTTTCTACGGTCGCCTGAAATCCAATCTGATCGGCGTGCCGTTTTACCGATTAGTGATGTCCCTGATTTGGCTTACCTCCCTTTGTGCCATTGGATATTTCGCGGGCCATACACTCACCCTGTTGGTGCTCGTCCTGCCTTTCATCATCCTTTATCAAATGGCTTCGCTGGTCCATCTGCTGACGGAACATGTCTGGCTGGTACGCAAAGAAGGTGAATCGGTGCGCGACAGCCATATCAACAACTGTCTGGCTCGCTTCTGTGGCTCGACATGCCCGGCAGGTTTCGCGCCTCAATATTGGGCGAGCTGGGCAAAATGGACAGTAATGCACCTGTTTGTTCATCTGCCGTGCCGGATGCTGTTTGTTCAGGGTTCTCTGGTCTGCCACGACTGGCATCACCGCTACGGCAGTGTGCGTCAATGGTATGACTACGCGCGGTTGCGCGAGATGCATGCGCAGAAATTATCGGCTGAAGAACGCTACGACTATATCGATATCTGGGGTGTGCATAACGCGCTGGATTACGTGCTGAGTTCCCTGAGCAAGGAAGCGGAAGTGGAGATTGACCATCTGGAGTATCGCCTGAATTAACCCTCGAGAGAGGGGCAAATTAATGCCTTCGGCCTTCGGGCTGTGGGCATTATCCCCTGGTGTTGTTAATGGTCATTGACCGCCTGATCGCCAGTAGTATACGGCTGACGATCAGGTTTTTTTTCGCCTTTACATCTCACACCTTGCCGACATAAAGATAAATCGCCAGAAAGTGGCAGACGCTGCCGCCAAGCACAAAACCGTGCCAGATTGCGTGGTTATAGGGAATGCGTTTGCAGACGTAAAAGATAACACCCAGCGAGTAAACGACGCCGCCTGCGGCCAGTAGCGTAACCCCACCCACAGACAGCTTCACCGCCAGTTGATACACCACAATCAGCGACAGCCAGCCCATCGTCAGATACGTCACCAGTGAAAGCACTTTAAACCGGTGCGCAATGGTCAGCTTGAACAGAATGCCGAGCAGCGCCAGGCTCCAGATGACAATCATTAATCCACGAGCCAGGGCGGAATCCAGACCCACCAGCAAAAACGGCGTGTAGGTACCGGCAATCAACAGGTAAATCGCACAGTGGTCGAACTTTTTCAGCCAGATTTTCGCCCGCTGATGCGGAATGGCGTGGTAGAGCGTCGAGGCCAAAAACAGCAGGATCATACTGCCGCCATACAGGCTGTAGCTGGTAATGGCCATCGCGCTGGCATTGGCATCCACAGCCTGCACCAGCAGCAACACCAGCCCGACAATACCGAAAACCAGCCCAATACCGTGGCTGATGCTATTGGCAATTTCTTCTGCCAATGAATAACCTTGTGCAATTAAGGGTTTGCTCACCATGCTGGACTCCGGAAGGACAAAAATACGATAGCGCACTCCTAGCCTAACTGAGAATGATTTCAGTGAACACCTGTTAGCTAAAATAATTCTCTGAATTTAAATTTATCAAATATAATCATGTAGTTAATTTTAAATTTCACCTCACAGATGTTTCCTGAGACTAAATGCACTCAAATTCAATCACATAGAATTGCTGCTGATCCGGATAAATCTCGGCGATCACCTTTTTGAGTTCATCCAGGGTCATATTCTCCTGCTGGGCATGCATTTCAGTGAGCGTATCGAGCGTCACTTCAGAGGTCGCGGTGACGCGCAGCGTGCAGAAATAGCCATCGTCTTCATAGCGCCCCACCCGCAGGACGTCACCGGTTTTGAAATGGGATTCACTGGCATCGCGAATCGTAATGGTTTTACGCCCGGCCAGAATGTCTTCCTGAAAGCGTTGAAAAAAAGTGATGTCGTTCGGGGCCATGGTATGATTCCTGTATTGAAATTGCCTTGTGAGTACCTGCCAACGTGAGTATGTTCTCCCACGCCGCCATCGCCAGTCTTAACAATCTTGAGATGATGGTCTACCAGTATGTCATCAAAAATCGTGACAAAGTCATGTATATGACCATTCGTGAGCTGGCTGAAGCGGCAGGCGTATCCACCACCACCGTGCTGCGCTTTTGCCGCAAGCTTAACTGCGACGGCTACTCTGAATTCCGGGTGCGTTTTAAGCTCTATCTGGAACAAAATGAGCCACAGCAGAGCAACTTCGGTGCCAGCGAAATTATCAGTTTCTTTAAAAGCGTTAATAACGAAGAATTTGAGAAACTGGCCGACGAAGCTGTCGATATTATTTTGGCCTCTGAGCGTATTATATTTGTCGGCGCAGGCACCTCTGGTGCATTAGCTAAATATGGCGCACGTTTCTTTTCTAATGTCGGAAAATTTAGCAACCACATTGACGATCCTTATTTCCCTGTCACCAATGATATGGCGAAAAATGCGTTGGCCATTGTGCTTTCTGTTTCTGGTGAAACAGAAGAAATTCTGCGTTTCGCCAGCCAGTTCAGTCTGCACCATTGCAAAGTGCTGTCTATCACCAGCCACGAGCATTCACGCCTGGCCAAGCTGGCGGATTTCAATCTCTCCTGGCATATTTCACAGACCCGAATTGGCGGCGTCTACGATATTACTACTCAGATCCCCGTTATTTATATTCTTGAAACACTTGGCCGTAAGCTGGCGAAAAAACTGGCATAAAAAAACAGCCTGTTTTTTACATGTAACAAATCACCGGAGCGTGAATTTGTTATATCGTGACATTTCATTCCCCTTTGTTAGACTCGATAGCAATTAAGCTGATTATCGGGAATAGCCAAAATGAAAAAACTGACTCTACCAAAAGACTTTATGTGGGGCGGCGCCGTTGCCGCGCATCAGGTTGAAGGCGGCTGGAACAAAGGCGGCAAAGGCCCAAGCATTTGTGACGTGCTAACCGGTGGCGCTCACGGCGTGCCGCGTGAAATCACCCAGCAAGTGGAGCCCGGCAAATACTATCCTAATCATGAAGCCGTTGAGTTCTACAGCCACTACAAAGAAGACATCAAGCTGTTCGCCGAAATGGGCTTCAAATGCTTCCGCACCTCCATTGCCTGGACACGTATCTTCCCGAAAGGCGATGAAACCCAGCCGAATGAAGAAGGCCTGAAATTCTACGACGAGATGTTCGATGAGCTGCTGAAGTACAACATCGAACCGGTGATCACCCTTTCCCACTTTGAAATGCCTCTGCACCTGGTGCAGGAATACGGCGGCTGGACTAACCGCAAAGTGGTTGATTTCTTTGTGCGTTTCGCCGAAGTGGTGTTTGAGCGCTATAAGCACAAAGTCAAATACTGGATGACTTTCAACGAGATCAACAACCAGCGTAACTGGCGTGCGCCGTTGTTCGGCTACTGCTGCTCCGGCGTGGTGTATACCGAGCACGACAACCCGGAAGAAGTGATGTATCAGGTGCTGCATCATCAGTTTGTTGCCAGCGCGCTGGCCGTGAAAGCCGCCCGTCGCATCAATGCTGAGATGCAGGTTGGCTGCATGCTGGCGATGGTTCCGCTCTATCCATTCTCCTGCAAACCTGAAGATATGATGTTTGCTCAGGAATCAATGCGCGAGCGCTATGTGTTCACCGACGTGCAGCTACGTGGCTATTACCCGACTTACGTGCTGAATGAATGGGAACGTCGTGGCTTTAGCATCAAGATGGAAGAAAGCGACGCGCAAATTCTGCGTGAAGGCACCTGCGATTATCTGGGCTTCAGCTACTACATGACCAACGCCGTGAAAGCGGAAGGCGGCAGCGGCGATGCGATTTCTGGCTTCGAAGGCAGCGTGCCAAACCCACACGTGAAAGCCTCAGACTGGGGCTGGCAGATTGACCCGGTTGGCCTGCGCTACGCACTGTGTGAACTGTATGAGCGCTATCAGAAACCGCTGTTTATCGTGGAAAACGGCTTTGGTGCGTATGACAAAGTCGAAGCAGACGGCAGCATCAACGATGACTACCGCATCGACTACCTGCGTGCGCATGTTGAAGAGATGATGAAAGCGGTCACTCACGATGGTGTTGAATTGATGGGCTACACGCCGTGGGGCTGCATCGACTGCGTCTCTTTCACCACTGGCCAATACAGCAAACGCTACGGTTTCATCTACGTGAACAAGCACGATGACGGCACCGGCGATATGTCTCGTTCGCGTAAGAAGAGCTTTAACTGGTACAAGGCAGTGATCGCCAGCAACGGTGAAAATCTGTAAATGCTTTGTCCCGGACGCCTCAAGGTGAGTCCGGGACTGCTTAAAGCAACTTCGCCGAAAGCGCCCGACAAGCCTGAAGGATCAGCGCTGAGATCTCCGCCGTCTTCTCTTCTGGAAGCTGTAATTGCACGCCGCAAACGCTGATCGCGGCGATAGGGTTTTGCTTGTGATCAAACACAGGGGCCGCGATGCAAAAAACCCCTGGGCAGTCTTCTTCATTGTCGTATGCCCAGCCCCGCAGCCTGATTTGCTCAAATTCTGCCATTAATTCGCTTTTTTTGGTGATGGTCGTTTCCGTGAAACGCGGCAGATATTCATCCGGAATGAGCACATCAATTTTATCTTTCGGCAGCCAGGCGCACAGCGCCTTTCCCACGCCGGAACTGTGCAGGGGTAATTTTTTACCTTCCCAGGTGCGAATACCAATCGGGTGATGACTTTCGAGCTTTAAAATATAAATCGGTGAGAGTTCATCCAGCACGCCTAAATGGCAGGTGAGCCCGGTCTGGTTACGAACGCTCTCCAGAATGGGTAACGCTATATTGCGAATATCAAACTGCTCAAGAGATTTTGTGCCCCACTCGTAGAGCTTGAGTCCGAGATAAAAACGCCCTTTTTCCTGACGCAAAATGCGATGAACCGTCAGCGCATTGAGCAGAGAAGAAGTACTGCTTTTGGGCAACGAAAGGTCCTGCTGAATCTGACTAAATGTCGCTCCCGGTGACGTGAACAGATAGTTGCAGATGCGGATAGTCTTATCCAATGCAGGCACCGAGGTAGTTGAATTTGTTAGCATCGTTTTGTTCAATAGCCAGGGAAGAAGAGCGATTATACTCTAATTGTGACGCTGTGTAATACGTCTCAGTTCACAGGTAATGCGTCGTATTTCCTCCAGCGATAGTTCAGAACTGAGATTACCCAGCAGACTACAAATATTCCAATCACCCAAAAACCTGCATGACCTAAATGATTACTCGCTCTGTTAATCGCTTCCCAGAATGACCCTTCCAGATTTAATTTAGCGACCACTAATCCCAACGCCTCTAATCCGCCAATA
This sequence comes from Scandinavium sp. NPDC088450, assembly GCF_044900545.1. Lineage (NCBI taxonomy): Bacteria > Pseudomonadati > Pseudomonadota > Gammaproteobacteria > Enterobacterales > Enterobacteriaceae > Scandinavium > Scandinavium sp. NPDC088450. The sequence goes on along the minus strand of NZ_JBJDNI010000026.1, from coordinate 22,012 downwards.
AAGAGCGCGATAATCACCGAGATCCCCGTCATGGTCATATTGTAATAGAGCTTTCGCTGTGGCTTGTTAAAGGCCCAACCATAGGCATGAATCATCAATACATTATCGAGCGTATCGACTAGCGCCATCCCACTGGTGAACAAAGCGGGGAAAATAAGGATCGACCAGATTGATATTCCCGCCGAAGCGCCTGTGGCAGACATTGCCAGCAGCCCAACTTCTGTTGCCGTATCGAAACCCAAACCAAATAAAAAACCGACGAGGTACATATGCCAGCTTTTATTCACCAGTTTAAAACTGCCACCCACCAGACGGGCCATAATTCCCCCAGAAACCGGCATAGCTTCAGATGACGCAAAGGCCTGCCCTTGCTTCACTTTCCGGAAATTCCGCCAGACATTCCTCAGAATCATCAAGTTAATGAACGCCAGCAAAAGCAAAAAACTCGCCGATACTATCGTGCCAATCGTGCCGCCGAACTCATGCAACCCGCTCATTTTTTCCTGAAACGCTGTTGCGGCAATGGCTATCGCGAGCGTGGCCAATATCACAATGCTGGAATGACCGAATGAGAACCAGACCCCGATATCGAAAGGGTGGCTATTCTGTTGCAGCATTTTGCGTGTCACGGTATCGATAGCGGCAATATGGTCAGCATCCACGGCATGGCGCAATCCGTAGGTCCATGCCAACAACGCAGAAGCCATTAGCGTGGAATTATCGCTAAACGCATAGACAGCCCAGCCCCAGCCCACAACATTTGCCAACACTAATGCAGAAACAAGCCACGCTACCTGTGGAGGTTGACGAACCCTGAGTGTCTTCATGACATACTCCTTCCATTACAGAATTATCTGTCGATAAATGCGAATGGCCGCTGCCGCTGCGCCATAACCGTTATCAATGTTCATGGTCATGACTCCACCCGCGCAACTGGCAAGACAGGCATTCAGCGCAACATGCCCACCAGCGGCAATGCCGTAACCGACTGAGGTCGGGACCGCAATGACCGGGGCACGGACCAGCCCTGCAATCACTGTTGGAAGCGCGGCTTCCATGCCTGCGACAGCGATAATTATCTTGTAGCGCCTTAGCTGTTCCAGCTGCTGTTGTATCCGCCACAACCCGGCAACACCGAGATCCTGGTGTAATCCGCAGGCAATGCCATGAAAATGAAGTGTCAGTTGGATCTCTTCACACACCCGACGATCCGATGCACCGCCAGAAACAATGCCGATACTCGCGGGCAGAATTGGAGGAAAGAGATCCCCCAGAACAGCACACTGCGCAATCGGGAACCCTTTCAGCTGATTTTTCTCCTGCTCCGGCAACTGCTGATATTTTTCCTCACTCAAACGGGTAAGCAGCAACCGCTGCTGGTTTTCTCGCGCGAGGGTGAGGATTGCGAGGATTTGATCGGCGTCTTTGCCCTCGCAATACACCGCTTCGCTGATCCCGCATCGCTCAGATCTTTCAAAATCCATGGTGATCGTTGTCATATTTGCACTCGCCCAGTTTTATCCCCAACAAAAGCGCTGCCCTGCTGATAGGGAGCAAAACGCACCAGCGCGTCAATACCGCTATTTCTGGCGGTGGATTCAACCCAACCAACGTAGTTCTGTTTGTCTTGCGGACTTAACTTGTTGAGTGTGTCTGCGTGAAGTTCAACCACCAACCCGTCATGACGAATACGCAGACGCACCGTTTCGCCCGGCAGATGCTGGCGCAGATAAGTCTCGACGCGATCAATCAGGGAAAGCTGTTCGTTGTTGATACGAATGCCGGTTTCGATTCGACTCGACAAACAAGGCGAAGCAGGAAGATCCTGTAAATCCGTCAGTTGAAAGTACGCTGCTATTTTACGGATCGTTGCTTTGTTTATCTGACATTCCACATAAGGGTGGCGTACACCTTGCTCTTGTGCGGCAATCAGCCCCGGCCTGAAATCACCGAGATCGTCCATATTGGTGCCGGTCATGACCTGCCCGTATGCCAGTGCACTCAGTTGGCAATACAATCCACTTTTACAGTAGTAACAACGGTTTAACGGGTTGCTCTGGTAAGTTTCCTGTTCCATCTGCGTGGCGATGATTTCCTGATAATTCCACCGGCAGCGGTCGGCGTAATCCCTGACTCGGTCCCCCTCTGTCTGCGAAACGGCAGGAGAAGTGGCGTGAACGATTAGCGCGTTATTGCCCAGACAGCGGTTGGCTATCCATGACAGCACCATACTGTCGATGCCGCCGCTGACGGCTATTGTGCAGCGTTCAAAGCCCTGCAAATACCCTTCCAGTTGGGTCATTTTTTGCAGCAATAATTGTTCTGTTTTCACGTTATTCCCCTATGCCACAGGCGAAATGATATTCGACAGTTGCTTTCAGTCGCTGCCGTTGATGATGGCTCTCTGATATCGCACTCAGGCAGTCCGCTTCGAGCTTACAGCTCTCTTCACCGTTCGGACGCTGAGCATATTTCACCGCCCAGGTATGCTGGCTATCGTCGATAACGTCATGGCGGCGCGGCAGAACATAGCGACCAAAAGGCGCGAAACGAATCCCCAGGGTTGAGGTTTGGCTGAAGAGCGCTTCGCAGACCGCATCAAGATGCTTCGGCTGGCACAAGAGTTCGAGATGCGTTGTCCAGCGCTGTTTTTTGCCCTGCCCGACATAGGTCATCACATCGATAACATCGTCCCGGTGACGCAGGATATCGATAGCCACAGAGAGCAATTCAGGCGTCATATCATCAATGTCACACTGCACAGACAACACGGTTTCCTGCTGCATGGCTGGAGACGGTGCCAGGAAGGTACAAACTCGCAGTACGTTGGCACACAACCTGAGCTGGCGAGTACCAAACCCATAGCCAGAGCGCCCGCTTTTACCCTGTACAGGCGCAAAGCGAGGCTTCAGCCATGCGAGGATCGCGGCCCCCGTCGGCGTGATACGCTCGCCAGTTTGTCCATCATCCAGCCAGCTAAAACCGTCCAGTATTTTTAGCGTTGCCGGAGCGGGAACCGGAATTTTGCCATGTGCGCAGCAGGTCGTTCCGCCGCCCCACGGCAGAGCAGAGACAGACCAACTGCTGGCGTTGCTGTGATGAATAAGAAATGCAGCGCTAATAATATCGATAAGCGCATCCGCAGCCCCCACTTCATGCAAATGCAGGCGCTCCAGCGTGGTGCCATGGATTTCACATTCTGCCTGTGCCAGCAGGGTATAAATTTCTCTGGCGCAGCGTTCGATGGCCTCTGGCAGATCAGTCGATTCAAGGCGATCCATCACATCCTTCCAGCTGTAGTGAGCATGAGCGTGAACAGCCTGGACATCGGGCATCAAAACAAGATGGGTTTTGTCTTCAATTGCCCTGTTGTTTATGCAGACCTTGAAGCGCTGACCGGTTAACCCTTTATCCATCGCCTCTTCCAGTCTGACGCTCGCATGAAGCGACGATGGCAGGCTGGCCAGCAGCGTTTCAAGAGGCTGGCGCAATTCAGGAAACGCATCCAGCATGGCGGCGGCAAACATGTCGCCAGCCATCCCGCCAATGACATCAAGGTGTATATGGTGACTGCTCACGTTACGGCTACTCCTGCAAATCAGTGATGAGGTTGCGCCTGCAACTTAAGGGTGGTTTGTTTGCTCAACGCCATGATGGCAATCGCGCCAATCACGACAATGGAGCCAATGGCAACCAACCCGGCAGCGGGTGATGTAAAGACGTTTTCCGCGTGAACGCGAATCAGCGGCGCGGCGAAGCTAAAGAAGGCACCGAACATGTTAATGAAGCCGATGCTGACAGCCAGAGCACTCCCGGACAACAAACTGGTCGGGATAGTCCAAAACACGGGCTGACAGGCAAAAAAGGCCGTTGCCGCAAGACACAGTGCGATGATCGCAACATACGGGCCCACAAACGCAGAAGACATAATGGCTAACCCGCCAACGCATACGGTGAGGGCGGCGACCTTCCGGCGTTCCTGAGTTCTGTCGGAATAGCGAGGAATAAAGAAGGTTCCCAGCAGCGCACAGAGCCATGGGATTGCCGTGACAATTGACGTCATAAAGTTCACCGAACTTCCCATGATCGTCGCCACTTGAGTTGGCAGGAAAAAGATCAGGCCATAGACGCCGCACTGGATCGTGCCGTAAATAAATGCCAGGTGCCAGACACGAGGGTTTTTCAGCGCTTCACCAATGGTGGCCGACGATTTGCTGCTTTCTTCCTGCAGCAATTGTTGCTTCAGCACCTCGCGCTCGTCCGCGCCAAGGAAGCGAGCATCTGAAGGTGTATCGTCCAGGTAAAAGAAGGTCCAGATCCCAGCTGCAACGGCCAGAATCCCCTCAATGACGAACATCCAGAACCAACCCGGATGGCCTAACCAGCCATGAAGTTCAAGCAACGCGCCGGAAAGAGGAGAGCCGAATGCCATGGCAAGTGGCGCTCCCATGTAAAACAGCCCCATTACGCCGGCGCGGTTTGCTTGCGGGAACCACTGAGAGGTGAGGTAAATCATACCGGGGAAGAAGCCCGCTTCTGCGATGCCTAACAACACTCGCACCGTCAAGAATTTGGCTTCGCTATCGGCATAGCCCATCGCCATAGAGAGTGCGCCCCAGGCCAGAGTCGTCATGCCAATCCATCGACGAGCGCCAAATTTGCGCAGGCAAAGGTTCGCCGGAGCCCCCAGAAATGCATACACCACGAAGAACATCCCTGCGCCGAGCGCGTAGGCTTCATTACTTAATCCAATATCAACCTGATAGGTTTCTTTGGCGAAACCAATATTTGAACGGTCGAGAAAAGCCAGAATATAAAGCATTAACATAAATGGAATAAGCCGCCATTTGGTTTTATTGACGATCGTAGGTAGAGATATAGACATAATGACTCCCATCGTTTAAAGGACTTCCAGCCAAACAATTTATTATTAGTGGTGTGATGCTGTTCCAGAGATATTCCCGAGATCAATCAGATTGTCATCTGCGTCAAACTGGAATTGCGAAGGCTCGCCAACAATTTCAATATTTTCATTTCCCAGGGCGTCGCCAAGCATATTAGCCGAAATATACATGTCATCGATATGCAACGTGTTGGCGATACGCACCATTCGGATTTCAGGACGACCATCGAGAATAATGCATGTTTTAAGTGCCGCCTGGATGGCTTCTTTATCAGACGAAAGGATCACCGGAATAAAGCCATCGCGAGCCAGACGTGAGGTGATGACATTGGGATAGGTTTCCTGTAAGTCCACTTTATCAAACAGGCGCTGAGTGCAGTAATCCGCCCACCCCATGCCTGTCGCGTTACCACCGCTTTGTTCATGCAGGTCAAGCACGGCAATGCGGTCAGGCCTGATTGATGCGATAGGCTCAACATAAGGTGTGGGCGCTCGCCCCATGACGTGGCCATCCATGCCGCCGCCTGAATAAATCTTGCCCATCAGATCGATAATCACGACATCGACATTCTCAAACATGATCCGCGGAAAATAGCTCTTGGATTCAGCCAGTAACGCTTTTTCGCGCTCCTCCAGCGCTGCCGCAGGGATAGCCTCGATTTTCACCACTTTATCGTAGGCATTTTCGATAGTGCCCACACCAAACAAGAAAGGCGTGTTGGCTATTTTCACCCTTGCCATGTCGAGGATATTTTTTGCCATATTGCCAAAGCCATAGGTATGGCAGGCATCCGCACCTTCCTGTTTGCCGAAACCGATGGTGATCATCTTCAGAATGCCGCTCTCCATTGGCGCCGTAAAAGCGTTATGCGCTTTGATACGGTTAATGGCAATAATCCCATCGGCCTGCATAGCGTTTTTATCCATCAACACATCCAGGCCATTTTCAAGCTCGCCGACTTTGACCGTTTCCATTGATGAACGGATTTCACAGCCCAATGTCGCTTCGGTCATGCCGAGATTTTCCAGCACATGCAACTGCCCGGCAGCGGTTGCACCACCGTGGCTGCCCATCGCTGGCACTGCAAAAGGATGTGTGCCTAGCGCCTTCAGCTCAGCCACTACGGCGGCGGCAATTTCTGCAATTTTATCCACACCGCGACTGCCCACCCCTACGGCAATACTCATCCCGGGTTTAAGCATTTTACGAATATCAGGATTGCTAAACTGCTGGTGAATCGTCAGGGGAATATCGGTAATCTCTTCCGGAGAAGGAAAGTGCTGTTTTATTTTCACCATCTCCGGTAAAGGCACGTCCTGTAATAACCGTTTTACGAATGACATATTCATACTCCTTTGAAATAAATAATTTGACGCCCCTCATTGGGTTTCCGCGATGAATACCGCCACCTGACATTTTTATTGTTTATTGCTATATTAAAAAACTGATACAGCCCGCTCTTGCCATGCTTAATCAGCATGGCAATTTATTATCAGAGTGACGCAGGGTATTCGCTGGAAATTACATAATGGCATTCATGGTCCAGGGAACAAATTCCAGCCCACCATAACCGAATTTCTCACTTTTTGTTTTCTGACCAGAAGCCATTTCGAGGACCTGGGCATATAAGCGTTCACCCGCTTGCTCGACAGTCTCTTTCCCATCAGCCACATCACCACAGTTCATGTCCATATCTTCTTGCTGGCGTTCCCAAAGCACATTGTTGGTGGCGATTTTTAGCGATGGTGTAGGCTTACTGCCGAAAGCGGAACCTCGACCCGTGGTGAAGCAAAGCAAGTTTGCACCGCCCGCAATCTGACCCGTTACCGCCATAGGGTCATAACCTGGGGTGTCCATAAACACCAAACCTTTCGCCGTGACGGGTTCGGCATACTCATAAACGTCGACCAGATTGGACGTTCCGCCTTTTGCAATACCGCCCAGAGACTTTTCGAGCACCGTTGTCAGGCCACCAGCCTTGTTCCCGGCAGAAGGGTTATTGTTCATCTCACTGTGGGTTCTGACGCAGTAGTCTTCCCACCATTTGATCCGGGCGATTAACTTTTTGCCGACATCCACCGTCACCGCACGGCGAGTAAGCAAATGCTCCGCCCCATAAATTTCAGAGGTCTCAGACAGGATCGCTGTCCCGCCTTGCTGGACGATTTTATCCGCCACGTAGCCGAGGACCGGATTCCCGGAAATGCCTGAGTAGCTGTCCGAACCGCCGCACTCCAGGGCCAGAATAATTTCGCTGACAGGAACGGGTTCGCGTGCAACATTGTTCGCTTCACGCAACATGCCGTTGATCACGGCTATACCTTTATCTATCGTTTTTTGCGTTCCGCCCATGTCCTGAATATTCATACTGTGCAGCATCTTGCCTTCTTCAAGCCCTTCTATCTGGAGCAGGTCTTTAATCTGATTTGATTCACATCCCAGCCCGATAATCACGACGCCCGCGAAATTGGCGTGTCGCGCATATCCGCTTAGCGTCCTGCGCATCACAACCATCGTTTCACTGTCAAAACCGTATGCACAGCCGAAATTTTGTGGCAGCGCGACAACCCCATCGACGTTAGGAAAGTTTTCCAACCCTGTTTTTTTGTAGTGGTCTTCGATGGCTCGCGCTACCGTAGCGCTGCAGTTCACTGAGGTCAAAATGCCAATAAAATTTCGCGTGGCGACCCGCCCGTCCGCACGACGAATCCCCATAAACTTATCTATCGTCCTGGCTTTTGGCAGGTCCAGGGTATCTTCACCAAAGGCATAATCACGGGAAAAATCCCCCATGCTTAAATTGTGGGTATGAATATGATCCCCGGCCTTAATGCTTTGGGAAGCAAAACCAATAATTTGCCCGTAACGCTTGATTGCATCTCCTGCAGCAATATCGTGCAGAGCAATTTTGTGCCCGGCGGTAATATCCATGTTCACCGTAATATTTTCATGAGGCAGCCAGGTGCCTTTCGCGACACCAAAACGAGCCACTACGACATCGTCATTACTGTTAATTTTTATCACTGGATAAGGTGTATTCATCGTAAACGCGTCCTTAAAAAAATGCGTCGCTGTCCAGACGCAGTCAGCCTGACGCCTGAAATCCTCAGAAGAAAAATATCCTGTACGTACTACTGGTGCTAAATAATGTTCGCCGATTTAAGAATAGATTTCGCCAGCTCTGTTTTTTCTGGCGAGAGTTTTTTCGTCGGCGCAATAACCTCAGTTGAAATGTCCGTTCCCGTCGCTTTAATGCATTCTTTGATGACACCAAAGAACGGTGACTCTACGGCATAAAGCGAAGAAAGCTTTGCCAGCACCCGCTGCTTTTCAAACGCCGTGTCATAGTCTTTATCCACGAAAGCCTGATAAATTCCGCCAGTGATTTGCGGGGCGATATTAAACGTTGCAGGAATGCCGCCATGACCACCAAGAATCAGCGTATCAAGCAGGTACTCATCAAAGCCGGAGAAAATAATAAAATCACGCCGAAAAGCATGAACCCGGTTAATGATTTCCCGCGTGTGGCTGATGTTATCGATCGTGTCTTTAATGCCGATAATATTTGGCACTGTGCAGGCCAAACGCTCAATGACATCCAGGCCGATATCTTGCCCGGTTAATGCCGGGAAGTTATACAGCAGAACCGGCGTCTTAAGGCTTTCAGCCACTGTACGATAATGGTCGTAAATAAAATCAGCGTTTAACGTCGCATAGTAGGGGTTCACAACCAATACCGCATCAGCTCCGTGCTGGCCTGCATGCACTCCGTATTCGATGGTTTCCTGGGTGCCGGGTGCAGCAATCCCCACCATCACCGGAACACGACCAGCAACATGCCCGAGCGCAAATTCCGCGACTTCCAGTCGCATTTTATGCGTCATATGGCAGAACTCGCCTCCGCTGCCAAGAATCAACATGCCATGAGCACCGTCTTCAATCACTTTATCCAGCATACGCGCCATGCCCTGACGATCGAGCTGGCCTGTACTGTCTACAATGGTGGGAACGGGTGGGAATATCCCTTTAAATTTTTCCAGCTTCATTTTGACTGCCATCCTTAAAGTTCCAGATACAGAACACATGTTCTACAAACGGAATTATTTGCCTATTATAAAAATGAAGCAAATGCTTTTTTAAGCAAATGAGTGGCAGTTAATATTTATGTGACCCACGACGCTTTATTTTAAACGCCTCCCGAAAAACATCTCATTAAAGACATTTAAAACAAATAACTCACCCAAAACCATTCATGGGGCATATAAAAGTAATTTCTTTACTCCGCTATTGACGTCTCTGTTGGTTGGGATAAATATGGATCGAAAAATATGAACAGAAGTTCTGTATGTGGAACCATGAAATCAAAAAGGAGTTTAACTATGATCACAACAGCAATATTCCCCTCCCGCTATGTGCAAGGTGCTGGTGCCATTGAACACTCTCTGGCTGAAGAAACAGGCCGACTGGGAAATAAAGCATTGGTGCTTGAAGATCCTATCGTGAATCAAAAAATGGGTGCCGAAATTGAAGGCGCGTTGAAAGGAAAACTGCATTATCAGGTTGAAATATTTAACAGTGAATGTTCTGACGAGGAAATTTCCCGTATTTCTTCTCTGGCCGAAAGCTGCGGTGCTGACGTAATAGTGGGCATTGGTGGTGGAAAAACACTCGATACCGCAAAAGCGACGGGTGCGGCACTGAGACGTCCCATTGTGATCGTGCCCACTCTGGCGTCGACAGATGCTCCCTGCAGTTCACTGGTCGTTATCTACACCCCGGAAGGGCAATTTAAGCGCTATCTGATGATTCCACACAACCCAGATGTTGTGCTGGTTGATTCCGCCGTCATTGCGCAGGCGCCGGTGCGTTTTCTGCTTTCTGGCATTGGCGATGCGCTGGCGACCTGGTTTGAAGCGGAAGATTGCCGCATAAAGCTCGCAGGCAATATGACCGGTCGTCCGGGCCCTATGACTGCCTACAGTCTGGCGCGGCTGTGCTTCGACACTCTGCTGAAATATGGCGTTCAGGCGAAAAATGCCTGTGAGCAACAGAAAGTTACCCCTGCTCTTGAACACGTGATTGAGGCCAATACCTTACTTTCTGGCCTGGGTTTTGAAAGTGGCGGTCTGGCTGCCGCGCACGCCATCCACAATGGACTGACTGTGCTTCCCCAGACTCACCGCTATTGGCATGGTGAAAAAGTGACGTTTGGCACTCTCGCGATGCTGATGCTGACCGATCGCGATCCGGAACTAATCAACACCGTTTATCAGTTCTGTCTGGATCTTGGGCTGCCAACCACGCTGGCTGATATCGGCCTGCAGGACGTCTCAGATGAGGAATTGTTCAAGGCTGCGGAAGCTTCGTGCCAGCCAGGCGAAACCATGCACAACGAACCTTATGAGGTGAACCCGGTAAATGTTCTGGCGGCTATGCGTGCTGCCGATGCAGAAGGGCGTCGTCAGAAGGCTCTGCGTTAACAGAGAATTGCCCGGCGGCGGCGCATAGCTTGCCGGGCCTACGTAGTGCAGGACAAGGTAGACCGGTGCAAGCATAGCGCCGACCGGCATTATCATTAACGCCCGCCCGATAACTCCATAAAACTTCCCGTCACATAAGATGCTTTGTCACTGAGCAGCCACACTATTGCCTGAGCGACCTCTTCCGGCTGACCGCCACGCTTCATCGGCAAAACAGAACTCAGTCGGTCCACGCGACCTGGTTCGCCACCAGAGGCATGGATATCTGTATAGATTAAGCCCGGACGCACGCAGTTAACGCGAATGCCCTGAGCGGCAACTTCCAGCGCCAACCCGATTGTCAGCGAATCGACCGCCCCTTTTGATGCGGCGTAATCCACATACTCGCCCGGTGATCCAAGACGAGACGCGGCTGAAGAGACATTCACGATTGCCCCGCCTTTACCGCCATGTTTGTGCGACATCCGTTTCACGGCTTCCCGGCAACACAGGAAGTACCCGGTGACATTGGTGCTCAGAACGCGGTTGATTCGCTCCGCGCTCAGCCCTTCAATTGTGCTTTGCTGGAACAAAATCCCGGCGTTATTGACCAATGCGCTGAGCGGTTCACCTTCTCTGTCCAGGGCCTCGAACATGGCCAGCACCTGGGCTTCATCGCTGATATCCGCGCGAACCGTGAACGCCTTTCCGCCACGTTCAACAATCTCGTTGACCACCTGCGTGGCAGCTTTAATGTTGTGGTGGTAATTCACCGCGACGGTATACCCTTCCTGCGCCAGCTGTAACGCCGTCGCCCTGCCAATTCCCCGGCTTGCGCCGGTGACCAGTGCTATTCCCATAAACCGTCTCCCCAGAAATAAAAAAGCCGGGTGGCGCTAACGCTTACCCGGCCTACGTTGCAAAGATTAAGTATTACTGATATTCGCTCATTGGCACGCACGAGCAGAACAGGTTACGGTCGCCGTAGACGTCATCCAGACGTTTCACCGTCGGCCAGTATTTGTTCGCCATCCCAGCCGGGAACACCGCCACTTCACGGGTGTAACCGTGATTCCACTCGGAAACCAGCTCGTTCTGAGTGTGCGGCGCATTGACCAGCGGGTTGTCTTCCAGCGTCCACTCGCCCTGCTTAACTCGGGTGATTTCGTTGCGAATCGCCAGCATCGCGTCGATGAAACGATCGAGTTCAACTTTGCTTTCTGATTCTGTCGGTTCAACCATCAACGTGCCCGCCACCGGGAAGGACATGGTCGGCGCGTGGAAGCCATAGTCGATAAGACGTTTGGCGATATCCAGTTCGCTGATGCCAGTTTCTTCTTTCAGTGGGCGAATATCGAGAATGCACTCGTGCGCCACGCGACCATCACGGCCGGTGTACAGCACCGGATAAGCGTCCTGCAAACGGGTCGCGATGTAGTTGGCGTTGAGGATGGCCACCTGGCTCGCTTTCTTCAGCCCTTCTGCCCCCATCATGCGGATGTACATCCAGCTGATGGGCAGAATGGATGCGCTACCGAACGGGGCTGCGGAAACTGCGCCCTGACGGGTCAGCATGCCTTCAATCTGCACCACGCTGTGGCCTGGCACAAACGGAGCCAGGTGCGCTTTCACACCGATTGGGCCCATGCCCGGGCCGCCGCCGCCGTGTGGAATGCAGAAGGTTTTATGCAGGTTGAGGTGCGAAACGTCCGCGCCGATGAAGCCCGGAGAAGTGATGCCCACCTGCGCATTCATGTTTGCGCCGTCGAGATAAACCTGGCCGCCGTACTGATGCACAATCTCGCACACTTCGCGGATAGTCTCTTCGTACACGCCATGAGTTGACGGGTAAGTCACCATGATGCAGGAGAGATTCGCGCCAGCCTGCTCTGCTTTCACACACAGATCCGCCAGATCGATGTTGCCTTGTTTATCACAGGCCACCACGACAACCTGCATGCCCGCCATCTGTGCGGATGCCGGGTTAGTGCCGTGCGCTGAGCTTGGGATCAGGCAGATATCACGGTGCCCTTCATTGCGGCTTTCATGATAGTGACGGATAGCCAGCAAGCCTGCGTATTCGCCCTGCGCGCCGGAGTTCGGCTGCATGCACAGTGCGTCATAACCGGTCAGTTTCACCAGCCAGTCAGAAAGCTGGTTGATCATCTGATGATACCCTTCCGCCTGATCAGCCGGGCAGAACGGATGCAGTTCAGCAAATTCCGGCCAGGTGATTGGGATCATTTCTGCCGCAGCGTTCAGTTTCATGGTGCAGGAACCCAGCGGGATCATCGCCTGGTTCAGCGCCAGATCTTTGCGCTCAAGCCCGTGCATATAGCGCATCATCTCGGTTTCGCTGTGATAGCGGTTGAACACCGGATGAGTCAGGATTTCGTCTTCACGCAGCATCGCCTGCGGAACAGAACGGCTGTCGTGCGCAACGTCTTTGTCCAGCGCATCAACGTTCAGGCCGTGGCTGTCACCCAGCAGGACGCTGAACAGCGCCAGCACATCTTCGCGAGTGGTGGTTTCATCCAGCGTGATGCCCACCGCGTTGAGGATGTCGCTACGCAGGTTGATTTCTGCCGCTTCAGCGCGAGCCAGCACGGCCGCCTTGTCTGCCACTTCCACGCACAGGGTGTCGAAGAAGTGCTCATGACGCAGCTTCAGGCCTTTTTGCTGCAGCCCGGTTGCCAGAATATCGGTCAGGCGGTGGATACGGCCAGCAATGCGCTTCAGGCCAACCGGGCCGTGGAAGACCGCATACAGGCTGGCGATATTTGCCAGCAGCACCTGAGAAGTACAGATATTGGAGTTCGCTTTCTCGCGGCGGATATGCTGCTCACGAGTCTGCATCGCCATGCGCAGCGCAGTGTTACCGGCAGCATCTTTAGACACGCCGATAATACGGCCTGGCATGGAGCGTTTAAATTCATCTTTCGCTGCGAAGAACGCTGCGTGCGGGCCGCCGTAGCCCATTGGCACACCAAAGCGTTGGGCAGAACCGAAGACGATATCTGCGCCCTGCTTGCCCGGTGCTGTCAGCATCACCAGCGCCATAAAGTCAGCGGCAACACTCACCACGATTTTGCGTTCTTTCAGCTCAGCAATCAGTTTGCTGTAATCGTGAACTTCACCGGTGGTGCCAACCTGTTGCAGCAACACGCCGAACACGTCCTGATGATCGAGCGCTTTGTCAGCATCGTCGACAATCACTTCGAAGCCAAAGGTTTCTGCACGAGTACGAACCACATCCAGCGTTTGCGGGTGAATATCCGCAGCCACGAAGAAGCGGTTAGCGTTTTTCAGTTTGCTGACGCGCTTCGCCATCGCCATCGCTTCTGCCGCAGCGGTTGCTTCATCGAGCAGGGAAGCCGATGCGATATCCAGCCCGGTTAAATCCAGCGTGACGGTTTGGTAGTTCAGCAGCGCTTCCAGACGGCCCTGTGACACTTCCGGCTGATAAGGCGTGTAAGCGGTGTACCAGCCTGGGTTTTCCAGCATGTTGCGCAGGATAACCGGCGGCAGCTGCACGGCGGTGTAGCCCATGCCAATGTAAGACTTAAAGCGCTTGTTGCGGCTGGCAATGGCTTTCAGTTCAGCCAGCGCGGCGAACTCAGTCGTCGCTTCGCCGACCTGCGGTGGCGTTGCCAGTTGAATGTCCTGGGGCACAATCTGGCCAGTCAGTGCATCCAGCGACTCTGCGCCCACGGCGTTCAGCATGTCCTGCTGCTGTGCCGCATCCGGGCCAATATGGCGTTCGATAAAAGCGCCGCGATTTTCAAGCTGACTTAGCGTCTGTGTCATGAGCGAGGGTTCCTGAAACGTGCAGTGAATAGTGTTCTGTCATTCCCGTCGAAAGGAATGGAGGGAGGAGGCGCATTTCCCCTCTCCCCAGCCCTCTCCCCAAGGGAGAGGGGGATAATGAATTACTCGTCTTCTAACAGAGCTTCGTATGCAGTGGCATCCAGCAGCGCGGCAACTTCAGCTTCATCGCTGGCTTTGATTTTGAAGATCCAACCCGCTGCGTACGGCTCGCTGTTGACCAGTTCTGGGGAGTCGCTCAGCTCGTCATTGACGGCCACGATTTCACCGCTGATTGGCGCGTAGATATCGGAGGCCGCTTTCACGGATTCAGCCACCGCGCAGTCATCGCCTGCTTCTACGGTTTTGCCCACTTCAGGCAGGTCAACAAACACCATGTCGCCCAGCAGCTCTTGTGCGTGCTCGGTGATCCCAACGGTGTAAGAGCCGTCTGCTTCTTTACGCAGCCATTCGTGTTCTTTGCTGTATTTCAGTTCTGCCGGTACATTGCTCATTAAAATTTCTCCATAAAAAATAATCGATTACACGACGGCTTTGCCGGCGCGTACAAAAACAGGTTTGGTCACTTTGACCGGCATTTCACGGTTGCGGATTTGCACCACCGCGGTGTCGCCGATACCTGCCGGAACGCGAGCCAGCGCAATGCTGTAGCCAAGCGTTGGCGAGAAAGTGCCGCTGGTGATGATGCCTTCGTGCTGATTGCCCTGCGCATCGCTAAAGCGGACTGGCAGCTCACCACGCAGTACGCCTTTTTCCGTCATTACCAGACCAACCAACTGTTCGGTGCCATGCTGACGCTGTGATTCCAGCGCTTCACGCCCGATAAAATCACGCTCTGCCGGTTCCCACGCAATCGTCCAGCCCATGTTGGCCGCCAGAGGTGAAACGCCTTCGTCCATCTCCTGACCATACAGGTTCATGCCCGCTTCCAGACGCAGCGTGTCTCGTGCACCCAGACCGCAAGGCTTCACACCGGTCTCGACCAGTGCACGCCAGAAATCAGCCGCTTTTTCATTGGGTAGCGCGATTTCATAGCCTGCTTCGCCGGTATAGCCGGTTGTGGCGATGAACAAATCGCCTGCCTGCACGCCAAAGAACGGCTTCATGCCTTCAACGGCTTTGCGTTGTTCGTCATTGAGCAGGCTGCCCGCTTTCGCTTGTGCATCCGGGCCCTGAACGGCAATCAGCGCCAGGTCGTCTCGCACGGTGATGTCAATGCCGTACGGCTCAGCGTGCTGAGTGATCCAGGCAAGGTCTTTTTCACGGGTGGCGGAGTTAACGACGAGACGGAAATAGTCTTCAGTGAGGAAATAAACGATCAGGTCATCGATGACCCCGGCGGAGGCATTGAGCATGCCGGTGTACAGCGCTTTGCCGGGTTTGGTCAGTTTGGCCACGTCGTTGGCGAGCAGGTAACGCAGGAATTCGCGAGTCCGACTGCCGTGTAAATCGACGATGGTCATGTGGGAGACATCGAACATGCCAGCGCTGGTGCGTACGGCGTGGTGCTCATCAATTTGTGAGCCGTAGTGCAGCGGCATCATCCAGCCATGGAAGTCCACCATGCGGGCACCGCACAGCGTGTGTTGTTCATACAAAGGCGTCTGTTGAGCCATCTTGTCCTCGTTGAGTCAGCGGGGCCAGCCAGGTGCTTTGTGAGCAAAAACGCTGCACAAAGCCCAGCGTCGACACCGCTCCTGGGCATCGACGCAAACGTTCTCTTTTGCCTGACGTTACCACCGAAGACCGTGGTAAACCATAAGGCAGAGCAATCCATCAGATTAGCTTATGACCAAAATGCAGGAAAAACTCTACAGAACGATCGACTGGCTTACTGCGACTAATGCCACATAAAATTAACATCAGAGCAAAATATTCAGCGCATGATGGTATTTCATCCGGGAAATCGGGCGGATTTTCCGTAGGGATTTTTTGGCTGGATTAAAAAAACTAATGCGAAAAAGGGCGTGAAATTAGATTATTTCAAACGAGGAGAGCAAACCCGACGCGCCCGCCGGGTTGAGAAGTGTGATCGGCTTAACGCAGCCAGCGAGGAAGATCGTTCAGGCCCATAGCCTGACGAATGAGCTGCGGTTTGACGCCCGGAAGCGTATCGGCAAGTTTTAAGCCGATATCGCGCAGCAGCTTTTTCGCTGGGTTGACGCCAGCGAACAATTCGCGGAAGCCCTGCATACCCGCAAGCATCAACGCCGCGCTGTGCTTGCGGCTACGCTCGTAGCGACGCAGATAGAAATGCTGACCAAAGTCTTTCCCTTGCGTGTGCAAGCGACGAATCTCTTCAATCAGTTCTGCCGCATCCATAAAGCCCAGGTTCACACCCTGCCCCGCCAGAGGATGGATGGTGTGGGCGGCATCTCCCACCAGCGCTAAACGGTGCGCAGCAAACTGGCGCGCGTATCGTCCCGTTAACGGGAACACCAGACGTTCGCTCTCGACCTGGCAAAGGCCAAGACGATTATCGAACGCCACGCTGAGCGCCTGATTAAACGCAGCATCATCGGCATGCTGCATTTTTTCAGCGTCCTGCGGCGATAAAGACCAGACGATGGAACACAGATGCGGATCGCTCAGAGGCAAAAAGGCCAGGATGCCTTCGCCGTGGAAGGCCTGTCGCGCAATCGCCTGATGCGGCTCAGCAGTACGGATGGTCGCCACCAGCGCGTGATGGCGATAATCCCAGGAGGTAAGCGCAATATCTGCTTTATTACGCAGCCACGAGTTGGCACCATCGGCGCCAATCACCAGCCGGGCGGTCAGCATGCTGCCATCTTTCAGGCTGAGAAACGCTTCGTTTTCTCCCCAGGCCACTTGCGCCAGTTCGGCATTTGCCAGCAAGGTCACATCCGCACAGCGCTGCGCTTTTTGCCACAGCGCATGATTAATCACGCTGTTCTCCACGATATGGCCCAAATGGCTGAAACCGAGGCTTTCGTCATCGAAGCTGATACGACCAAAGCTGTCCTGATCCCACACTTCCATGCCGTGATAACGGCTGGCGCGCGTACCGGTAATATCGGCCCAGACATCAAGGCGGGAGAGTAATTTTTCGCTGGCGGCGTTGATGGCAGAAACACGAAGCTGTGGCGCGGCATCTTGCGTGACCGGCTGCGGTTCGTTTTGTTCTATAACCGCCACACGCAATCCGCTACCTTGCAAACCACACGCAACGGCCAGCCCCACCATTCCACCACCCACGATAGCGATATCAACACTTTGCACTGAAAAACCCCTTATCTCGCTACTCTGCCGAGGGTACGTTGAGCCAGCACGTCACGCGCCGGACTGAATAATTCCATGGCCATCAGGCCAACGTTGCGCCCGGCGACCAGCGGTGCCCAGCGGTTGGCAAACAGATGCACTAAGCCATCCGTCACGCCGATGGTCGCGTTTTTGTCGGTATCACGGCGCTTCTGGTACTGACAAAGCAAGGCATAGTCACCTGCATCATCTGCCTGCGCCAGCATTTCCGCCAGCGACATCACATCACGCAACCCTAAGTTGAAGCCCTGCCCGGCAATCGGATGCAGCGTTTGCGCCGCATTGCCCACTAATGCTAAGCGGTGCGAAACGGCACGCGTCGCGGTGGTCAAAGAAAGCGGATAAGCGCTGCGGCTGCCGCTGTGCGTAATGCGCCCCAGACGCCAGCCAAAGGCCTGTTGAAGCTCATGACAAAAACGTTCGTCAGACCAGCTGAGCACCTCATCACGATTATCCAGAGGATGGCACCACACCAGCGAGCAACGCCCCTCTGACATTGGTAACATCGCCAACGGGCCGTGCTGAGTGAAACGCTCGAACGCTCGCCCGTCATGGGGTAACGCCGTGGTCACATTGGCAATGACGGCCAGCTGATCATAAGGCTGCTGCTGCCAGGCGATGCCGCACTGTTCGCCAAGGGCAGAACGGGAGCCGTCAGCCGCCACCAGCAACTGGCCTGTCAGGACCGTGCCATTATCCAGCGTGACGTCGACCTGACTCTGGCTGCGACTAAACTGCTCGACTCGCGCCGGGCAGTGCAAGGTGACGCCAGGCGCTTTGCGCAACATCGAGAAGAGACGCTGGCCGACATCATGCAATTCCACCACCTGACCCAGAGCAGGCAAGTGATAATCTTCTGCCTCAAGCGTGACAAAACCCGCATGACCACGATCGCTGACGTGCACGGTGCGAATGGCCGTTGCGCAATCTCGAATGGCCTGCCAGATACCGACTCGCTCGAGTTGCTGGCAAGTTCCAGCCGCAAGCGCAATCGCGCGGGCATCGAACCCCGGGTGCTGCTGAGACTCTGGCGAAACCGCTTCGACCAGATGGACAGGCAACTGTCCTTTACTGAGATGTGAAAGGGCTAACGCAAGCGTTGCGCCCGTCATTCCTCCGCCGACGATGATGACACTCATGCTTTTTGCGCCGCCATCAGCGCTTCAATATCATCAGCCTGTTTCACCACGCTGGCCGTGAGGTTCTCGTTTCCGCTGGCGGTGATCACAATGTCATCTTCGATGCGAATGCCGATACCACGATAGCGCTCTGGCACGTCGGCATCTGGCGCAATGTACAGGCCGGGCTCCACGGTTAACACCATACCCGGCTCCAGCACGCGGGAGCGATCCGGGCCGTAATAGCCAACATCATGCACATCCATTCCCAGCCAATGGCTCAGGCCGTGCATGAAGAATTTACGGTGCGCGTTGTCGGTGATGAGCTGATCGATGTCGCCCTGTAAAATGCCCAGTTTCACCAGCCCCGTGACCATAATGCGCACGACTTCACCGGTCACATCCTGAATCGTTGTACCAGGGCGATAGAGCGAGAGTGCCGTTTCGAGGGAGTCGAGCACGATGTCGTAAATCTCACGCTGGGCTGGGGTGAATTTGCCATTGACCGGGAAGGTACGCGTGATATCGCCCGCATAGCCTTGATATTCACAGCCAGCATCAATCAGGACTAAATCGCCGTCACGCAGTTCGAATTCATTTTCGGTGTAGTGAAGAATGCAGGCGTTTTCGCCGCCGCCAACAATCGTGTTATACGAAGGATAGCGCGCACCGTGGCGGTTGAACTCGTGGTGAATTTCACCTTCAAGCTGATACTCGAACATGCCTGGTCGACATTTTTCCATCGCACGCGTATGCGCCAGCGCGGAGATTTCCCCTGCCCGGCGCATGACGTCGATTTCTTCCGCCGATTTGAACAAGCGCATTTCGTGAACCAGCGGCCGCCAGTCAACCACGGAAGACGGAGCTTTCAGATTCTGCCGCGAGCCTTTACGCAGCTTATCCAGCGCAGCAAATACGATGTTATCTGCGTAAACATATTCGCCCTGGGCGTGATAGACCGCATCCAGGCCATTGAGAAGCTGGTAGAGTTGTTCGTCTAATTCACTGAACGCCAGCGCGCGATCCACGCCGAGTTTTTCAGGCGCAGCTTCCTGGCCTAAACGGCGGCCAAACCAAATTTCAGCCGTCAAATCACGGACGCGGTTAAACAGCACGCTGTGGTTGTGGGTGTCATCACTTTTGATCAGCACCAGCAGCGCTTCCGGTTCGTTAAACCCGGTGAAATAGCTAAAATCACTGCTTTGGCGATACGGGTATTCCGTATCCGCGCTGCGAATAGCTTCCGGTGCGGCGAAGATCAGTGCCGCGCTGCCGGATGGCATTTGCGCCAGCAGCTTCTGCCGACGCTGAAGGTATTCCTGCTGTGTCATGACACCCTCCAGAGTATTCTTATTTTTAATGTAAGGTCGGTTTCTGCACTTCCGGCGCGGTAGGCTGCGGATGCGTGAAGGTGTCGTGGCACAGCAATGCGGCTACGCGCACGTATTCCACGATCTCTTCGAGCGACATCTCCAGCTCTTCCTGGTCTTCATCTTCGTCGTAGCCGAGTTGCGCAATGTTACGCAGATCGTCAATGGCTTCGCCGGTTTCACCTTTCACTTTATCCAGTTTCGGCTGAGTTACGCCCAGGCCTAACAGGAAGTGATTCACCCAGCCTGCCAGCGCATCCGCACGCTCGAAGACGCTGACTTCGTCACCGTCCGGCATGTAGAGCTGGAACAAAAAGCCTTCGTCTTCCAGCGCATCGCTGGTGACCGCGTGGATTTTACGCAGCACTTCAGCCAGTTGATGGCCAAACGCCATCCCTTCGTTGGTCAGGTCATGAACCAACGGCAGCCAGCTGCTGTCTTTGTTGCCGCCACACAGCATGCCGCTAATCAGCCCGTGCATCTCAGCAGGCGTTAAGCCTACTCCCTGCTGGTTAAGTAACTGGTTAACGTCGTGGTAACCAGGCATTTCATTCTGTATAGACATGCGCATTCGTCGTCGTTGGGGGGAAGTTCATGTTATGCTACCACTTTGGACCCTGGTGAACCAGAAAAGGGCTTGTATGTTCACACTGGGGTAGCTATAGTGTCGCCCCTTCGCGGACCCCAGTGCGGGATGCGGAGGCAGCGCAGTCAATCAGCAGGAAGGTGGCATGTCTGCAGAACCCGTCGATATCCAAATTTTTGGCCGTTCACTGCGAGTGAATTGCCCGCCTGAACAAAGGGATGCCCTTAATCAGGCCGCGGACGATCTGAATCAGCGGTTGCAAGATCTAAAAGAACGCACTAGAGTCACAAATACTGAGCAGTTGGTGTTTATCGCCGCCCTGAATATCAGCTACGAGCTGACGCAGGAAAGAACGAAGACCCGTGACTACGCTGCCAGTATGGAAACCCGAATTCGGATGCTCCAACAGACCATCGAACAAGCGTTGCTTGATCAGGGTCGCATAACCGAAAGAACGGCGCCCAACTTTGAATAACACTTCATGGTTAACTATGGTAGAGTGACCCTGAAGACCAAATTTCTCTGAGATGTTCGCAAGCGGGCCAGTCCCCTGAGCCGATATTTCATACCACAAGAATGTGGCGCTCCACGGTTGGTGAGCATGCTCGGTCCGTCCGAGAAGCCTTAAAACTGTGACGACACATTCACCTTGAACCAAGGGTTCAAGGGTTACAGCCTGCGGCGGCATCTCGGAGATTCCCTACCTTCTTTCTTCTTCTGCCATGACACAACTTTCTGTAGTCACTTCATCAAGACAACACATCCGCCAGACTGTCCGGCAACAACGCCGTGCCCTTACCGCTGAACAACAACGTCATTTCGCTCAACAAGCCGCTTCACGCATGATGGCCTATCCGCCCGTCGTAATGGCGCATACCGTGGCTTTGTTTCTCTCTTTTGATGGCGAGCTGGATACCCAACCGCTGATCGAGCAGCTTTGGCGTAGCGGCAAGCGAGTCTATTTGCCGGTTCTGCACCCATTCAGCCCCGGAAACCTGCTGTTTCTGCATTATCATCCTCACTCTGACTTAGTGATTAATCGCCTGAAGATTCAGGAACCTAAGCTGGATGTGCGAGATGTTTTGCCGCTCGACGAGCTGGATGTTCTGATTACGCCGCTGGTTGCGTTTGATAGCCTGGGCCAGCGTCTGGGAATGGGCGGGGGTTTTTACGATCGCACCCTGCAAAACTGGCAGCAACATGGCCTGCATCCCGTTGGCTATGCGCATGATTGCCAGCACGTTGATGCGTTGCCGGTGGAGAAGTGGGATATCCCGCTGCCTGCGGTGGTGACGCCTTCAAAGGTGTGGAGTTGGTGAGATAATTGTCGAGTGGCGGCGAGGTAAATAGCAAAACCGTCTCTGAAGGAGACGGTTTTTAGTGTTTGCTCCCTCTCCCCGTGGGCTGAGGTATCCCCACAAAAGTGAAAAGCACGATGAAGTGTGATCTACTGGTTGCGCTAACAAAACAG
>NZ_JBJDNI010000025.1:0-83314 GCF_044900545.1 Scandinavium sp. NPDC088450 | reverse complement strand
GTAAAGGCACGATGAGGTCTCTTCTGTTTTGTTAGCGCAACCAGTAGATCACACTTCATCGTGCTTTTCACTTTTGTGGGGATACCTCAGCCCACAGGGAGAGGGAGCAAACACTAAAAACCTTCTCCAAAGAGAAGGTTTTGCTGTTTATACTGCGCGCTGACGTACCGCTTCAAACAGGCAGATGCCTGTCGCGACAGACACGTTCAGGGAAGAAACGCTGCCCGCCATCGGGATGCTGATCAGCTCATCACAGTGTTCGCGGGTCAGGCGGCGCATACCTTCACCTTCTGCACCCATCACCAGCGCCATACGGCCCGTCATTTTGCTCTGATACAGAGTATGATC
Source organism: Scandinavium sp. NPDC088450 (assembly GCF_044900545.1). Taxonomy (NCBI): domain Bacteria; kingdom Pseudomonadati; phylum Pseudomonadota; class Gammaproteobacteria; order Enterobacterales; family Enterobacteriaceae; genus Scandinavium; species Scandinavium sp. NPDC088450. The sequence goes on along the minus strand of NZ_JBJDNI010000025.1, from coordinate 82,966 downwards.
CGCTTCGCCAGCCGTACCGACGATCCAGATGTTTTCCTCCTGCAACAGACGCATGGTGCGCGCCAGGTTGGTGACCCGGATCAGCGGCACGCTTTCCGCAGCACCGCAGGCAACTTTCTTCGCCGTGGCATTCAGTTGTGCAGAGCGATCGCGCGGGACGATCACCGCATGCACGCCAGCCGCATCTGCACTACGCAGACACGCACCGAGGTTGTGTGGATCGGTCACGCCATCGAGGATCAGTAAGAACGGATTCTCAAACTGAGCCAGTAAGTCCGGCAGATCGTTTTCCTGATACTGACGGCCTTCTTTGACACGGGCGATGATCCCCTGATGCACGGCTCCTTCGCTTTTCTCATCCAGGAACTGGCGGTTCGCCACCTGAATCACTACGCCTTGTGCTTCCAGCGCATGGATCAGCGGCAGCAAACGCTTGTCTTCGCGGCCTTTCAGAATAAAGACTTCCTGAAAACGCTCCGGGGCACGTTCCAGCAGGGCCTGCACCGCGTGGATGCCGTAAATCATTTCACTCATGAAGGGTACTCGTTACCTGTTAGTTCAATTATTGTTTGCCCCTCTCCCCTGGGGAGAGGGCCGGGGAGAGGGGTTAGCTAATTACTCTGTCGCTTTCTTCGCTGCACGCTTAGCTTTGGTGGCGGCAGCGATTTTAAGCGTTTTTTCCGACGGCTTTTTGGCTTTTTTACTGGCAGCTTCTTTCTTCGCCGCTTTCGGCTTCTGCTTTTTAGGTTGCCCTTTCTCACCACGGAATGCGCTGTCTGGCTCGAAGTTTACCTTTTTACCTGCCTGACGACGCTTGCCGCCTGGCTTGCCGTTACCCGGTTTTTTCGCTTTTTCACGCGCTGTTTTGCCAACATTACGTGGACCGCGCTCACTCGAAATCAGAGAGAAGTCGATTTTACGCTCATCCATGTTGACCGCTTCCACGCGGACTTCCACGCGGTCGCCCAGACGGTAAGTCTGACCACCAGATTCACCAATCAGGCGCTGGCCAATCTGGTCGAAGCGGTAGTAGTCGTTATCAAGCGAGGAGACATGCACCAGGCCATCGATAAACAGGTCGTTAAGACGCACGAAGAAACCGAAGCCGGTGACGCTGGCGATAACGCCCGGGAAGACGTTGCCAACCTGATCCTGCATGAAGTCGCACTTCAACCAGTCAGACACTTCACGCGTCGCTTCATCCGCGCGACGTTCGGTCATTGAACAGTGTTGGCCGAGTTGCAGCATCTCTTCCATGCTGTAATGCCAGCCACCCGTCTCGGTGGAATTGCCTTTATTGCCTTGTTCTTTCGCCAGCAGATATTTGATCGCGCGGTGCAGCGTCAGATCCGGATAGCGACGAATTGGCGAGGTAAAGTGCGCGTAAGACTGCAACGCCAGGCCAAAGTGGCCACGGTTTTCTGGATCGTAGACAGCCTGTTTCATTGAGCGCAACAGCATAGTTTGCAGCATCTCATGATCAGGACGATCGGCGATGGAAGTCAGCAGCTCCGCATAATCGCGTGGCTCAGGCTTGTTACCGCCCGGCAGCTCGAGGCCCAGCTCTGCAAGCACGGTACGGAAAGAGGTGATCGCCTCTTCAGTCGGCTTGTCGTGAATACGGAACAGCGCAGGCTCAGACTCTTTCTCGACAAAACGCGCCGCCGAGATATTGGCGAGGATCATGCACTCTTCAATCAGTTTATGGGCATCGTTGCGCTGAACTTGCTCGATACGCTCAATGCGACGTTCAGCGTTGAAGATAAACTTCGCCTCTTCGCTTTCAAACGAGATGCCGCCACGTTCCGCGCGGGAAACATCCAGCACTTTGTAGAGGTTATGCAGCTCTTCGATATGCTTCACTAGCGGCGCGTACTGCTCGCGCAGATCCTGATCGCCCTGCAGCATATGCCAGACCTTGTTGTAGGTCAGACGCGCGTGGGAGCTCATGACAGCTTCGTAGAAGGTGTAGCTCGTCAGACGGCCTTTTGCCGAAATGGTCATTTCACAGACCATACACAGACGATCAACCTGCGGGTTCAGCGAGCAAAGGCCGTTGGAGAGTACTTCCGGCAGCATCGGCACAACCTGCGACGGGAAATAAACGGAAGTGCCGCGGTTGCGGGCTTCGGTGTCCAGCGGGGTTGGCGGACGGACGTAATAACTGACGTCAGCGATGGCCACCCACAGGCGCCAGCCGCCACCGCGTTTTTTCTCGCAGTACACGGCATCATCAAAGTCTCGCGCATCTTCGCCATCGATGGTGACCAGTGGCAGGTCGCGCAGATCCACGCGGCCGATTTTGGCTTCTTCAGGTACCTGCTCTTTCAGGCTGGCAATCTGTTTTTCAACTTCTGGCGGCCAGACGTAAGGGATTTCATGGGTGCGCAGCGCCATATCGACCGCCATGCCAGTACCCATATTATCGCCCAGCACTTCGACAATTTTACCGATAGCTTTGGTACGACGAGTCGGACGCTGAGTCAGCTCAACCACCACCACAAAGCCCATTCGCGCGCCCATCACTTCTTCAGGCGGAATGAGAATGTCAAAGCTCAGTCGGCTGTCGTCCGGTACCACAAAACCGATGCCTGCATCAGTAAAGTAGCGACCAACAATCTGCCCGGTTCTTGGCTCCAGCACACGCACGATGCGTGCCTCGCGTCGGCCTTTACGATCGGCCCCCAGCGGCTGTGCCAGCACTAAATCGCCGTGCATGCACATCTTCATCTGCTCGCTGGAGAGATAAAGATCGTCTTTGCGGCCTTCAACGCGCAGGAAGCCAAATCCATCGCGATGCCCAATGACTTTGCCTTTCAGCAGATCAAGGCGTTCCGGCAGCGCATAGCACTGACGACGAGTGAACACCAGCTGTCCGTCGCGCTCCATCGCACGCAGACGGCGACGCAGCGCTTCCTGCTGCTCTTCACCGGTAATGTTCAGCTCAGTGGCCAGCTCATCACGGCTGACGGGTTTTTCGCGTTTTGAAATAAAATCGAGGATAAATTCCCGGCTCGGGATAGGGTTCGCGTATTTTTCTGCTTCGCGTTCCTGGAAAGGATCTTGTGACATAGCGGTTCCTCCGTAGTCAGCTCCAATGAAGTGATAGGTCACTCCACCAGCAATAATTTATAAAGCGGTTGATTCTCTTCAACCAAATCGGCCAGCGTGTAGTTATCCAGCTCCTTGAGAAAACTGTTCACGGCCTGAGAAAGTGCCTGTTTAAGCCGACAGGCAGGCGTAATGTGGCAAAACTCGCTGCTGCAATTCACCAGCGATAACGGTTCAAGTTCTCGAACCACATCGCCCACGCGAATGCTTTTTGCCGGTTTGCCAAGGCGGATACCGCCGTTTTTTCCACGCACGGCATCGACGTAGCCAGCACGGCTTAACTGATTGATTATTTTAACCATATGATTACGGGACACGCCGTAGACCTCCGTCACTTCAGAGATACTTGTCATACGACCGTCAGGCAGCGATGCCATATAGATTAGCGCACGCAATCCGTAATCGGTGAAACTCGTTAACTGCACATCAACCTCAAGCAGGGAAAAACAGGGTGTTATTACCTTTGATGATAAACCAGCCAGCCAGGTAGCGGTTAATTAATTTAAGCGGGGGAAGGTGGAAAGCGGGAACAAAGGGGCGCAGTGAGTGCGCCCCTGACATGATTATGCGTCGAACGGGTCGCGCAGGATCATGGTTTCAGTACGGTCCGGGCCCGTTGAAATAATATCAATTGGCACGCCGGTCAGTTCTTCGATGCGCTGAATGTAGTCCAGGGCTGCCTGTGGCAGACCGCTACGCTCTTTCACACCAAAGGTGGTTTCAGACCAGCCCGGCATGGTTTCGTAAATCGCTTCGATACCTTCCCAGTCGTCGGCTGCCAGCGGAGTGGTGGTCACTTCGCGGCCATCTGGCATACGGTAACCGACACAGATTTTCACCTCTTTCAGGCCGTCCAGGACGTCCAGTTTGGTCAGGCAGAAACCTGAGAGGGAGTTAATCTGTACAGCGCGACGTACGGCAACAACGTCCAGCCAGCCACAACGACGGCGGCGGCCAGTGGTCGCACCAAACTCGTTGCCCTGCTTGCAGAGGAACTCGCCGGTTTCGTCGAACAGTTCGGTTGGGAACGGACCAGCACCAACACGGGTTGAGTAGGCTTTGATGATACCCAGAACGTAATCAACATAACGCGGGCCCAGGCCGGAGCCGGTCGCCACGCCACCCGCGGTGGTGTTAGAAGAGGTTACGTACGGATAGGTACCGTGGTCGATGTCCAGCAGCGTGCCCTGGGCACCTTCGAACATGACGAAATCACCACGCTGACGCGCTTGATCCAGCAGGTCAGAAACATCCACGACCATCGCGGTCAGGATGTCGGCAACCGCCATCACATCGTCCAGCACTTTCTGGTAGTCAACCGCGTCAACTTTGTAGTAGTTCACCAGCTGGAAGTTGTGATATTCCATCACTTCTTTCAGTTTTTCGGCGAAGGTCGCTTTGTCGAACAGGTCGCCAACGCGCAGGCCACGACGGGCCACTTTATCTTCATAAGCCGGGCCGATGCCACGACCGGTGGTGCCGATAGCTTTCGCGCCACGTGCTTTCTCACGCGCTACATCAAGGGCGACGTGATAGTCAAGAATCAGCGGGCAAGCTTCAGAGAGCAGCAGACGCTCGCGAACCGGGATACCACGGTCTTCCAGTTCTTTCATCTCTTTCATCAGCGCAGCAGGCGACAGCACAACACCGTTACCGATGATGCTGGTCACATTGTCACGAAGAATGCCTGATGGAATAAGATGGAGGACGGTTTTTTCACCGTTGATTACGAGAGTATGGCCTGCGTTGTGACCGCCCTGGTAGCGTACAACATATTTAGCCCGTTCAGTCAGAAGATCGACGATCTTCCCTTTACCTTCGTCACCCCATTGGGTGCCCAGTACGACGACGTTGTTACCCATTTTTCAAAATCACCGTTTGCTTAAAAATGGATTCTACCATCGGTTTCGATGATGACCAGCACTTTTTGACATCAAAAAACAATGAATCCGGCGAGTTTTTAATCAGCCAATCGTTTTCGTCAACATGTAGTAGATCACCACGCCCGCGACCACAAGGCCACCGCCAAAGCGGCGTAAAAGATGGTCAGGAAGTTGTGATAATGCTGACACCATTTTTCGCCACGCCTGCGGATAGAGCATCGGCCCCAGCCCTTCAAGCACTAATACCAGCGCAAGCGCCAGCCAGATTGTTGAATTCATGGTTCATCCTGATAAAAGAAAACCACCGCCAGTGCGGTGGTTTTTCAATAATGAGACAGCCGACGATATTAACGCGTCGCGTTGCCTGGCGTCTTCATGTAGCGGAAGAAATCGCTGTCCGGGCTCAGAACCATGATGTCCTGATTGCTCTGGAAGCTGTTCTCATACGCACGCAGGCTACGGATAAAGGCATAGAAATCCGGGTCCTGGCTGAAGGCATCAGCAAACAGTTTCGCCGCATCAGCATCACCTTCACCACGCATGATACGACCCTGACGCTCAGCTTCTGCCAGCGTTTTGGTCACTTCATAGTCTGCAGCAGCACGCAGCTTCTCGGCTTCTTCCTGACCTTGTGAACGGTGACGACGGGCAACCGCTTCACGCTCAGCACGCATACGATTGTAGATAGCGTCGGACACTTCGGTCGGCAGGTTGATCTGCTTGATACGAACGTCCACCACTTCAATACCCAGCGCAGCCATACTGTTCGGGTTGATAACCGGCACTTTACCGTTAGTTTCTGCGGCAACACGCTCTGCGGCTTCAGCGATAGCGCTGTCTGCTGCTGGCGTGGCCACTTCATCTTCGGTGCCCGCAGAACCGGAGTTCAGCGCATCACGGACTTCGATGGTCAGACGACCACGGGAATCGGTGACGATGTCTTTCACATCCAGACGACCAATTTCAGAACGCAGACGGTCAGAGAACTTACGTTTCAGCAGCACTTCGGCCTGGGAGACGTCACCGCCGCCGGTCGCCAGGAAGTAACGGCTGAAATCGCTGATACGCCATTTGATGTAAGAATCGACGATCAGGTCTTTCTTCTCTTTGGTCACAAAGCGATCGGCCTGGTTATCCATGGTCTGGATACGTGCATCCAGCGTTTTCACTGACTGAATGAAAGGAACCTTAAAGTGCAGGCCCGGCTCATAAATCACCGGCTTCTTGTCACTGTCGCGCACCACACTGCTGAACTGGAATTTAATCCCACGCTCACCCTCTTTCACCACAAATACAGAGGCGTAGAGGCCTACCAGCACGATGACAATTATCGCAATTACTGACTTACGCATCGTTATTCCCCCTGACGCTGGTAGTCGTTACGCTGCGCGTTAGCACGGCGTTGGTCCATGATGTCGCTATCGCTCGTGGCTGGCGCGCTGTTGCTGTTAGCACTGCTGCTGGAGCTGGACGCAGGCGGCAGGCGTAACAAACTGTCAGCGCCACTGCTGTCACTCTTTTTTGCAGGCGCTGCGCCACCTTTCAGCATCTGATCAAGCGGCAATACCATCAGGTTTCCGCCTTTGTCGTTCACCAGCACCTTGCGGGTATGGCTCAGCACTTTCTCCATCGTTTCGATGTAGAGACGCTCACGCGTAATTTCCGGAGCCGCTTTATATTCCGGCAGGATCTTCACGAAACGAGCCACTTCACCCTGCGCTTCCAGCACGGTCTGAGTCTTATACGCACGTGCCTCTTCGAGGATACGCTGCGCCTGACCGTTAGCACGTGGCTGAACTTCGTTGGTGTAAGCTTCGGCTTCACGGATGTACTGCTGCTCGTTTTCACGCGCGGCAATGGCATCATCAAACGCAGCCTTCACTTCTTCCGGCGGACGAGCGGTCTGGAAGTTCACGTCAAGCAGGGTGATACCCATGTTGTACGGACGAATGGTTTCTTCCAGTTCACGCTGAGTATCGCTACGAATAACGGTACGGCCTTCAGTGAGGATACGATCCATGGTGTATTTACCGATCACACCGCGTAATGCGCTGTCTGTCGCCTGACGCAGGCTGTCATCCGGGCTGGTGACGCTGAACAGGTACTTTTGCGGATCGGTAATGCGGTACTGCACGTTCATTTCAACGCGCACCACGTTTTCATCGGAAGTCAGCATCACGCCCGAAGCGGCCAGTTCGCGAACGGCTTCCACGTTAACCGGCGTCACTTCATCGATAAAGGTCGGTTTCCAGTTAAGGCCCGGCTCAACCAGATGGCTGAATTTACCGAAGCGAGTCACCACGCCACGTTCGGCTTCTTTAATGGTATAGAACCCGCTCGCCGCCCAAATGATCACCACCGCCGCAGCAGCAATACCCACAATGCGCCCGCCCATTGGGCCACGCGGCAGTTGTGTGGTATTTCCACCGCCAGAGCCGCCTTTACCACCGCCCAGGCCGCCGAGTTTTTTACTCAGCTTGCGGAAGATATCATCCAGATCAGGAGGCCCCTGATCGCGACCACCTTTGTTTCCATTTCCCCCAGAGTTGCCGCCTTGATTATTGCTGCTTCCCCACGGGTCGCGGTCTTGTCCGTTATTACCGGGCTGATTCCACGCCATGTATATGCTCCATATTTGTTATGCGGTGTATATACCCGTCATATTTCGAGCTGCAGGTGCGTTGGCTGCACTCCCTCACCCCAGTCACTTACTAAAGTAAGCTCCTGGGGATTCACTCCCTTGCCGCCTTCCTGAAACTCGAACTATTTAGGGTATCTGGCTTTATTACCAAGTATAAAAGCGAATAATTTTCAGGCTGATTGACTATCAGACCACATAGTCTGTCAGCGCAGGTTCTTGCTTACAGAGGCGACGCCAGTCAACAATCGGCATGCGTACTTCCAGACCGACGCTACCGTCCTCCTCCATCCACTCTTTCTCTATCGCCTGAAGCTGATAAAACCGGCTTCTGAGACGCCCTTCCTGCGGAGGTAAGCGCAGCGTGTGCTGAGCCACTTCACCGGAAAGCCTTTCAGTTAAAGCCTGGAAAAGCAGTGGTACACCCACTCCCGTCTGCGCAGAAAGCCAGACGCGAATCGGTTTATTTTCTTCGTCCCTGTCGATACGCGGCTCAAAATCTTCCAGCATATCGATCTTGTTCATCACCAGCAGCGTCGGGATTTCATCGGCTTCGATTTCATCGAGCACCACGTTCACTGCATCAATGTTTTCCTGCAGGCGGACATCCGCGGCATCGATAACATGCAGCAACAGCGTCGCCTGACGCGTTTCCTGCAGCGTGGCTTTAAACGCAGCCACCAAATCGTGCGGCAGATGGCGGATGAACCCTACGGTATCCGCCAGCACGGTTTCACCCACATCGGCGACGTTAATACGGCGCAGAGTCGGGTCCAGCGTCGCGAACAGCTGGTCCGCGGCGTAAACCTGCGCTTCAGTAATCTGATTAAACAGCGTCGACTTCCCGGCGTTGGTGTAACCCACCAGCGACACGGTCGGAATATCGGCTTTAGTACGCGAACGGCGCCCTTGCTCACGTTGCTTCTCAACTCTCTCCAGACGAGAGAGGATCTGCATAATGCGGTTACGCAATAAACGACGGTCAGTTTCGAGCTGGGTTTCACCCGGGCCGCGCAAACCAATCCCGCCCTTTTGTCGTTCAAGGTGGGTCCAGCCACGCACAAGACGCGTCGCCAGATGGCGCAACTGCGCCAGCTCAACCTGCAGTTTCCCCTCATGGGTACGCGCACGCTGAGCAAAAATATCAAGAATCAGACCGGTACGATCGATAACCCTGCACTCGCACAAACGCTCCAGGTTACGTTCCTGGGCCGGACTTAATGCATGGTCGAATAAGACAACGGACGCGCCCGTTGCTTTAACGGCTTCCGCAATTTCGACAGCCTTACCTTCACCAACAAAATACTTTGGGTGCGGCGCTTTACGGCTACCGGTAATCACCTGCATTGCTTCGACACCGGCGGAAGAGACCAGGGCTTCAAACTCCTGAAGGTCTTCCATATCTTTGTCTTGCGAAAAATAGATGTGTACCAGTACCGCCTGCTCACCGGCATCATAACGGTCAAACAAGCGTAATCTCTCCTAAAAGACCAGCGGGGAACCAAACCACCTGGCTCCCCGACATGGAAAAACAGCCATCAACCTTATTCGGTTTCTTCGCTGTCTTGCGGCGCAGATGAAGCCTGCGCGTTGCTACCGTGATGGTAGTTGCTGGTACTGCCGCCGGCGTTATTGCTGTGATGAGAGACCGGACGAGACGGAACCACCGTAGAAATTGCGTGCTTATAGACCATCTGGCTGACCGTGTTTTTCAACAGGATCACGAACTGATCGAAAGACTCAATTTGCCCTTGCAGCTTAATACCATTCACCAAATAAATAGAAACTGGAACACGTTCCCGACGCAGTGCGTTCAGAAACGGATCTTGTAAAGATTGCCCCTTAGCCATTCTCTTTTCCTTATATGCTTGTTTTACCCACGGTTTTCAGGGTTTTTTACCCACAAACTTCGGGCTTGTACTTAGAACCTTGCGATTCTGAAAAATTGCGCACGATACGTCTTAATTTTACACGTTCAGTCCTGACCCGCACCAACAACCTGCAACACTTCGTTGAACGCCTGTTCAGGTTGCTCACTGTCTAACCAGTGAACGCCTTCCCAGCCGCGTAACCAGGTCACCTGGCGCTTGGCCAACTGTCTCGTGGCGCAAATACCTCTATAAACCATTTCATCATAAGGAATTTCGCCTTCAAGGTACGACCACATCTGGCGATATCCCACACAACGAACGGAAGGCATATCCGTATGCAAATCTCCGCGGGCAAAAAGCGCCCGCACTTCTGCTTCAAAACCTGAAGCCAACATCTGGTGAAAACGCTGCTCGATGCGCTGATGGAGCAGTTCACGGCTCGCCGGGGCGATGGCGAACTGATGCACCTTGTACGGCAGAGCCTCGCCTGACGTTTGCGTCAGTTCCGTTAAAGTTTTACCCGAAATGAAAAAAACTTCCAGTGCCCGGGAAAGTCTTTGCGGATCATTTGGATGAATACGAGCAGCAGCAACCGGGTCAATTTCCTGAAGTTGCTGATGCAGCGCATTCCATCCTTGCTCTGCTGCCTGTTGTTCAATTCTGGCTCTCACGTCAGGATCTGCCGACGGTAACGGCGACAATCCTTCCAGTAAGGCTTTGAAATACAACATAGTGCCGCCAACCAACAGCGGTATACGCCCTGCTGCGGTGATCTCGGCCATTTCGGCAAGCGCATCGCGGCGGAATTCCGCGGCAGAATACGCCTGCGCCGGGTCGAGAATATCCAGCAACCGGTGCGGTGCCGCGGCAAGCTCACGCGCATCCGGCTTCGCGGTTCCGATATCCATCTCTCGATAGATGAGGGCGGAATCCACGCTAATCAACTCTACGGGCAAAACTTTACGCAATTCAATGGCCAGCGCCGTTTTGCCGGAGGCCGTTGGCCCCATCAGGAATATGGCCTTAGGCAGGCTATTTGTGTCGTTACTCATGGTTAAGGGCATTCATCGCCGTATGTAAATCAACGGGTTGTAACAGGCCACCTGGCGGGGCTTTCACCAGTTGCGGACACAGACGTTCAACGTCGGTCAGCATGGCTATCGCCTGCGCCATATTCCACTGCGCATGGTCGCTTGCGAGGTTTCGTGCTAACCACTGCGCAAGCGTGCTCGCATCACAGGATGGTTGCAGCGCGAGGTAGCCTATCAGTTCAGGAATCAAGATTTGTAAATTTTGTTGTCTTAAGGGTAAAGGCACCGCCCTCACCGTCACATGCTGCGCTTCTGGTTGAATTTCCACGCCTAATTGCCCTAATACTGGCAGGGCTTTTTGGATTGCCGCTTGTTCATCAGCACTCACTTTCAGGCGCAGCGGAATAAGCAAAGGCTGAGCGCAAACAGGTGCACTTTCCGGGGAGAGCTGCGCTTGTTTCAACCAGCGTTCCGCAACGGGCAATGCCAGAAGACTCAGCTTCCCGTCACGTTCGAGCAGCGCACGATCGTTGGCGACTATCGTCAGCACGCGGCCAAAGCTGCTGCTGTGCCCGGCAAGGCTTTCGGTTTCCTGCGCGCTTACAGGCTTACGTTCGGCAACGGGCGTTTGCAAAAGTTGTTTGTATAACGCGCCCTGCTGCTTTTGATAGCCAGGCTGCGCATTCGGCCATCCTGCGCCTGAAGGTGCTCGCGAGCTGCCACCGCTGCTGGTCTGGCTGCTATAACGAGGCGTAGCGGAGTCACGCGCAACAGCCGGTTCGGCAAAGTGATTTCGCCCAGCCGCTACCCGGTTTTCAGGAAACGAGCGTGGGGCCGGTTCTTCCTCTTCAACCGCGAATGGCAGCGGCGCATCGACTTGCTGTTGCAGGACACTCAACACGCCCTGATAGATAAAGTCATGAACAAGGCGTGATTGATGGAAACGCACCTCATGCTTGGCAGGATGCACATTCACATCGACCTGATGCGGGTCGATCGTCAGATAGAGGACAAAGGCCGGTTGTTCACCCGCGCCCAGTTTGTCTTCACAGGCCTGGCGAATGGCGTGGTTAATCAGGCGGTCTCGCATCATGCGACCATTCACATAGCAATATTGAATCTCGGCGAGCTGCGCATTGGTCTGCTTCGGATCGGCCACCCAGCCCTGGAGCGCTAAATCACCGTGCTGCCATTCAATCGCCAGCGCGTGTTCCGCAAACGGTGTTCCACAGATAGCGGCCAGACGGCGCTCTTTCTGCCCGCCCTCCGCTACCGCGCGATACTGGCGCACCGCTTTACCGTTGTGATTCAGATTAATGGTGACGTCAAAACGGGCCAGCGCAATGCGGCGGATAATCTCATCAATATGGCTGAACTCGGTTTTCTCGGTGCGCATAAACTTGCGACGCGCTGGAGTGTTGTAGAACAAATCCAGCACTTCCAGCGTGGTTCCCACAGGATGGGCCGCCGGCTTCACCGTGACGTCCATGTCACGCCCTTCCGCATAGGCTTGCCAGGCTTCTTGCTGCTCGGCAACGCGTGAAGTGAGTGTTAAACGGGAAACAGAGCTGATACTGGCCAGCGCTTCGCCGCGAAAACCGAGGCTGATTATCGCTTCCAGATCGTCAAGAGAGGCAATTTTACTGGTGGCGTGACGAGCCAGCGCCAGCGCCAGCTCGTCTTTTTTAATCCCACAGCCATTATCACGAATGCGGATGAGCTTTGCGCCACCGCGTTCGATGTCGATATCGATGCGGGTTGCGCCCGCATCAAGGCTGTTTTCTACCAGCTCTTTCACTACCGATGCGGGCCGTTCTACCACTTCGCCAGCGGCAATCTGGTTCGCAAGCTGTGGCGGTAAAACCTGAATCGGCATTGAAAGGCTCCTTAATTTATTAACGTTCCGCCGGGAGAAGTGGCGCTGGCCGTTTGTGAAGACTCACCACGCGGGCCGTTTTGTAACGGATGCTGTTCGAAGTAGTTACGCAAGCCGTTGTAAATGGCCTCAGCAATCTGCTGCTGGTAGCTGTCGCTGCCCAACAGACGCTCTTCCCCGCTGTTGCTGATAAACCCAGTTTCTACCAGGATCGACGGAATATCCGGTGAGCGCAGGACGCCTAAACTCGCGTGTTCAGGGCGGCGTTTGTGAATATTGCCCACTCGCTGTAGCTGGCCCAGGACATCTACCGCCACATCATACCCGACGCGCTGAGAATGACCGAACTGTAAATCCAGCACTGCCTGGCTCAGGTAAGGATCGGCCTGGCTGTTTGCCAGCACGTCGCCCGCCCCGCCCAGCAGTTCGGACTGCTTCTCATGCTGTTCCAGCCATCCGGCCATTTCGCTGTTTGCGCGGCGATTGGAAAGCACCCATACCGAAGCGCCTGTGGCATCACGGTTTGGCGCGGCATCCGCGTGAATGGACACCAGGAAGTTGGCGTTTTGCTTACGCGCCACATCCGAACGCCCCATTACCGAGATAAAGTAATCGCCATCGCGGGTTAAAACGCCCTTAAACATCGGATCATCGTTCAGCAGCGCACGCAGCTTACGGGCAATCAGGATGGTGACGTTTTTCTCTTTCGTCCCACCCGGACCAATCGCGCCCGGGTCCTGACCGCCGTGACCGGCATCAATGGCAATAATCACCTTATCGCCTGTCACGCTGGCGGTTCTGGCTCTTGCCGCCGGACGCGTCGCCGTGTTACTGCTGGTGACGCTGGTCATACGATCGTTCTGCGTTTTGAACGGATTTTTTGCCGGTTCAGCAGGACGCGGAGCGACCACTGGAGCTTCCACTCGTTTCGCAACGACAGGTGGCGGTGGCGGCGGCGGTGGCTCATCCGCATTGATGGTGAACACCACGGTGTAATTGCCACCGCTTTGCTGTTTCACCGCACGGGTTTTCCCGTCGCCGGTCAGGTCGACCACCAGACGCAGAGACTGCGCATCTTTCGGCGTGCCTGAGCGAATACTTTTCACCAGATTGTTGCCGCTAAAATTAAGCGGTAAGCCTTGAATCACACCTGTTTGTTTAATGTCGAGCGCCACGCTGCGCTTCCCTTCCTGGGAAAACGAGTAGTCTGGATCGCCCATGAAACTGAAGGTGATGCGGGCTTGTTTATCTCCGTTGGACACCTGAATATCGGATAAACTCGCCGCCGTCGCCTGCAGGCAAAAAAGCATCAAACTTGCCGCACACCAACTTTTAACGCGATAAATCATCCCGCCATCCCTCAGGTTAACTGGCCAAACGTGCCAGTAAAGACTCACCCAGTGAGGAGACTGCCGTCACGCGCGCCTCTCGCCCTTGTGCCTGGTACTCTAAGTGAATTTCGACATCCGGTTCAGGCAATACACCCGCGCCCTGTTGCGGCCATTCCACCAGGCAGATGGCATCATCAGCAAAGTAATCGCGGATCCCCATAAATTCGAGCTCCTCAGGATCCGCAAGGCGATATAAATCGAAGTGATACACCATCAGATTATCGAGGGTGTACGGTTCTACCAGCGTGTAAGTAGGGCTTTTGACGTTGCCTTTGTGGCCGAGTGCCTGCAAAAAGCCACGGCTGAAGGTGGTTTTCCCGGCGCCCAAATCGCCGTAGAGATAGATAACGGTCGCGCCTTTGCAGGCGGCAGCCATGCGGTTGCCAAGATCTAATGTTGCCTGCTCGTCGGGTAAGGGAATCACTCGATTAATCATGGTTTACGTCAATCACATCCGGGTTAACAACACGCTGTAGCGTGGAAAAAAGATCGGTGGCGAGCATGCCACGGGGTCCGTATCGCGCAGCGAGCATATCCGCCGCCGCGCCGTGCACCACACAACCGGCGCAAGCAGCATCATACGGCGTGAGATGCTGACCTAGCAACGCACCGATAATGCCTGATAACACATCGCCCATTCCACCGCTGGCCATACCGGGATTGCCGGTATCGACAAGGGCCAGGCCGTGGATTTCATCCGCAATGACCGTGCCCGCGCCTTTTAGCACCACCACTCCACCGTACCGTTTTACCAGACGCTGTGCAGAAAGTAAGCGATCGCTTTCAATTTCTGCCACGCTGCAATTCAGTAACCGGGCGGCTTCGCCGGGGTGTGGCGTCAGAATGCGATTGTGACGTTTATCCGGATTGATTGCCAGAAGGTTCAGTGCGTCAGCGTCCCATAACATGGGCTTACGGACGTTTTCCACTTTGCGCAGCGCCTGCTTTGCCCAATTCTGTTGGCCCAGACCCGGCCCAATTACCACCACTTCAGCCCATTCAAGGCTTTCATCGAGGCTCTGCGGAGTGAGTTCGTGAACCATCAACTCCGGCCTTGCAGTGATGATTGGCGCGATATTCTCGCTGCGAGTCAGCACTCGCACCAGCCCCGCTCCAGCGCGTAATGCGGCTTCACCCGCCATTCTGATGGCTCCCGCAGTTCCTACATCACCGCCGATGATCACCAGTTTGCCGTGATCCCCCTTGTGTGAAGTGGCCCGTCTCGGCAGGAGCCATTGCGCAAGCTGCGAAGCCTCAACACGTTGAATTTGCGTGGTTTGAGCATTCAGCCAGCTATCAAGGCCGAGCGAGTGTTGATGAAGACGCCCCGTGACATCACGAGCTTTGCCGGTCAGCAATCCAGGTTTGAGGGCGATAAACGTCAAAGTATGAGCCGCATGAATCACCGCTCCGGGCGTAGCCCCCGTTTGCGCCAGAAGGCCGGAAGGGATATCCAGAGAGAAAATCGGAGCAGGATGTTCATTGGCATGGGAGATAAGGCTGGCAACCGGTTCGCGTGGAGCGCTGTTCAGCCCGGTTCCCAGCAAAGCATCGACGATAAGATCCACGCCTTCCGGCCAGGCAATATCGTCTGCATGAATAATACCGCCCGCATTCAACCAGGCGGCTCGTGCCTGCCCGGCCTCTTCAGGAAGCGGTTTATCGCTCTCCTGAGCCAGCAGCGTGACAGTGATGCCTGCGGCCTGAGCAAGGCGTGCGACAACGTAGCCATCGCCACCGTTATTGCCGTGTCCGCAGAGGATAATCCAGTGGGCGGCTGAAGGATAAATTTCGCGGGCAAGCGTGAAAGCGGCCTCCCCAGCACGAAGCATCAGTTCATAAAGCGTTAACCCGAGCGCATCGGCGGCCTCTTTTTCGGCGCGACGCAGGTCATCCGCAGACCAGATGGTGTGTGGTATACTTGCGGGGTTTCTCGTCATTGTATGGTCCGTCATGTCACAGCCCCTCGATCTCAATCAATTAGCGCAAGACATCAAGCAGTGGGGCTCCGAACTGGGCTTTCAGCACGTCGGTATCACCGATACTGACCTCAGCGAGTCCGAACCCAAACTGCAGGCATGGCTGGACAAACAGTACCACGGCGAAATGGAGTGGATGGCACGTCACGGTATGATGCGCGCCCGCCCGCATGAATTGCTGCCGGGAACGCTTCGCGTGATCAGTGTGCGAATGAACTATTTGCCCACCCATGCCGCGTTTGCCAGCACCCTGAAAAATCCTTCGCTCGGTTACGTCAGCCGTTATGCCCTCGGGCGTGATTATCATAAGCTGTTGCGTAATCGTCTTAAGAAGCTGGGCGAAAAAATTCAGGAACAGTGTGCCTCGCTGAATTTTAGACCTTTTGTCGATTCCGCGCCCCTTCTGGAGCGCCCAATCGCTGAAAAAGCCGGGCTTGGCTGGACAGGTAAGCACTCACTTATCTTAAGCCGTGACGCGGGCTCTTTCTTTTTCCTTGGCGAACTGCTGATAGACCTGCCGTTACCCATTGATAAGCCAGTGGAAGAAGCCTGCGGGCGCTGTGTCGCCTGTATGACCATCTGCCCGACGGGAGCGATTGTTGAACCCTACACTGTCGATGCCCGTCGCTGTATTTCCTATCTGACCATCGAACTGGAAGGGGCCATCCCGGAAGAATTTCGCCCACTCATGGGTAACCGCATTTATGGCTGTGACGACTGCCAGTTGATTTGCCCGTGGAATCGCTATTCACAATTAACCGTTGAAGAGGATTTCAGCCCGCGCAAAGCCCTGCACGCGCCGGAGCTGATTGAACTGTTTGCCTGGAGCGAGGCCCATTTTCTGAAAGTCACAGAAGGCTCGCCCATTCGGCGTATCGGCCATCTCCGCTGGCTGCGAAACATTAGCGTCGCACTGGGAAATGCCCCCTGGGATGAGCGTAATTTACACGCCCTGGAAAGTCGCCGAGGTGAGCACCCACTTCTCGACGAGCACATTGAGTGGGCGATTGCGCAGCAAATTGAGAAACGAAATGCCAACGTTGTGGAAGTGCAGTTACCGCAAAAACAGCGTCTGGTGAGGGTGATCGAAAAAGGGTTACCGAGGGATGCCTGAATCATTCACAGGGTGTGAATAAAAATAAAAACACATTGCAATTCAACACGCCCTGAGACGTCAAGAGATCAAAATAACAATCTGAAATATTATTTATTTGTTATAAATCAATGAATTGAAAAGATACTATTCACACATCGAAGCATTTTGGTTTTTAAGACAAAAACTCAGGCCTGTGGATAAGTCTGTTTACAAGAGTGTGTCAGAGGAAACAAGAATCATCCCCAACGTGCTTTCACGCTGTGGATAAGAAGTCAGACTGAAGAAAATTTTGGAGCGGGAAACGAGACTCGAACTCGCGACCCCGACCTTGGCAAGGTCGTGCTCTACCAACTGAGCTATTCCCGCTTGGGTGGTGCGTATCTTGCGATACTGTCAACTTGTGCTGACATTCAAATTTTGGAGCGGGAAACGAGACTCGAACTCGCGACCCCGACCTTGGCAAGGTCGTGCTCTACCAACTGAGCTATTCCCGCTTGGGTGGTGCGTATCTTGCGATACTGTCAACTTTTGCTGCATTCAAATTTTGGAGCGGGAAACGAGACTCGAACTCGCGACCCCGACCTTGGCAAGGTCGTGCTCTACCAACTGAGCTATTCCCGCAAATTTGTTGCTGTCGTAACGATGAATTCTCTGTCGTTACGGGAGGCGCATTATACGAGAAATCCTTTTAGCTGCAACCCCCCTTCGCGCGATTTTTTTTGATTTTTGCTTAAGTGCTGAATTAATCATCGATGTGGGCAAATTAACACCGATTGCCGGCTGGCACTGCGCTTAGCCGGCCTACAAATGGCTTGTAGGCCCGGCATAAAACTTACAGCTTGATAAAATGCTCGCGGTAGTACGCCAGTTCAGCGACCGATTCACGGATATCATCCATCGCCTGATGAGTGCCCTGCTTTTTGAAGCCGTCGAGAATTTCTGGTTTCCAGCGACGCGCCAGCTCTTTCAACGTGCTGACATCCAGATAACGGTAATGGAAGTAAGCTTCCAGTTCCGGCATGTACTTAAACAGGAAACGGCGGTCCTGGCCGATGCTGTTACCGCAGATAGGTGATTTGCCTTCCGGCACCCACTGTTTCAGGAATTCGAGGGTAGCCAGTTCCGCCGCACGGTCGTCCTGAGTGCTGGCCTTTACGCGATCAACCAGGCCGCTGCCAGTATGAGTGCGCACGTTCCAGTCATCCATCAGCGCCAGTTGTTCATCAGACTGATGTACCGCGATGGTCGGCCCTTCTGCCAGGATGTTGAGATTGGCATCGGTCACCAGGGTAGCGATCTCAATAATGCGATCACGCTCGGGATCGAGGCCTGTCATTTCAAGATCGATCCAAATGAGGTTGTTTTCATTTGCACTCATGCTATTTTCCACCCTTCTCGCGTCACAACGACTGTGACTATATTCGTCTAAAATAGCGTGTATCATAAAGGTTTTGCCCCTTTGGGGCGACCAGGAGCTAGCCCGATTGAGTAAAAATAAACTCTCCAAAGGTCAACAGCGCCGCGTCAAAGCGAACCATCAGCGCCGCCTTAAAACGACTGCGGAGAAGGCCGATTTCGATGACAACCTGTTTGGTGAAGCCTCTGAAGGCATCGTCATTAGCCGCTTTGGCATGCATGCCGACGTGGAAGCAACTGACGGCGGCGTTCACCGCTGCAACATTCGCCGCACGATTCGTTCTCTGGTGACCGGTGACCGCGTGGTCTGGCGTCCGGGGAAAACCGCGGCAGAAGGCGTTAACGTCAAAGGCATCGTGGAAGCCGTGCATGAACGCACCTCAGTCCTGACGCGTCCGGATTTCTATGACGGCGTCAAACCTATCGCCGCCAACATCGATCAGATTGTCATTGTGTCGGCGATCCTGCCGGAGCTTTCCGTCAATATTATCGACCGTTATCTGGTGGCGTGCGAAACGCTCAACGTTGAACCGATCATCGTGCTGAATAAAATCGACTTGCTTGATGACGAGAGCATGGCTTTCGTTAACGAGCAAATGGATATCTATCGCCGCATCGGTTACAAGGTCCTGATGGTGTCCAGCCGCACGCAGGACGGCCTTAAGCCGCTTGAAGTCGCGCTCACTGACCGCATTAGCATTTTTGCGGGCCAATCCGGCGTGGGCAAATCCAGCCTGCTGAACGCTCTGCTCGGCTTGCAGGAAGAAATTCTCACCAATGATGTTTCCGATAACTCCGGTCTCGGCCAGCACACCACCACGGCAGCGCGTCTCTACCACTTCCCGCACGGTGGCGATGTGATTGACTCCCCGGGCGTACGTGAATTTGGCTTGTGGCATCTGGATCCGGAACAAATCTT
This sequence comes from Scandinavium sp. NPDC088450, assembly GCF_044900545.1. Taxonomy (NCBI): domain Bacteria; kingdom Pseudomonadati; phylum Pseudomonadota; class Gammaproteobacteria; order Enterobacterales; family Enterobacteriaceae; genus Scandinavium; species Scandinavium sp. NPDC088450. Next base: position 63,755 of record NZ_JBJDNI010000025.1, on the reverse strand, counting down.
CAATGGCTTTGTCGAATTCCAGGACTATTTAGGCGCCTGTAAATACCGCGACTGCAAGCACGACAACGATCCCGGCTGCGCCATTCGTGAAGCGGTCGAAAAAGGTGAGATCGCCGAATCGCGCTTTGAAAACTACCATCGCATCCTCGAGAGCATGGCCCAGGTAAAAACGCGTAAAAGCTTTTCTGAAACCGACGACTGACATTTAAGCTGACTGCCGATAGAATCAGCCCCCCATTTTTTTAAATGGCTTGGATATAAAGTCTGTGATGACCCGACACTGGCCTGGAGGCTACCTTGTTAAATTCATTTAAACTTTCGCTTCAATACATTCTGCCGAAACTGTGGCTGACACGCCTCGCCGGCTGGGGCGCGAGCAAACGAGCAGGCTGGCTGACAAAGCTGGTGATTGACCTGTTCGTGAAGTATTACAAGGTCGATATGAAAGAAGCGCAGAAACCCGATACTGCCAGCTATCGCACCTTTAACGATTTTTTTGTCCGCCCGCTGCGTGACGATGTTCGTCCCCTGAATACCGACCCGAACGTGCTGGTGATGCCAGCCGACGGCGTAATCAGCCAGTTGGGTAAGATTGAAGACGACAAAATTCTGCAAGCAAAAGGCCACAACTACAGCCTGGAAGCTCTGCTGGCGGGTAACTATCTGATGGCGGACCTGTTCCGTAACGGTTCGTTTGCCACCACGTATCTGTCCCCGCGTGATTATCACCGCGTGCATATGCCGTGCAACGGCATCCTGCGTGAAATGATTTACGTGCCGGGTGACCTGTTCTCTGTGAACCACCTGACCGCGCAGAATGTGCCAAACTTATTTGCCCGTAACGAGCGAGTTATCTGCCTGTTTGATACCGAATTTGGCCCAATGGCGCAGATTCTGGTGGGCGCAACTATCGTGGGCAGCATTGAAACTGTCTGGGCTGGCACTATTACTCCACCGCGTGAAGGCATCATTAAACGCTGGACGTGGCCTGCCGGTGAAAGCGAAGGTTCTGTGGCCTTGCTGAAAGGCCAGGAAATGGGTCGCTTCAAACTCGGTTCAACGGTTATCAACCTGTTCGCCCCTGGCAAAGTCCAGTTGGCTGAGCAGCTTGAAAGCCTGTCCGTCACCAAAATTGGCCTGCCGCTGGCCGTTTCTACCGAAGCTTTCGTCGCCCCCGAAGCTGAAGTGCTGGCGGAAGAAGAGATCAAAGCTGAACACGACGCCAGCCCGCTGGTCGAAGACAGCAAAGACCAGGGCTAACCAGGAAGGACCGCTGACGTGCGCCTGATTATCACTTTTCTGATGGCCTGGTGCCTCAGCATGGGGGCGTACGCAGCCAGCGCCCCCGACAGCAAACAAATTGCTCAGGAACTGGAACAAGCGAAAGCGGCGAAGCCCGCTCAGCCTGAAGCCGTCGAGGCGCTTCAGTCCGCACTAAACGCGCTCGAAGAACGTAAAGGTTCGCTTGAGCGCGCCACGCAGTATCAGCAGTCTATCGACAATTTCCCCAAGCTTTCTCAAACCCTGCGTAGCCAGCTGTCGAATCTGCGTGAGGAACCTCGTCAGGTACCCACCGGGTTAACCACAGACGCGCTTAATCAGGAAATCCTGCAGGTCAGTAGCCAACTGCTGGAGAAAAGCCGTCAGGCACAGCAGGAACAAGAACGTGCCCGCGAAATCGCCGATTCTCTGAACCAGCTTCCCCAGCAGCAAACTGATGCTCGCCGTCAGCTAAACGAGGTGGAACGCCGGGTCGGCAGCGCCACGGGCAACTCGGCTCAGGCGCAAAATCTCAGCCTGCAGGCAGAATCCGCCAAACTAAAAGCCCTGGTCAACGAACTGGAACTGGCGCAACTGTCGGCCAACAACCGCCAGGAACTGGCAAGAATGCGCTCTGAGCTGGCGCAAAAGCAGAGCGAACAGCTCGATACTTATTTGCAGGCGCTGCGTAACCAGCTCAACAGTCAGCGTCAGCGCGAAGCCGAAAAGGCCCTGGAAAGCACCGAGCTGCTGGCAGAAAACAGCGCTAATCTGCCGCCAGATTTGGTCAAACAATTCACCACCAACCGCGAGCTTTCGCAGGCGCTGAACCAGCAGGCTCAGCGTATGGATTTAGTGGCATCACAGCAGCGTCAGGCGACCAATCAAACCTTGCAGGTTCGTCAGGCGCTCAACACGCTGCGCGAGCAGTCGCAATGGCTGGGCTCCTCGAATCTGCTGGGTGAAGCTCTGCGTGCCCAGGTGGCCCGTTTACCGGAAATGCCTAAACCGCAGCAGCTCGATACCGAAATGGCGCAGCTGCGCGTACATCGTCTGCGCTATGAAGATCTCCTCAGCAAGCAGCCGCAATTACGCCAAATCCAGCAGGCCGACGGGCAACCCCTGTCGAGCGAAGAATCCCGTATTCTCGACGCTCAACTGCGCACTCAGCGCGAGCTGCTGAATTCTCTGTTGCAGGGCGGCGATACGCTAATCCTGGAACTGACCAAGCTGAAAGTGGCAAACGGTCAGTTAGAAGACGCTTTAAAAGAGATTAACGAAGCCACGCACCGCTATCTCTTCTGGACCTCCGATGTCAGCCCAATCTCCTTCTCATGGCCACTGAGCATCGTTCAGGACCTGCGTCGACTGATTTCACTGGACACCGTCAGTCAGCTTGGCAAAGCCTCGGTGATGATGTTAACCAGCAAAGAAACGCTGATTCCCCTCTTCGCGGCGCTGATTCTGGTGGGCTTTAGCATCAGCTCTCGCAAGCATTTCACGCGTTTTTTGGAGCGTTCAAGCAGCCGTGTCGGCAAAGTGACACAAGACCATTTCTGGCTAACGCTACGGACGGTTTTCTGGTCGATTCTGGTGGCCTCACCGCTGCCAGTGCTGTGGATGACGCTCGGCTATGGTTTACAGGAAGCGTGGCCTTATCCGCTGGCTGTGGCAATTGGCGACGGCGTAACGGCTACCGTACCGTTACTGTGGGTGGTGATGATCTGCGCCGCCTTCGCCCGCCCAAATGGTCTGTTCGTGGCCCACTTTGGCTGGCCGCGTAACCGCGTTGCCCGTGCGATGCGCTACTACCTGATGAGCATCGGGCTTATCGTGCCGCTGATTATGGCGTTGATCATGTTCGATAATCTCAACGACCGTGAATTCTCATCCTCGCTCGGCAGGCTCTGTTTTATGCTGATTTGCGGAGCGCTGGCGGTAGTGACCCTGAGCCTTAAACGTGCCGGTATTCCGCTGTACCTCGACAGAGAGGGCAACGGCGACAACATGATTAACCGGGTGCTGTGGAACCTGCTTTTGGGTGCGCCACTGGCCGCGATTCTGGCGGCAGCCGTCGGTTATCTGGCTACAGCCGAAGCCTTGCTGGTTCGACTGGAAACGTCTGTCGCCATCTGGTTCCTGCTGTTGGTGGTTTACCATGTCATTCGTCGTTGGATGCTCATCCAGCGCCGCCGAATTGCCTTTGACCGCGCCAAGCATCGTCGGGCCGAAATGCTTGCTCATCGTGCGCGCGGTGAAGAAGATCCCCATCACTCCACCAGCCTGGAAGGATCAGCGGAAGTCGATATTGCCGAAGTCGATCTCGACACCCTGAGCGCACAATCCCTGCGCCTGGTGCGTTCGATCCTGATGCTGATCGCCCTGGTCTCAGTTATCGTGCTGTGGTCAGAAATTCACTCCGCCTTTGGCTTCCTCGAAAACATTTCTCTCTGGGATGCCACCTCGACGGTTCAGGGGGTCGAAAGTCTGGAGCCAATTACGCTCGGTGCGGTGCTGATTGCGATTCTGGTCTTTATCATCACCACCCAACTGGTGCGAAACTTTCCTGCTCTGCTGGAGCTGGCGGTGTTGCAGCACATCAACCTGACGCCAGGCACAGGTTATGCGATTACCACCATCACCAAATATCTGCTGATGCTGATTGGCGGCCTGGTCGGTTTCTCGATGATCGGCATTGAGTGGGCGAAGCTGCAGTGGCTGGTTGCCGCGTTAGGTGTCGGGCTTGGTTTTGGCTTGCAGGAGATTTTTGCCAACTTTATTTCCGGCCTGATCATCCTGTTTGAGAAACCGATCCGTATCGGCGATACCGTGACGATCCGCGACCTGACGGGTAGCGTCACCAAGATCAACACCCGTGCAACCACGATAAGCGACTGGGATCGCAAAGAGATCATCGTGCCGAACAAAGCCTTCATCACAGAGCAGTTTATCAACTGGTCGCTTTCGGACTCAGTGACTCGCGTGGTGTTAACGGTTCCAGCCCCTTCCGACGCTAACAGCGAAGAAGTGACGCAAATCCTGATGACAGCCGCCGAACGCTGTTCGTATGTGATAGACAACCCGGCGCCGGAAGTCTTCCTGGTCGATTTGCAGCAGGGGATTCAGATCTTCGAACTGCGTATCTACGCCGCTGAAATGGGGCATCGCATGCCGCTGCGCCATGAGATCCACCAGCTGATCCTGGCAGGCTTCCGTGAACACGGGATCGATATGCCGTTCCCACCGTTCCAGATGCGTCTGGAAACCATGGATGGCCGCAAGACGGGTAGAACGATGACTTCAGCAGGACGTGGACGGACGGCGGGGAGTTTGTAAAATTTAGGGGAGAGTCGCCTGATGCCCTCTCCCCCGGCCCCTCTCCCACAGGGCGAGGGGTGCAACCACAAAAAAATCCTCTCAAAGAGAGGATTTTTGCTGTTTACCTAGGCTCTGTCCACCGTAAAAGCAATCACATCCCCAAGCTGTTCTGCGCCCAGCGCCAGCATCACTAAACGATCCACGCCCAACGCGACGCCGGAACAATCTGGCAGACCTGCTTTCAGGGCTTCCAGCAGATTCACATCAATCGGCTGCTGCGGCAGACCGCGTGCAGCACGCTTGCGGTTGTCCTGCTCAAAACGCTGCTGCTGTTCGCGGGAATCCGTGAGTTCGTGGAAACCATTCGCCAGCTCAATACCTTTGTAGTAAACCTCGAAGCGCTCAGCTACGCGATGATCTTCCGTGCTGATTTGCGCCAGTGAAGCCTGGCTTGCCGGGAAGTGATAGACAAACGTTGGGCGATCTTTACCAATGTGCGGTTCAACACCCATGGCAAACAGCAGCTGCAGCAGGGTATCGCGATCTTCTTCGGTATCGGCAATGTTGCTTAAGTCGAGCTTCGCCGCCACTTCACGTAGCTGAGTTTTATCCGCTGACAGCGGGTCAATTTCCAGATGGCGCTGGAACGCCTGCTGGTAAGAGAGGCTTTCTGCGGGCTGGCACTCAAGTACCTGTTGCAGCAAATCATCCACTTCATTGATCAGGCGATACATGTCGTAGTGCGGACGGTACCACTCCAGCATGGTGAATTCCGGGTTGTGATGACGCCCCATCTCTTCATTGCGGAAACTACGACACAGCTGAAACACCGGGCCACATCCCGCCGCCAGCAGGCGCTTCATGTGGTATTCCGGGCTGGTCATCATGTAGAGATTGATACCCTGAGAATGGCCCGGGCCGACGAAACGCGTTTCAAACGGCACCAGATGAATATCCGTCACCGTTGCCTGACTCATGCAGGGCGTTTCCACCTCCAGCACGCCGCGGTCAGCAAAAAAGCGGCGGATCTCCGCCATGATGGCCGCACGTTTTAACAGATTGGGGATGGAGGCGCTCGGCTGCCAGGTTGCCGTTTCGCTCATGGTAAAACTCTCCGAAGTCAAACAAAGGCACGAAGTCTACCCTCAACGCCGGAGCGAGACAAATCTGACCCGATTTAAAGCCGGATTTTATTGAAGAAGCCAATTTCGTGACGCAATCCATCAATTCCGATGATAAACGGCAGCACAGAACAGCAAAAAAATCGAACGCGTCAAATTTCCCCCTCATTCATACGGATATACTGTTTTACCCATAAAGGAGCAGTGGAATCGCTTTCGCAATTGCCGTGCCGCATGAGTGAACTACCTTTGGTAAGGCGTGTTGCGAAATAACAACAATCTGGAGGAATGTCGTGCAAACCTTTCATGCCGATCTTGCCGTTATAGGCGCTGGCGGGGCGGGATTACGGGCTGCTATTGCTGCAGCACAAGCTAATCCCAACGCTAAAATCGCACTGATTTCAAAAGTCTACCCCATGCGCAGCCACACCGTGGCGGCCGAAGGGGGTTCTGCCGCCGTCGCGCAGGATCATGACAGCTTTGAGTACCATTTTCACGACACGGTCGCTGGCGGCGACTGGCTTTGCGAACAGGACGTCGTTGATTACTTCGTCCACCACTGCCCAACCGAAATGACCCAGCTTGAGCAATGGGGCTGTCCGTGGAGTCGTCGTGAAGACGGTTCTGTGAACGTGCGCCGCTTCGGCGGGATGAAAATCGAGCGTACGTGGTTTGCCGCCGATAAAACCGGCTTCCACATGCTGCACACGCTCTTCCAGACCTCTCTGCAATTCCCGCAAATTCAGCGCTTCGACGAACATTTCGTCCTCGACATTCTGGTCGATGACGGCCAGGCCCGTGGTCTGGTGGCGATGAACATGATGGAAGGCGAACTGGTCCAGATTCGTGCCAATGCGGTGGTGATGGCCACTGGCGGTGCTGGGCGCGTTTATCGCTATAACACCAACGGCGGCATCGTCACCGGCGACGGTATGGGCATGGCGCTGAGCCATGGCGTGCCACTGCGTGATATGGAATTCGTGCAGTATCACCCAACCGGGCTGCCGGGTTCCGGCATCCTGATGACCGAAGGTTGTCGCGGCGAAGGCGGGATTCTGGTCAACAAAGATGGCTACCGCTATTTGCAGGATTACGGCATGGGCCCGGAAACCCCGCTCGGCGAGCCGAAGAACAAATACATGGAACTCGGCCCGCGCGACAAAGTGTCGCAGGCATTCTGGCATGAGTGGCGCAAAGGCAACACCATTCCAACGCCACGCGGCGATGTGGTCTACCTTGACCTGCGCCACCTGGGCGAGAAAAAGCTGCTTGAGCGTCTGCCGTTCATTTGTGAACTGGCAAAAGCTTACGTGGGTGTCGACCCGGTGAAAGAACCGATTCCGGTGCGTCCAACCGCGCACTACACCATGGGCGGTATCGAAACCGATCAGCAGTGTGAAACCCGCATCAAAGGGCTGTTTGCCGTTGGCGAATGTTCTTCTGTGGGCCTGCACGGCGCGAACCGTCTCGGTTCAAACTCTCTGGCAGAACTGGTGGTCTTTGGCCGCATGGCGGGCGAGAAAGCCATGGAACGAGCCTCTACCGTAGGCGAAGCCAACAGCGCAGCACTGGACGCACAGGTTGTCGATGTCGAAAAACGCCTGAAAGCGCTGGTCAATCAGGAAGGCAACGAGAACTGGGCGAAGATACGCGACGAAATGGGTCTGTCGATGGAAGAAGGCTGCGGCATTTACCGCACGCCAGAACTGATGCAGAAAACCATCGACAAGCTGGCTGAGCTGCAGGAACGCTTCAAGCGTGTGCGCATTACCGACACGTCCAGCGTCTTCAACACCGACTTGCTTTACACCATCGAGCTGGGTCATGGCCTGAACGTTGCCGAATGTATGGCGCATTCCGCCATGGCGCGTAAAGAGTCTCGTGGCGCTCATCAGCGTCTCGACGAAGGCTGTACCGAGCGCGATGACGTTAACTTCCTCAAGCACACTCTCGCCTACCGCGACGCGGACGGCACCACACGCCTTGATTACAGCGACGTGAAAATCACAACGCTGCCACCGGCGAAACGTGTTTACGGTGCAGAAGCGGAAGCTGCCGACAAGAAGGAGACGGCAAATGGCTGAGATGAAAAACCTGAAAATCGAGATCGTGCGCTACAACCCGGAAGTGGACACGGCCCCGCACAGCGCGTTCTATGAAGTGCCTTACGATGAGCAAACTTCATTACTTGATGCGCTTGGCTACATCAAAGATAACCTCGCGCCGGACTTAAGCTATCGCTGGTCCTGTCGCATGGCGATTTGCGGCTCCTGCGGCATGATGGTCAACAAAGTACCCAAGCTTGCCTGTAAAACGTTCCTGCGTGAATACACCAACGGCCTGAAGGTTGAGGCGCTGGCGAACTTCCCGATTGAACGAGATTTGGTGGTCGATATGACCCACTTTATCGAAAGCCTGGAAGCCATTAAGCCGTATATCATCGGCAACCCGCGTACACCGGATCAGGGGCCGAACAAGCAAACCCCGGCGCAGATGGCGAAATACCATCAGTTCTCAGGGTGCATCAACTGTGGCCTTTGCTATGCCGCCTGTCCGCAGTTTGGTCTGAACAAAGAGTTCATCGGCCCGGCCGCCATCACCCTGGCGCACCGCTATAACGAAGACACCCGCGATCACGGTAAGAAAGAGCGCATGGCGCAGCTCAACGGCAAGAATGGCGTCTGGAGCTGTACGTTCGTCGGGTATTGCTCGGAAGTGTGTCCGAAGCATGTCGACCCGGCAGCCGCCATTCAGCAGGGCAAAGTGGAAAGCTCGAAAGACTTTCTTATCGCCACCCTGAAACCACGCTAAGGAGTGCATGATGACGACAAAACGTAAACCCTATGTCCAGCCGATGACGTCAACGTGGTGGAAGAAACTGCCTTTTTACCGCTTCTACATGCTGCGTGAAGGCACTGCAGTGCCGACAGTCTGGTTCAGTATCGTTCTGATTTACGGGCTGTTTGCCCTGAAACACGGCGCAGAGTCCTGGGCGGGATACGTCGGTTTTCTGCAAAATCCGATTGTGGTAATCCTGAACCTGATAACCCTGGCGGCAGCGTTGCTGCACACCAAAACCTGGTTCGAACTGGCACCCAAAGCCGCTAACGTGATTGTGAAAGGCGAAAAACTGGGGCCAGAGCCTGTGATTAAAGGGCTATGGGGCGTGACGATTGTAGTCACGGTCATCATCCTGTTTGTCGCGCTGTTCTGGTAAGGAGACCGAGATGATCAATCCAAATCCGAAACGTTCAGACGAACCCGTATTCTGGGGCTTGTTTGGCGCAGGCGGCATGTGGGGTGCCATTATTGCCCCTGTTATCGTGCTGTTAGTGGGCGTTCTGCTGCCATTGGGACTCGCGCCTCATGACGCGTTCAGCTATGAGCGCGTCCTGGCCTTTGCCCAAAGCTTTATTGGCCGCGCGTTCCTGTTCCTGATGATTGTGCTGCCACTCTGGTGTGGCCTGCACCGTATTCACCACGCGATGCATGACCTGAAAATTCACGTGCCAAACGGTAAGTGGGTGTTCTATGGCCTGGCGGCGATCCTGACTATCGTCACCCTTGTGGGGATCATTTTCATCTAAAGCTGAGATGCCCGGCACACGCCGGGCATATTTCTTTCTGCCCGCCGTACATTTTTCCCGCCTGGTTCTACACTTACAAAAAAACCTGCAAGGACATTGCCATGCGTCTGCTGCCCCTCATTGCGACTGTTGCCGCTGCGTTTTTGGTTGTTGCCTGTAGTAACCCTATCCCGCCACCAGGCGTGACCGTTGTTTCTCCCTTTGACGCCAACCGCTACCTCGGCACCTGGTATGAAATCGCCCGGCTGGATCACAACTTCGAGAGTGGTCTGGAGAAAGTCACCGCGACGTACAGCCAGCGGAGTGATGGTGGCATTGACGTGCTGAATAAAGGCTATAACCCCGATCGCGGGATGTGGCAAAAAACAGAGGGTGTCGCTTACTTTACTGGCCCGCCAAATCAGGCTGCATTGAAAGTATCATTCTTTGGCCCCTTCTATGGCGGTTACAATATTATCGCGCTGGATAAAGAATACCGTCATGCCTTGGTTTGTGGGCCGGATCGCGACTATTTGTGGATACTTGCCCGCACGCCAACCATCTCTCCTGAAATGAAACAGCAAATGCTGGATATCGCGACCCGGCAAGGTTTCCCGGTAGAGAAACTTATTTGGGTGAATCAGACTTATCAGTGAGCGCTGAGTTTCAGGCCGATAATGCCGCAGACGATCAGCACCAGGCTGAAAATACGCGCCAGACTGGTAGATTCGCCTAACAGAAGCATACCTGTTACCGCTGCGCCAACGGCACCGATACCGGTCCAGATGGCGTAAGCGGTACCGACCGGCAATGTTTTCATCGCCCAGGAAAGTAACGCAATACTCGCGATCATCGCGGTAGCGGTAATCACGCTAGGCACCAGACGAGTAAAACCATGGGTATATTTCAGGCCAACAGCCCAAACCACTTCAAGAAGACCCGCAACAACAAGAATTAACCAGGACATAGTGACTCCAGAAAGGGGTCGTCCCCGAGATTAAGATACGCTTACGGGTCGTCCCGTAAGGTCAAGAAGAGCGCCTATTTTACCCACTGATGTCGGGCATGCAAGCAATTTAACTTAAGTTACTTTTCCTCGACGATAACGTGAAATGAGCGCATTTCAATGTGGAGATCGCCTTTTTGTCTGAGGGCTTCTTTCTCTATCATGGTTGCCTGGCCCATTACTTCCTGCACCCTATGAAGCGCGCATTTGCCCAGCATGTATAAAATTCTGATTATCGATCGCTGCTGTTTCAGTCGCCTTGGGCTGGAGACGGGGTTGCAGCAAAAAACAGACGAGGCATCGTCATTTTTAGTCACTCACCTGAACAGTCTGTTACTCGCCAAAGCCCATGTCGAAAGCTGGCAGCCTCATCTGGTGATCGCCGATTTCGCCAGTTTTCAGCACGACGCTCTCCAGTCGCATTTTCTACCTGCACTGCTGAATGTTTGCGAACAGCGAACGCGAGTCCTTCGTTTACAGAATGAACCCTTTGTTTTTAAGAACGTCGGTGAAGCGATATCAAAGAAAGCCCCGCTGGACGTTCTCAGACAACGAGTGATGGATTTGCTGCTTAGCGGCCCAATCATCAATCCGGCACGGGTCGTAACGCCTTTATTGACGCGTCAGGAAGAGAAAGTCTTGTCGCTGTGGATGGAAGGGGCGAGCAATCAAACCATTGCCAGCGAGATGCGGATCACCGGAAAAACCGTTTATACCTACAAACGCAACATTCGCCTGAAGCTCAAAGTCGAGCATCGCTTCTCGCCTTTTATTCCCTCAGCAGAATGCGTTGAATAACGGTACGGCCGAAAAGCCGTACCGAACATCTTTAGTTCTGAGCTTTGGTCGCTGCACCGGAAATAGCCTGGCCGCCACTGGAAATGTCTTCCCCCATCCCCTTCGTCGTATTACAAGCAGTCAGGGCTGAAGAGAGCACCAGGAGAGTAAAAAACGCAGCAATGGATTTCTTAAGCATGATGTCTTCCTTTTATTGCCAGTTAACAGTTGTGCTGTAGCAACATAAGCATAGACAAGAAAGACGTAGTGAGAGCGAAACGAAGCAATTTTAAGACGATGTGAACTTATTTGCTGGCGGCGTGAGAAATTGAATTGCCCAGATGTTCGACATCCTGGCCAAAGCCACGGAAGGTATTGCAGCCGGAAAGCAGTGCTCCGGAGACCAACAGTATGAAGAAGAGTTTGAATAAGCGGTTCATCATCCCTGCCCTTTAAAAAAAACGGCACAACAAGCGTTGCGCCGTTTTTTTATAGCATGAATTACTTCACGCGAGAAACGTATTCGCCAGAGCGGGTATCAACTTTGATAACCTCGCCAATCTGTACGAACAGGGGCACTTTTACCACGGCGCCGGTGCTCAGGGTTGCTGGCTTGCCGCCAGTCCCTGCGGTATCACCTTTCAGACCTGGATCGGTTTCAACGATTTCCAGCTCAACGAAGTTTGGCGGGGTCACGGCGATTGGACGGCCGTCCCACAGGGTCACGATACATTCAGCCTGGTCCAGCAGCCATTTAGCGTTATCGCCAACCGCTTTCTCGTCGGCAGCCAGCTGCTCGAAGGTTTCGTTGTTCATGAAGTGGTAGAACTCACCGTCGTTGTACAGGTAAGTCAGGTTCATATCGACAACGTCTGCGCCTTCTGCAGAGTCGGTAGATTTGAAGGTTTTCTCAACACGAGTCCCGGTCAGCAGACGGCGCAGCTTAACGCGTGCGAACGCCTGGCCTTTGCCTGGTTTTACGAACTCGCTGGATTCAACCGAGTACGGTTCGCCATCCATCATGATTTTAAGACCGGCACGGAAATCGTTGCTAGAATAAGTCGCCATAAGGCCCTCTAAATTTGTTAACTGGTAGCTAAGCCACAAAATGGCGCATATTGTAACCCTAAACACCCCGTCCAGAGAAGATTGGTTATCGCAACTTGCCGATGTAATCACCGATCCTGATGAACTGTTGCGTCTGTTAAAGATAGACGCTGATGAAAATTTGCTCGCCGGTCGTGACGCAAAACGTCTCTTCCCGCTGCGCGTGCCTCGTGCTTTCGCTGCAAGAATGAAGCCTGGCGATCCGAACGATCCGCTGCTCAAACAGGTACTTACCTCGCAGCAGGAGTATGTTGCTGCCCCAGGTTTCAGCACCGATCCGCTCGAAGAACAGCACAGTGTGGTGCCCGGTTTGCTGCATAAATACCGCAACCGCGCTTTACTGTTGGTGAAAGGTGGCTGCGCCGTCAACTGCCGCTACTGCTTCCGTCGACATTTCCCATATGCCGATAATCAGGGCAACAAACGAAACTGGCAGGTCGCGCTGGATTACATTGCCGCCCACCCGGAGCTTGATGAGATTATCTTCTCAGGCGGCGATCCGCTGATGGCGAAGGATCATGAGCTGGCGTGGTTGATGGATGCGCTCGAAGCGATTCCTCATCTGAAGCGACTTCGTATTCACAGCCGTTTGCCGATTGTGATCCCGGCGCGCATCACCGAGGCGTTAACTGAACGCTTTGCTCATTCCTCACTGCAAATTTTGCTGGTGAACCACATCAACCATGCGCAAGAAATTGACGAAGAATTCCGCCAGGCGATGCGTAAGCTGAAGCTTGCGGGCGTCACATTGCTCAACCAAAGCGTGCTGCTGCGTGATGTGAATGACAACGCGCAAACGCTGGCCAATCTCAGTAATGCACTGTTTGATGCAGGCGTGATGCCCTATTACCTGCATGTGCTGGACAAAGTGCAGGGGGCGGCGCATTACATGGTGAGTGATGACGAAGCCCGGGCCATCATGCGCGAACTCCTGACGCTGATCTCTGGCTATATGGTGCCGAAACTGGCACGTGAGATTGGTGGCGAACCGAGTAAAACCCCGCTGGATTTGCAGCTTCGCCAACAATAATCCCTTCAGCAAAAGCCTGTGCGATGCCTGTCGCACAGGTTTCAAGTCCGGAAACCGACTCTCCCGAAATCTGGCTGAGTGCTATTTTAGCCTCCGCAAAAAACATCCCTCGCCATCCTGGGTTCAGGACAGATTCTCAGGGATAAGACCTCATCAGGGAGAGAAGAAATGACCTTCACTATCACCGGTATCAACACCGGCGTGATTCGCCACGCCCAGCAGTTTCAGGCTCTGGCACTCAAATTCAAGCATCAACATAATCAGGCATCCCTGATTTTTATTCCCGCCCTGCCGCTAGGCGATCTCTATATTTATCTTGAGCACCGTCTCTACTTGCAAGGCCAGCGCAACGCCAAAGATAAAGCCACGTTTAAAACGCGTCAGCATGTCGCAACGCAATCACTGCACCACAACATTCCTGAGCTGAATCAGGAACAGATGCTGCACGCCGATATTCGCCAGCGCGTCACGGGCTTTGCTCCGGGTGAGGCAAAACAACAGGGTTCTGAGCTGATTTTTACCTTGCAAGGGGAAAACCAACTGACAGTATTTCTTGATGATGCCCAAATCGCCTTGCTGATCAGCGCAATTTCTCATGCCATCAATAATGCCGGGATGCATGAGCTGTCTTTGCGTATTGCTTCCCTGCTCGATTTCCTGCCGATGTATGACACCGACATGAAAGATAACGGTGAAATGGAATACGACACCTACCAGCATCCCGCCTGGAAAATCGAACTCTTTACGCATTATCTGGCGCTGGTCTATCACTTTACCGATGAAAACGGGCAGCAACAGGCTTGCGGTACCCTGATTAAATCGCGCATTCGGGGTGATATGAAAGAGGCTCAGGCTATTGCCCAGCGTTTACTGCCATTTAGCCCACGGCTGAAAAAACTGGAAGGAAAACCGTGTCGAATTTCGGTGGCGACGCTTGCCTCCGGTAAAGGGCTGTTATCTCAACAACACGGATTACGGGCGCTGTATCAGCTCTATCAAAAAACACAGCAGATGCCAGCAAAAGCGGAATAAACAAAAACGCCCTCTATTGATGAGGGCGCTTTTTCCAGACGGGAAGGATCAGTTTGGGCACTTATAAACCTGGCCGATCATTTCGCTGTCAGTCGGTACGAAGCTTGAAAGCATGCCCTGAGTGGGGCTGCTTACGCCGTAAATCACGTTGCCACCCATTTCAGCCGCCTGGTTACGCAGCGCATTCGCCGCACCGCGCATTGAACCGCCTTCTTCACCGTGCTGGCCGGAGAGCCAGTTGCTCTGCTTGCCCGTCGCGGTTCCCAGAAGCTGGCATTCACTTGCCGGTTTGTCTTCAACAAAGCGAACATTCTGCCCGCCGGCTGACAGGTCGTTACTGGAGCTACAACCCGCGAGCAGCAGCGCGGCACCAACCATTCCTGTTAACACTCTGATACGCATGTTATTCCTCGTCACTATAAAGTAGACCTTTGAGTCCTGATAAACCTTATACCAGAGTTATTGCGGGAACTGAAAGATTCACTTCATTCTTGCCACAGCCTTCAAACGATAACGCCCATTTTCCATTAATACCCGATAAAGCCCAAATACGGTCTGGTTTACGCCTGCGTAAACCGTTTTCCTTCCGAATTTGACCATCACCTTTTCCTCACCCGCAATTTTCGTGACCAGCATTATTTTTGGCACAAAAGGCACCACGGCGCGAACAACGGCTTTCTCCATGGAGGGAAATGTCCCTAAATGAGAAGCAACCAGCAGGTTAGCAGAATTAACCGGAACCCCTCTGTAGGCCAGTTCGAAATGCAAATGCGGGCCGGTACTCCGCCCGGTATTCCCCGAAAAACCAATGACACTGCCACGGTTAACCGACTGCCCGGGTACCACACTCATCTTGTTCAGATGCATGTAACGACTGCTCCAGCCGCCGGGATGGCGCAAGACAATATAATTCCCGGCTAAGGCATCGTATTTAGCCTCCACAACAGTGCCCTTCTCTGTCGCAAATACAGGAGAGAAAAGGGGAGCCGCAAAGTCTGTCCCATCATGATGGGTAAAGCGTTGTGTAAACGGGTGCAGGCGCATACTGAACGACGACGTGGTCTGTAATGGAACACCCAGGGGAGGATGAAAGTCAGGGTAACGGGCTAACGCACTCACCGTTGCCGGGCGTTCCTCACGCGACACCCGTAGCAACGCGGGGGAAAAGGACTGAGTGGCATCATTACGGGAGACATGAATCAGCGCGAGCGTCACCACCGTATCGCTGCTGGCTAGCGCAGCAAGCGGAAAAAGCAGACTCAGAAAGACCATCCGGATACGCATGGTCAGAACTGCCCGCTAAAAAACAGCACCAGCGCGGCCACGGAAATAGACGGGCCAAAGGGGATGTAGTGCTTTTCTGCTTCATCCGCATTCTCGTGCAGTGCCCGACGCTTGTTAAGGCACGCGCACAAGACGTAGATAACGATGCCAGAGACGGCTGACCAGACAATGAGTTCGGGCAGTTTTTCGATTCCAAGCCAGGCGCTGATGGCGGCCATCAGCTTCACATCCCCGTATCCTAACCCCTCCCGTCCCCGCAGTTTTTCATACCCTGTCATCACACTGTATAGCAGCAGCCATGCAGCGACAGCCCCCACAATGGCTGAACGAGGCTGCAGCCCGGTAAGACCGCTTATTGAGGCCACAAGCCCGCTCCATAAAAGCAGCGATACCAGCGTGTCGGGCAGCAACAGGTGCTGAAAATCAATCACCGACAGCGTATAGAGCAAACAAAAATAAAGGAAAAAACAGCAGATTTGCGCTTCAGTAAAATTCGGCCAGGCTTTGAGGGTCAGGAGGGTAAAGAAAACGCCGCACAGGATTTCAGAAATAAGATACTGCGCTGAAATATGACCGTTGCAATGGCGGCATTTACCTTTTCGTAATAACCAACTTAATACCGGGATATTATCTCGCCGCCACACCGGTGTACCGCAGCCAGGACAATGCGAAGGCGGCCACCATAAATTTATTTTTCCGGCATCAGGCTCACCGTTGCTTTGCGCGTAAATCATCAGCGGCAAACGATAGATGACGACATTGATAAAACTCCCGATAAATACCCCCACAATTGCCGCCATCACCGGGTAAAACCAAAGATAAAAATTATACATAACACTCAGTCCCTTGATGTGAAACAAAGAGTCTCATCTGTGGTAACGTCATTTCGCGGTAATACCGCTAACCCTGTTTGTAAAGTCGAGGCGCAAAGTCCAGCCACCAGATGACGTGCTATCTATGCGCCGGGAAAATAGCTGCGTTCCTTTGGTATCACAGACATACGCGTCATCTGATGTCGGGGGACGCTCTATGATTTGTTCGAACGTGAATCCTTTCTGCCCTTCCGGAAGCAGCCTTGTTTTGCCATCAAGCCCCTTAAACTCGTCGACATCCGGCAGTTGAAAAGTGGCTAACTGGGTATAATCATCGACTGAGCCTTTTGCCCCATTCATGCAGGTGAAAAGACGAGATGCCTCTATCCCCTGCCCTGGCGCGAAATCACTCCATTCATCGGCCCATTGCACACCGCCTGCCAGACGTGTGTGAATAGCAGCGACCTCGGCGATGGGCATACGCGGCGGATTATTCGACATCAGAGAAAAAGGAATGACGCTAAAAATCGTGGTGCGGCTATCCGTAGTGTTTCCAGCAGACACAAATCCAAACTCTTCGGTATTGTTATATTGACTGAAAGGTTCGAAATATTCGCCGTCGTCGCTTTTAAGCGTCCATGCCGCAAGGCGCCGATCGGCGCCGTTTGCCGACCCCATTAACACGGCTTCCAGATGTATCAATGCCAGATGGCGATGAGGAAGGTAAACAACCAGCTCATGACCCTCGCCCCCGGTCCCCGCATTGCTCGTATAGCCTTCCGGCCCGTCTGAGGCGCGTGGGAAGACAAGGGTCCCCACCCACAACGGTTTGTTCATACTGGCCGCCACATCAATCAGCTCATCATACATTGAGAGGTTGCGGGTACTGCTGCTCATTCCGGGCTTACATTTATACTGCTGTTCTTTAACGGTTGCAGGGGTCCCCACACAGGTCGTCACGGCCGGGAAAGGATCGCCCTGTTGATAGGGCTGAGCATTAATCACCGGCATCACCCATCCCCCTTCCTTACCCCCGCTGACCCAGCTGTAAGTTGCGTCTGTTTTATAATGCAGATAGTGCTCAGAAAAATCGAAGTTATCATCAGTGATTGAGGGTAAGCGGGGTGGCGGGGCGTCGCTGAGTGACGATTCGATATACATAATATTGATCGCAATGGGTAAGGAGTTCTTTTCTTCATAAGAATATTGATTACCCTCGCGAGTAAAGCCAAAAAAATTCGCAATGGGCAATGCCAATGGCATATCCAGCGGTCCCAACTCATCACCGTTGACTTTTATTGAATATTTGAAAACGCCCCCTTTCGGGATGGTGGCAGAGAAGACGCTGAATGACAGCACTCCGAAGAATAAAGGGGTCATGAACCAATACATCCTGAAATTATTCATACTATTTCCTTTAAAATGAACCACTGGCACCCAGCTTAGCGAGCGAGTCAGAAAGAGCGAATAACGCCGCAAACACCCATATCACGCATCCCCCAAGGACCATGGTAGAAAGAGATTTCAGTAAGCTGGAAAGGGTTTTGATATATTCCTGAACCTGTTCACGAGATTTTTTGGAGACTGACGCTAACACTTCATTAAAAGAGGGAAGCCCCGCATACAAACTAATATTCAGAAGCGTTTCAGGGCCAAACAGGCCGGTATTTAAGGCATCCCCATACCCCAACCCTACCGCCATTTTTTCACGCATGCCATTGATGTGGGATTTTAACCAGCGGTTCGAGTTCAGCAAAATAATGGCCAGCCCATCATTCAGAGGGATTCCATTTTTTAACATTAACGCCAGGTTATTAAGAAAGATCGAGGCCGTGATTTGCTTGTAGGTCGAAAAGGGTAAGATCTTATCAAGGAATTTGTTACGTATCGGCCCGGAAAAATTAGCAATAACAAATCTTAATAAAAAAACGGTGGCAATGACGCCTGCCAGAATATAAATCCATAGCCCGGCAACAAGGGCTTTGCCAAAACCAAATAAAGCCTGAGTGACCCCCGGCCATTTGTTGACAGGCACAACGCTTTCAAAAGCGGGAAAAACTTTGACTGAATACCCGGCAATGACAAGCAGAGAGAGGGTCAGCATAATGACCGGAAACAAAATGGCACCGATCAGTTTGCTCTTTAACTCGCTGTTATAGTTGATGACATTCACCAGTGTCATAAACCCGTCCGCGAGGCTGCCGCTTTGTTCCGCCGCGTTTATCACGCTTAATTCACTTTGCGGCACCAGGCCCTCAAACATGACCGCTATCGATGCCCCGGTCAGTCCGGACTTCATGTTGTTTGTCAGCACCCCCACATTCTTTGCAAAAGCACGCCCGAGCAGCGTCTTGCCCTCAGTCTGCAGTTTAAGCAATGAGTCATAGAGAGGGAGCTCTGTGCTGATCATATCGGCGCAAAACTTATACAGGTAGAGACGCTGTTTTTTACTGAACTTTGCCAAGGATGACCTCCAGATTGTCTTTTTCTACATCACCGAACTCCATGCTGAACCAGGTCGCACACACACGCCCACGCAGTACTTCGGCAAAGACTTTCTCCTTAATTTCAAATCCTTCACTCAATCCAGGCGCGGGAATACGTTTATTTCGCCATAGCACATACACCTGTAGCCATTCCTGTCTGGATATCGCCGCTAATTCGTCATAGGTTGGCCGCATATATTCAATAACAAGCTGCCGGCCACTGATGCCGGTGTAATTGCACTTCTCACAGCCCTCCTCCCTTTGCTCATACAGCGTCATCATCTGGCCGCCAAAAGGCAGCTCCAGCGAACGCCGGCAGTCGGCGCAAATAACAGGAACCAATTTTTGGCACTGCAGCCCGGCCACAAAACCAGGCGTTGAGAGTTTGTCGCTGGTAATTCCCATCGCAGACAGACGTTGCAATAAAGAGACGATGTTACCGGCGTGCACGGTGGTAAAACAGTAATGGCCACTTTCTACTGCACCCGCCAGGGCGTTGGCGGAGATGTTGTCACGGATTTCGCCAACCATCAGCACATCAGGATCGCGACGTAATGCTGATTTGATGGCGGAATGAAACCCACCCCCTTCAACACTCACCACAGAACTTTGTTTCGCGCCGTAGATTTGATATTCCACAGGGTCTTCAACCGTAAGAAAGCACCCTCTGTCTGCATAGCGGTTGATTTGCAACCACTCCATCAGATTTTTCAGCGTCGTGGATTTCCCTGACCCCGTTGTCCCCGCAATGATATAAGCGCCGTAAGGGTTACTGAGGATTTTCTTCAAGTCTTCCAGCTCTTCGTGCGATATCCCAAGTTTATTAAGATTGGCGACAGTCCCTTTCGAAAATCCAGACGGAATAATACGAAGCACCGCATGATAACAGTCTGCAGTTTCGCCAAATATAGGGAAATGGGCATAACGAAAACGAAAACTTCTCGCATTCAACTGATAAAGAATATTAGCACTCTGCGGAATAGTGCGGTTCCATGTCGTGTCTCGGGTGCTGGCTTGCACGTTGTATAAAACAAAGACCAACTCATCACATTTGCTGGATGGCATCTGCATCATCGGCAGTAACAATCCATTTACTCTCACTTCAAGTTTCGCCAAAATATCATTACGCGTGATATGCAGATCGCTAGCCCCGAGCCTCACCGCCTCAATCAAAATGGCTTCCAGCTCTTTCTGAGTTTCACTGATATCCAAAGAAACCAGACTCTGCTTCTGCAATGAGACAATTTCGAATATTTTGAAGTACACCGACTCAGTGACACCCGCGATACCCACAATATTGTGTCGGTGGATATCGTTCATTTTACGCACTTCATATTGAATAATATGAAGTTCTTCAACAACAGAGCGTGTTGAAATCAGAAATTCCTGTGTCCCCAAACGGGCCAATAGCATCCGGTCTTCAATTTCAGCAAAAACCCATTCACTACTGTAAATAGATTCATCTGTTAACTGAATATAATCGATAATCACTGCGGCACTTCCTGCACAAAAGAACGCTGTCCGCTTTTGTCCTGATGAACGACATAGCGCTTCCCATTCACCGCAAACAACTCCCCTATGCGGACAAAAATAGTTTTCGTTCCCACAGAAACCGCCGCCTTCGTCACACCAGCAATCTGCGATAACATGAGCACTCGTGGTGGCGAAATCAACGCGACAGGAGGTTTGGCCTCAGCAGTGCCTGATTTTTCCTCTCCGTTATTCACTGGCGGCGGGGCCGAGAGTTCAGACGCCTCACTCTTTATTTTTGCTATTTCAAGGCGTAATTTGGCCAGCACAACCAAATGCGACAGCTCGCGGAGTTTTTCATTATACTCAACGTCGTCTTGCATCAGTTTTGAGATGTGCTCCTGGACAGGAGCGGGTACTGCGGCAGGATTTTCACCATTATTGACAACATCGTCGGCATAACTGCCTGAAGAAAGTGAAGCAATTGCCGTTGCAATCATTATTTTCCACTTTTGCATACCATGACTCCTGTAATGTTGTTTTCCTTCGCAGTATCGATTTTTTTAATAATAAAGGCATCTTTGTAAGCTTGCCGTTCGAAGAAACTGGCCAGATACAAAATATTAATATATCCAAAGCTAGCACTCGTATTTTCCACCGACGATAACTTCACTTCCCAAGGAATAAAACTGAGACCAACCAGTTTTAACTTTCCTTTGTTTACAATTTTCTCTTCAAGTGCAAGTATCGACGACGATGGTGGAGATTTAATGGTTAAAGGCATTTCATGAATAAATGCAGAATTATAGGAATAAACATAACTCAGTAAATCACCGCAGGGATAGACCTTTGCATTTTGCTTATTTTTATAGGCAGTAAGAACAGGATTACTGTCTAATCTGGATTTTATTCCTGTGAAATCATATGTGCTGTCTGAATAATTCACCGTATAGACCTCACCCCAGAATATTTTTTGAGCCACATTGAATACGCCTCCCTCGCCCAATTTGTAGCTAAAAACACAGTTTTCTGCCGTGCAGGTGAAGACTTCATCAACATAATTGAATTTCTGAAGTATTATTGAGCTTTCAACGATTTCATTGGCCAACTCGGTAAAACGTTGCACACTGCCACCCGATAACTCCTTGAGATAAAAAGCGTCTATCGCTTTAATATCCTTGGCCAGTTGCTCTTGTTCCTGGTGAAGCGCTTTGGCCTTTTCTTGTGCCGGCGTATACACAAAATAATACCAACCTCCAGCACATGAAATAAGCACAATAAATAAGATAGCAACAACCCACCCTATTTTTGAGCCTGGCGAAGCAGGGCGTCTATTTGTTCTTAACTGTAATCGCTTGATCATCATCTCACCCTGCGATTATGCTATAAAGAAAAATAGCTGAGGCCAAAAGTAATATAAAGATGCCCCCCCCCACCATTGTCCAAAACAGGCGTTGCTTTTTTCTATAAACGAGTTGACTGGCTTTGCACGATTCAACGACAACATCGATTTGTCCTGGGGTGACTTCAATCAGTTGCAGTCTGGAGTATCTGGAGTCAGGTAATGACTGACTAAATTTTTCAAAAAAAGCCTCTGTCACCACGCAGTCACTACCACTGATGATCACCCCATCCATCACCATCAATAGATAGACTTCATTGTTTCCTGTCGAAAAATAATAAGCCCCATCACCATAAAGATTTCTCAAATGGACAGCAAAGGATTCACAACCCGGCGTTGTTTTCGAGGAATATCCCGTTAGCTCACTCGTTCCGTCTGTATCCTTGAGACTATAGACGTACACACGGTGGCTACGGCGGATATTTGACATCCACCGGCTATACCCTATATCCTGGCTTTCTGCCCCAGAAATCTCCCAGACTAAGCCTGTCAGGATATTATTGCGTGATAAAGTCTTAAGCATGGTGTCCCTCTGGGCAATTATCGATTTAAGGGGGCACGGTAATAATCAATCCCCACCACCATCACGACCGTGCTTTCGTTATCGTTAGCATTTTCACCATAACCAAGCATCATATACTGTTTATCTTTACTCAACTCATTGAGATCATATTTTGCTACCATCAATAAGCTGCCGGGGTTAATTGCCGTTGAATTAAACATTTCTGTTGTTGTCACATTCGGTAACTGGACAGTATCAAAGACATCAATGGAATTTAGCTGGCTCTTGGTAAAACCGCTGGTCACCTCGACCCGCCCATCCGTCATTACCCGAGGTGTGATAATAAAGCTGGTCCCTGTAATAATCTCTGATGTCTCAATTTCAATATCTTCTTCGCCAGAATCATTATTCACCGTACGGGTGCGCCCGGAAACATAATGCTGCGAGTTAGTCATATTCAGCGGGATGGGTACATTATTACGCGTAACAAAGGAACCGCTTTGCAGAACCTTACTCCCCGTAAGTGAATATAATGCATTAAGCTTTGCATCAATGCTTAGCGCCCTGTCAGCGCCTGCCACTACCGTCATGCCACCGCCGAGCATCCCCATCATTGCTGTGTCGATGACAACGCTGGAGCCACCATCCTGATAGTTCATATTTAAACCAGCGCCGTACTCTTCCATTTTCTCTTTGTTCAGCGTAAAGATCTTATAGGTAACCACAAATTGTCGATTATTGTCATTCTGGTATTTTGCCAGGACATCACTCAAGGCTTTATATTCTGAAGGCCGGCCCGTCAATGTCACAATTGAAGCATCTTTAAATATGCTGTACATGCCACTGGAGACATACTTATCAGCCATATCCTCGACATCATCCCAGAATGTGGATTCGAATTTCGTTTCTGACTTCCCTTTCAACCCACCATTGCTGACGGCATCGTTGGACAAATCAAGGCTCGCCTCGAATTTATTATTCTCACCATAGAAATCAAGTTTGATTGCATAGACACTAAAGGCATCTATTTTTAAAATATTGTTTTCATCCAATACAGCGCTGACATCATACAACGCGGACAAATAGCGCATAAACTCTTCAAATGTTCCGTTAAAGTTGATACTGCGTGGTCCAATTTCAACATTCCCGGTGCTACTTCCCTTTTCCGATGGAATCGCTAAATTAATACGATGGCTAACCCCCGTTTGTGCCAGTACGGCTTCCATAACCGTATTTAAATCCGTCGGCTCATAGGAGTTTATGCTGACTTTTTTAGCCAACAGATTCTGCCGGGTAGAGCTATAGTCAACTTTTTTACCCAGGTAGGCCGTATCATATTTGACATACGGCTTAACTTTCATTTCATCCGCAGACATTGCACCTTCTAAGGCAGCGGTCGCACTGTCACGTGAAAATTCTTTGTTAAATTTTTCTGCGCAACCTTGCAAGATAAAAAACATTGCAATCAATACTATTTTTGATTTCATATCTCTCTATCCATGAAGATTATGACATTACATATCATCAACAACTAAAACATGATTTCTCTGATAATTCTTAATAATTAGACCATAGTTTTCAGAGGCAAATAACCTTCCCAACTCAGTCAAAACCGTATCATCATCTTTGCCACTGAGGACAATGGGGTTGTAAATCAAGTAATCATTTTTGCTTTGCCAAAGCAGTTTGTATCCTGACTTCTCAGCCCAGACTTTAATCCCATAACTGAGTAAATCGCCACTGTTCAGTACCATGGTCACATTCACCGGGGCTGGCATTATGATGGCGGGAACTGGGCTCCCACTCGTTGCAGGTTTACTGTCAGCTGAAAAAGGGCTTAATGCTTTTCCGGAATTCGTCTGCGTGGCAGGGGGCGTGGCTGATGTCGTAACATTTCCTACCGTATTCCCCGCAGCATGAGATAGTGTCCCTAACGCTAAATACAAAATCACTGCACATCCGAGATTTTTAATTTTCATATTATTCCATCCTGAACAGTATCAAAAAACCAAACAATCCATTCTTCATCAAGGCTGTACTATTTCGTAGGAGGCATTGGAACCGATTTACCGTGAGCAGGTTGTTTCACTGAACTGCACCATGAGGTCAGAACGACAGAAAGTGATCCCGGGTTTATCACATTGACCCCTTTACCTGACACATTGTCATAAACGCCACTGGTTGCACTCACGACCCAGTAATCAGACGCAGGCTCAGTTTCATCAATGAAATTGACCTGAATCGCCACACCGCTTAAATGATCCAGAACACCGTTGGCAGATACCCGGTTCATCTCACTGTTCGAGAAGTCAGAAAAGTTACCGTCATCTTCAATCGTGCCATCCGAATTTTCACTTTTACCCACATCGGCCACAATCGAGGAAAGTGCCGCGGCAAGGCGAGGATAAAGTTGAATCGGTTTGGCTGGATCGTTAACGTTGGGTGCCACAGGGCATGTCTGCACCGGGAGTTTGATGTACCCAGGCTCATCGGTTACATTTTTATCGTAATTTTCGGGATCATCGATAATGACATCTGTTCCCCCTTTGGTGTTGCCAAAGGACTGGTAAGAAATGACGGGGCTGGTCATTAATGCGATTTCATTTTGACCTGACTCAGGATTGTAGGCTTCTCCTTCAAAAATAACGTTTGCCATCAGCGTGCCTGTTACCGTTTCATTTTCATTATTTTTGGCAGTCAGGTGCATAACGCCTTGCTCACTGTTACGTCCCGTTCCCTTTTCAACTTCAAGGCAATGCGTGAGCTTATTTTCATCATAATTCCAGCATAATTTATCAACGCCGATTGACCCGTCCGGTTTAACCATTTCACCCATGCCGGGTATAAAACTGAAACGGATGCCCAGTTGCTCTGCATTTTGGTCAATTTTATCGAGCCAGGACGCCAGGCTACCAAACGGTATGGCATCGTCGGTTGAGCTGGCTGATTTCGCCTTTAGCAGCTTCCAGCCAACGCCAAAATTGATGGCATCGCTTTTTAGAGCCGATGAGCGGTAGAGGTAATCTGCCTGCGTATAGGCAATGTTGTAATGAGACAGGGCCTGACTGAATGCTGTCGCATAGTTTTCGAGTGAAAACTTATCGATGTCTTTACTACCCTCTTTTCCAGGATGGAAACTCACAAAGAAGTCTATCCGCTGGATGGTTCGATCGCCTTCCACCCCATTCCCTATAAGGTCAATCCTTTCAAGAACCAGAAATTTATCCTGACTGTTAAGAGGCTGGTTACAGCGCAAATAGTCGGTAGTAAACTCTTTATCAGCGACTTTTTGGTTACTCGAACTGAAGCAGCGATGGCTGGTAAAATACCCTCGCATTTGGTCATTATCCCACTTGATATATTGATTTTCATTTCCCGGCTCATCATTCAGAGCCCTATTATTTGAACGCCAACTATACGCTTTCCCTTTATCATCGGTAGGCTGAATAGACTTATCATAAAGCGGATTGAGGATGACATCTCGTTCTCCATCGGCATTGTCATCACTGTTCAGCTCGATTTCATCCTCATGCGTAAACTGCAAAAACCCATACATTTCACCGACAATGACATTCGCCAGATTTTCTCTTGCCACGGATTCTATTTGTCTTTTTTTATAGAGTGCGAATGACGTAAAAATGATGCCCATGATGCCCATGACGACAATCATTTCCAATAAGGTAAATCCTTTGCAGTTGCTTACCTTCCGCATAATAATTCTCATCACCCGGGCAGAGACAGAAACAAGCTTACAACAATAAATGTTGTAAGCTTGGTGCTTAAACGTTAACGCCTGGCTTATTTACTGCCTAAGATCAGTGCATTATCGGAGCCAGCACTAGTAGAATTGTCACAGAAACCAGTTTTGACAATACTTGCCGGGTTTAAATTATCAGCTGTCAATGTTTTCAGAATTGAGTCGGAAGCATCACCTGATAGCTGACCTGGCGCGCCGGTGGCACCTAACGCTGCGCCCGCCGCTGCCACTCCGGAGGCAACATAGTCCCATTGCGAACCGATCTGAGAGGCAATATTACGACAATCCTCAGTATCCAGACCGTTAATAACAATATAGAAACCTTTCATTTTTGAATCTGCAGTGGCATATTTAACCCCACCGATTTCAAAGGCATCATTAGACATGCCGTTAAAGGCTTCATCGGCAGAAATTTTGCCCATTTTAACAAGGGCAGAGATAATAGAGTCGTTGGCTAAAGTGGAAACATTAGCTTTTGTTAAAGGGGTGGCGTCAACAGTGGCTGGATACTCAGCAGAGTCTTTATACGCTTCGGTCGTGCCTACGCGTACGGAGTTGGTATTATCGACTAACTCACTGATATCCTGTGCCGTAAAGGCACGGTTCGCAAGAATAATCACACCCGCAGCAATAATGCCCACGATACCTAAAACAATGATAATTTCGAGCAACGTCACACCACGTTGTTTCTTAATTTCCTGGTACTGATTTACTTTGCGCTTTATCGCATTAATTGCGTTATTCATACCTTAAATCCTTTGGTTTGAACGGTTCCTGTAATATACGTCGACTTTCGACACCGCTGATGGCCATCTGATCTGCTGCTAAACAATCAGTATTATTAACATCCAGCAAGCAGAACAAAAATCACGAAAAGAGGTCATTCCGCCTAAAGCAACGAATTCCCACCTACCCCCACCCGTTAATACCTCAGCGAAAATATTATAAGCACACGGTGAGGTAATGATGAATAAAATTAGGTGTTATGCCTTACTTTAGGAATTCATTAATATTAAAAATATCAATAATAAATTAGAATTGATCATTCATAATGATCATTCAATATAATGTGACGGCCATTCAATTTGCGTCATTCCTGCTTTTAGCCTCTACGCTCCAGCCCTGGAAATTCGCAAATGATGAGAGACGAAACTCAGGCTCCGTACGGTTGGACTAGCCAATCACCGCTATCCGTTTTCCCGCATACTGAGGGAGCATACCGCTGTAATCGCCATCAATGATGAGCGGAGTGGGTCATCCGGCATGAGATAAATTCCTCTGATGCCCGTACTCGTACCTTTAAAATTTACTCGTCAAAACTACCGCTTTGCGACGAAGGCAATATCAAGCTATACATGCCCCGTTACCACGTGTGGACTCGTTGCCAACAGCTAAGAAATAGACGATGACGCCAGGAGCACTCGCGCCGTAAAGAATCGATTTTCGGGATAAAAAAAGCACCGACGACAGAATCGTTCGGTGCTTTATGTTCGCCTGACAAACCTTCAGCTTTCAGCGTCAGACGCCTGGCGAACCGGTTTATGGCATTGCTTTCTGAGGTAAGTTGGCTTCCCACTTACCGACAGAGGCAGGATGTATTACATCATGCCGCCCATGCCACCCATTCCGCCCATGCCGGCAGCGCCTAAATCAGGAGCATCGCCTTTTGGCAGGTCGGTTACCATGCATTCGGTGGTGATCATCAGACCAGCCACAGAAGCAGCGTACTGCAGCGCAGAACGGGTTACTTTGGTTGGGTCCAGGATACCCATGTCGATCATGTTGCCGTACTCTTCGGTCGCCGCGTTGTAACCGTAGTTACCGTCGCCCGCTTTCACGGTGTTCGCCACAACAGAAGGCTCTTCACCGCAGTTCAGTACGATCTGACGCAGTGGAGCTTCCATCGCACGCAGTGCAACTTTGATACCCACGTTCTGGTCTTCGTTCACGCCACGCAGTTCGCCAAGCTTAGACGCTACGCGAATCAGTGCCACGCCACCACCAGCAACCACGCCTTCTTCTACCGCAGCACGAGTGGCGTGCAGGGCATCTTCAACGCGAGCTTTCTTCTCTTTCATTTCAACTTCAGTGGCCGCGCCAACTTTGATAACGGCTACGCCGCCAGCCAGTTTCGCTACGCGTTCCTGCAGTTTTTCGCGATCGTAGTCAGAGGTAGCTTCTTCGATCTGCTGGCGAATCTGAGTCACACGACCCTGAATTGCCGCTTCTTCACCCACGCCATCGATGATGGTGGTGGTGTCTTTGTTGATAACAACGCGTTTTGCCTGACCCAGGTCTTCCAGGGTCGCTTTTTCCAGCTCCATACCGATCTCTTCAGAGATAACGGTACCGCCAGTCAGGGTTGCGATGTCCTGCAGCATAGCTTTACGACGGTCGCCGAAACCAGGTGCTTTAACAGCAGCCACTTTCACGATACCGCGCATGGTGTTCACTACCAGAGTTGCCAGCGCTTCGCCTTCAACATCTTCTGCAATGATAACCAGTGGCTTGCCCGCTTTCGCTACGGCTTCCAGGACTGGCAGCATTTCACGGATGTTGGAGACTTTTTTGTCTGCCAGCAGGATGAATGGGCTTTCCAGCTCAACAGCGCCGGTTTCTGGCTTGTTGATGAAGTACGGAGACAGATAACCGCGGTCGAACTGCATACCTTCAACCACGTCCAGTTCGTCTTGCAGACCGGTACCGTCTTCAACGGT
Source organism: Scandinavium sp. NPDC088450 (assembly GCF_044900545.1). Lineage (NCBI taxonomy): Bacteria > Pseudomonadati > Pseudomonadota > Gammaproteobacteria > Enterobacterales > Enterobacteriaceae > Scandinavium > Scandinavium sp. NPDC088450. Next base: position 35,108 of record NZ_JBJDNI010000025.1, on the reverse strand, counting down.
GATAACGCCTTCTTTACCGACTTTATCCATCGCTTCAGCGATCAGAGTACCGACGGTTTCATCGGAGTTAGCGGAGATGGTACCCACCTGTGCAATAGCTTTAGAGTCAGAGCACGGTACAGACAGGGTTTTTAGTTCTTCAACCGCAGCAGCGACAGCTTTGTCGATACCACGTTTCAGATCCATCGGATTCATGCCCGCAGCAACAGCTTTCAGACCTTCAGTGATGATAGCCTGCGCCAGTACGGTTGCGGTGGTGGTGCCGTCGCCTGCAGCGTCGTTCGCTTTAGAGGCCACTTCTTTCACCATCTGCGCGCCCATGTTTTCGAACTTGTCTTCCAGTTCGATTTCACGTGCTACGGAAACACCGTCTTTGGTGATGGTCGGTGCACCGAAAGATTTATCCAGAACCACGTTACGGCCTTTCGGGCCCAGGGTCACTTTCACTGCATCTGCCAGTACGTTTACGCCGCGGAGCATTTTCACACGAGCGTCGTTACCGAATTTTACGTCTTTAGCTGCCATTGTTCTTTTCCCTTAACTTCGTTTCGTGGATTAGGCTTCAACAATTGCCAGGATGTCGCTTTCGGACATGATCAGCACTTCTTCGTTGTCGATTTTCTCGGACTTCACGCCGTAGCCATCGTTAAAGATAACGATATCGCCCACTTTCACGTCCAGCGGCTGCACGGTTCCGTTTTCCAGGATGCGGCCTTTACCGACAGCGATGATTTCGCCACGAGTTGATTTGCCAGCAGCAGAACCGGTCAGCACGATGCCGCCAGCAGATTTGGATTCAACTTCTTTACGTTTGACGATCACACGATCATGTAACGGACGAATACTCATTGATAGCTCTCCTTTGAGAAAGTCTTTATCAGTTATGGGTGACGCCGGGCCGCAATCGGTTTTCCGGCTAGTGACCTGAGAGATGGGGATGGCAGACAAGGCCTTCAAGGGGCAAAATCAAAAAAAATTTTGAAACGGACTTATGTCACGAAACACAGCACGGCTTAAAAATGCCAGGATGCAGACATTCATCTAAGAGGTTGAAGTAATGAGTGGTTTAAAACAAGAACTGGGGCTGGCTCAGGGCGTGGGATTACTTTCCACCTCTTTGCTGGGAACGGGGGTTTTTGCTGTCCCTGCGCTGGGCGCGTTAGTGGCGGGCAATAACAGCCTGTGGGCGTGGCCTGCACTGATTCTGCTGGCATTTCCCATCGCTATCGTTTTCGCTCTGTTAGGCCGCCATTTCCCAAGCGCAGGCGGCGTCGCGCATTTCGTCGGCATGGCGTTTGGTCCACGGCTGGAGCGTGTCACAGGCTGGCTTTTTCTCTCAGTCATTCCCGTCGGGCTTCCAGCGGCTCTGCATATTGCCACCGGTTTCAGTCAGGCACTTTTTGGCTGGCACGATGAGCAACTGCTGCTGGCAGAACTGGGCACGCTGGGCATTGTCTGGTGGGTCGGCTCACGCGGCGCTAGCACCAGCGCTAACCTGCAAACGCTGGTTGCCGTATTGATTGTTGTTCTGATTGCAGCCCTTTGGTGGGCGGGCGATATCACACTTTCCGCGATTCCCTTTCCGCCCGTGACTGACGTCAATACCTCACAGCTTTTCGCTGCACTCTCGGTCATGTTCTGGTGTTTCGTCGGGCTAGAAGCTTTTGCGCACATGGCGTCCGAATTCAAACAACCTGAACGTGATTTCCCCCGCGCCTTGATGATCGGCTTGCTGCTGGCTGGCGCTGTTTATTGGGCGTGCACGGTGTTAGTTTTGCACTTCCACGCTTTTGGCGCAGACAAAGCCGCCGCCGCTTCACTCCCGGAAATTGTCGTCACTTTGTTTGGCGTGAAAGCCCTTTGGGTTGCGAGTGTGGTCGGATTCCTGGCGTGCTTCGCGAGTCTTAACATCTATATCCAGAGCTTTGCGCGTCTGGTGTGGTCGCAGGCGCAGTATCGTCCGGACAGCCGCCTGGCGCAGTTATCACCACGCCGAATCCCGCTCAATGCACTTAACGCGGTGCTGGGCTGCTGTGTGCTGAGCACACTTTGCATCTATATGCTGGATATCAATCTCGAAGCGCTGATCGTCTACGCCAATGGCATTTTTATTATGATTTATCTGCTGTGCATGCTGGCGGGTTGCCGATTACTGAAGGGGCGATACAGAGTGCTTGCGGTTGTTGGCGGGATATTGTGCCTGTTGTTGCTGGCGATGGTGGGTTTGAAAAGCCTGTACGCCATTGTGATGCTGGCGGCGCTGTGGCTGTTTTTACCTAAACGCAGCGTGGTTTGAGTGCCGGATGGCGCTTCGCTTATCCGGCCTACAACACCAGAGCGACAGCGCCACCAGGTCAATAAATTACAGATCGTCTTTGTGATCGAGGCGATCGCGCTGTTCGTCTTTGCGCTGATATTCCCCGTCAAACGTCTCACCACCGCTGGTTCCGCCACTGAAACCGCCGCCCGGCATACGGGAAAAACGCAGGTGAGGCATCAGTTTGAGCGTCAGGTGTTTTTGCACTGGCGGCAACAGCAGCAACAGGCCAAGGAAATCGGTAAAGAAACCGGGGATAACCAGCAGCAGGCCAGAAATGATCAGCGATACGCTTTTAATCATCTCTGCCGCCGGGCTTTCACCCGCCTGCATTTTCTGCTGCATCAGCAGAAAGTTTTTAAAGCCCTGGTTGCGGATCAGCGACATACCGATAACCGAGGTGAAAATCACCAGAATCAGGGTCAGGAACACGCCTAAAACATGAGCGACCTGGATGAAAATCGAGATCTCAATGTAGACGTATAAGAAAAAGGCAATAAAAGGTATCCAGCGCACTGGCTTCTCCTGTTGGACAACCGCTGCTCCCGGCAACGGTCTGAATGAGTTTGCGAATCGCGTTTTCAGGAGATGGAGGCAAAACCGCCATTTTCAATCCATCCGAGGAATCATTTTTTTCCACACTGTTTTTGCGGTGATTCATTTCACAGATTAATAAATCTGATACGGATCGGCACATAATAAGTGATCCAGATTACGGCAATTCGCTATTATCAGCATATGATCATGGGCACCGGGCCGATTAAGGAAATAATCGTCGGTCAGAAAACACACATGACCCCACTCATCCTGTGTGTACGGTGAATTCATTGGCAGATTAATCAAGAAGGTTCACATGTTAAACACCATTCGTATCGAAGAAGACTTGTTGGGTACCAGGGAAGTTCCAGCGGACGCTTACTACGGTGTCCACACTCTGAGAGCGATTGAAAACTTCTACATCAGTAACAGCAAAATCAGCGACATCCCGGAGTTTGTCCGCGGGATGGTGATGGTGAAGAAGGCCGCCGCGCTGGCGAATAAAGAGCTGCACACCATTCCAAAAGGTGTCGCCAATGCCATTATTGCCGCATGTGATGAAGTCCTGAATAACGGCAAATGCATGGATCAGTTCCCGGTTGACGTCTATCAGGGCGGCGCGGGCACGTCCGTCAACATGAATACCAACGAAGTGCTTGCCAACATTGGCCTTGAGCTGATGGGCCACCAAAAAGGCGAGTACCAATACCTTAATCCGAACGACCACGTGAACAAGTGCCAGTCGACCAACGATGCCTACCCAACCGGTTTCCGCATCGCGGTGTATGCTTCCGTGGTGAAATTAATGGACGCCATCAATCAATTAGGCGATGGCTTCCAGCGTAAATCCGTCGAATTCCAGGACATTCTGAAAATGGGCCGTACCCAGTTGCAGGATGCAGTCCCGATGACCCTCGGCCAGGAATTCCACGCGTTTAACGTGCTGTTGAACGAAGAAACCAAAAACCTGCTGCGTACCGCTGAGCTGCTGCTGGAAGTGAACCTTGGCGCAACCGCCATCGGCACACGCCTGAACACACCAGACGGCTATCAGCAACTGGCTGTACAGAAACTGGCAGAAGTGTCGAACCTGCCTGTTGTGCCAGCGGAAGACCTGATTGAAGCGACTTCTGACTGCGGCGCGTACGTCATGGTGCACAGCGCCCTGAAACGCCTGGCGGTGAAACTCTCTAAAATCTGTAACGACCTGCGCCTGCTCTCTTCCGGTCCACGCGCAGGCCTGAACGAAATCAACCTGCCAGAACTGCAGGCGGGCTCGTCCATCATGCCAGCCAAGGTGAACCCGGTTGTGCCAGAAGTGGTGAATCAGGTGTGCTTCAAAGTGATTGGCAACGACACCACGGTAACCATGGCCTCTGAAGCCGGCCAGTTGCAGCTGAACGTGATGGAGCCAGTGATTGGTCAGGCGATGTTTGAATCCATCCACATCCTCACCAACGCCTGCTACAACCTACTGGAAAAGTGCGTTAACGGCATTACCGCTAACAAAGCAGTGTGCGAAAGCTACGTTTATAACTCCATCGGGATCGTCACCTATCTCAACCCGTACATTGGTCACCACAACGGCGACATCGTCGGGAAAATCTGTGCCGAAACCGGTAAAAGCGTGCGCGAAGTGGTCCTCGAGCGCGGCCTGTTAACCGAAGCCGAACTGGACGATATCTTTTCCGCCCAGAACCTGATGCACCCGGCTTATAAAGCGAAACGCTTTACCGATGAAAACGAACAGTAATCTTTCGGGTTAAAATCAAAAAGGCACGTCCACAGTGACGTGCCTTTTTGCTTATAGTGAATATCAAAATAATAACATTCACTTATCCAACATCTAACAATCAAGGAAGCGGTTATGATAGTCATTGAACTGATCATCGTTTTGGCGGCGATTTTTCTTGGCGCCAGACTAGGGGGCATCGGCATCGGTTATGCGGGTGGCCTCGGTGTTTTGGTCCTCGCCGCCATTGGCGTGGAGCCCGGCAAGATCCCGTTTGACGTTATCTCCATCATCATGGCGGTGATCGCAGCCATCTCAGCCATGCAAATTGCCGGCGGCCTGGATTACCTGGTGAATCAGACAGAAAAACTGCTGCGCAAAAATCCAAAATACATCACCATCCTCGCACCGATTGTGACGTACTTCCTGACCATTTTTGCGGGCACTGGCAACATCTCACTGGCCACCCTGCCAGTCATTGCCGAAGTGGCAAAAGAACAGGGTGTGAAACCTTGCCGTCCACTTTCAACAGCCGTTGTCTCCGCGCAGATTGCCATTACCGCTTCCCCGATTTCTGCCGCCGTGGTGTACATGTCTTCGGTGATGGAAGGCCATGGCGTCAGCTACATTCATTTGCTGTCGGTCGTGATCCCTTCGACTCTGATGGCGGTGTTGCTGATGTCATTCCTCGTCACCCTGCTCTTCAACTCAAAGCTTTCCGACGATCCGGTTTACCTCAAGCGTCTGGAAGAAGGGCTGGTTGAGCTCCGTGGCGAACGCAAAATGGAGATTAAACCCAAGGCGAAATTGTCGGTGCTGCTGTTCCTGGTGGGCGTGCTTTGCGTGGTCGCTTATGCCATCGTCAACAGTCCAAGCCTGGGTCTGGTGGCGAAACCGCTGATGAACACCACCAATGCCATTTTGATCATCATGCTGAGCGTTGCCACCCTGACAACGATTATCTGTAAGGTCGAAACCGACAGCATTCTCAGTTCCAGCACCTTCAAAGCAGGGATGAGCGCCTGTATCTGTATTCTGGGCGTTGCCTGGCTTGGTGACACCTTCGTTTCGCACAATATCGACTGGATCAAAGAGACCGCAGGCAGCGTGATTCAGGGCCATCCTTGGCTTCTGGCGGTTATCTTCTTCTTCGCCTCAGCGCTGCTCTATTCTCAGGCGGCCACGGCGAAAGCGCTGATGCCAATGGCACTGGCCTTGAACGTATCGCCACTGACCGCAGTGGCCTCGTTTGCCGCTGTGTCTGGTTTGTTTATTCTGCCAACCTACCCGACTCTCGTCGCAGCAGTACAGATGGATGACACTGGCACCACGCGCATTGGTCGCTTTGTCTTCAACCATCCGTTCTTTATCCCTGGCACGATGGGCGTCATCTTCTCCGTCTGCTTTGGCTTCGTGCTGGGCAGCTTTATCCTCTGATTTCAGTCGAGCGTAAAAATACTTAAAGTCGGGCCGCTAAGCGGCCCGAGTCATTCATCCTTCCCCCCTGCGTCGTGCTATAGTGCCTTTTTTCGCCGATACGAGGTTGAAGATGACCCTGCCCACCGCAGTCGTTGTACTCTGTACCGCCCCGGATGAAGCCACCGCTCAGGATCTCGCCGCCAAAGTGCTGGCCGAGAAACTCGCGGCCTGTGTGACCCTGTTGCCTGGCGCCACTTCGCTTTACTACTGGGAAGGCAAGTTAGAACAGGAATATGAAGTGCAGATGCTGCTGAAAACCGACACGGCGCATCAACAAGCACTGCTGGATTGCCTGAAGTCTCATCACCCGTATCAGACCCCGGAACTGCTGGTTTTACCCGTTTCCCACGGAGACAACGAATACCTCTCATGGCTCAACGCATCCTTACGCTGATCCTGCTGCTGTGCAGCACCTCAGCCTTCGCCGGGTTATTTGACGCACCCGGCCGCTCGAATTTCATTCCTGCCGATCAGGCCTTTGCCTTCGATTTTCAGCAAAACGCGCACGATATGACGCTGAGCTGGCAGATTAAAGACGGCTACTATCTTTACCGCAAACAGGTCTCCGTCACGCCTTCTCAGGCCTCAATTTCACCCTTGCAGCTCCCCAAGGGCGAGTGGCATGAAGATGAATTCTTTGGCAAAAGTGAAATTTATCGCCAACGGCTGACGGTGCCGCTTACGGTGGCTGAAGCCAGTAAAGGCGCCACGCTGACGGTGACGTATCAAGGCTGTGCTGAAGCCGGTTTTTGTTATCCGCCAGAAACCAAAGTGGTGCCGCTGAGTGCGGTGGTTGCTGCGACTGCCACTCCCGCAGCTCAAACAGAAAGTACTGTCGTTCTCCCTCGCCCCTCCGGGGAGAGGGTTGGGGAGAAGGGGAACACTCAAACCGAACTCCCCTTCTCTGCCCTGTGGGCATTGCTGATTGGCATTGGCATCGCATTCACGCCCTGCGTTCTGCCAATGTATCCGCTGATCTCCGGCATTGTGTTAGGCGGCAAACAGCGCCTTTCCACCGGGCGAGCGCTGCTGCTAGCCTTCCTCTATGTGCAGGGAATGGCGCTAACCTATACCGCGTTAGGGCTGGTCGTGGCGGCTGCCGGGCTGCAGTTCCAGGCCGCGCTTCAGCATCCTTATGTGCTGATCGGCTTGTCTGCTGTGTTCATCCTGCTGGCGCTGTCGATGTTTGGCCTGTTCACACTGCAACTGCCGTCCTCATTGCAAACCCGGCTGACGTTAATGAGCAACAGCCAACAGGGCGGCTCGGCGGGTGGCGTGTTTGCGATGGGCGCCATTGCCGGGCTGATTTGCTCACCGTGTACCACCGCGCCTTTAAGTGCGATCCTGCTCTACATCGCGCAAAGCGGGAACCTCTGGCTGGGTGGTGGGACGCTGTATCTCTACGCTCTGGGTATGGGCATTCCGCTGATTTTGGTCACCGTCTTTGGCAATCGCCTGCTGCCGAAAAGTGGGCCGTGGATGGCACAAGTTAAAATCGCTTTTGGATTTATTATTCTTGCCCTGCCGGTCTTTTTGCTCGAACGTATTCTGGGTGAGACGTGGGGGCTGCGGTTGTGGTCGCTGCTCGGCATTGCCTTCTTCGGCTGGGCATTTATTACCAGCCTGACGGCAGGTAAGCCGTGGATGCGCATCGTGCAAGTTGCCCTGCTCGCTGCCGCGCTGGTCAGTGCTCGGCCGTTACAAGATTGGGCATTTGGCGCACCAGCCGCACAGCAGCAAGCACACCTGAATTTCACCAACATTGCGAATGTGGAAGCCCTGAACGAGGCGCTGGCGCAAGCAAAGGGGAAACCGGTGATGCTCGATCTCTACGCTGACTGGTGCGTGGCCTGTAAAGAGTTCGAGAAATACACCTTTAGTGATCCACAGGTACAGCAAGCGCTGAAAAACACCGTTTTGCTGCAAGCGGACGTGACCCACAACACAGCGCAGGATGCCGCCCTGCTGAAACAGTTGCAGGTTCCGGGTCTACCGACCATTCTGTTTTTTGATGCCGCAGGAAATGAAATCCCTGCCATGCGGGTTGCCGGGTTTATGGATGCCAGTGCGTTTTACACGCATTTGCAGAAACTGCCCCGGTAAACGACACTTTTAAAGGGATAAACGGAGGAGAAAGCCGTGCAACGCGAAGACGTATTGGGACAAGCCCTGCAATTACTTGAGATCAAAGGGATTGCCGACACAACGCTGGAAATGGTGGCCGAAAAGGTCGACGTTCCGCTCGAGTCTCTGAAGCGTTTCTGGCCCGACAGAGAAGCGCTGTTGTATGACGTGCTGCGTTTCCTCAGTCAACAAGTTGATACCTGGCGTCGGCAACTGATGCTCAACGAAGAGATGAGCAGCGAGCAAAAACTGCTGGCCCGCTATAGCGCCCTGACAGAGTGTGTCAGCAATGGTCGCTATCCGGGTTGCCTGTTTATCGCCGCCTGCACGTTCTACCCTGATCCAGAGCATCCGATTCACCAACTGGCCGATTTGCAAAAACGCGCCGCTCACGAGTTCACGCACGACCTGCTGACAAAACTGGAAGTGGACGACCCAACCATGGTCGCGAAGCAAATGGAACTGGTGCTGGAAGGCTGCCTGAGCCGTCTGCTGGTCAAACGCAGCCAACAGGACGTCGACACAGCACAGCGTCTGGCTGAAGATATTTTGCGTTTCGCCCAATGCCGTTCTGGCGGCGCACTGACCTGAACACGGGAAATTGCGGCGAAACCGTTCAGATTGCCGCAAAGTTAAGCAAACAGTCGTTTTTTCCTGAAATTGAGTTGACGGACAGCACTGATTAAGGTTTAATGCGCCCCGTTGCCCGGATAGCTCAGTCGGTAGAGCAGGGGATTGAAAATCCCCGTGTCCTTGGTTCGATTCCGAGTCCGGGCACCACTTATTCAGAGAACCCAGCCTATGGCTGGGTTTTTGCTTTTGTATTTCCGGACTCTTCATCGAAGTTTGGTTCGATGATTCGCCGCAAGCGGCTCACCCCTTCGGGGCCAACGCGACAAGCGCGTTGTTCAAACGCCTGCGGCGTTAGTCCGAGTCCGGGCACCACTTATTCAGAGAAACCAGCCTACGGGATGGTTTTTGGCTTTTAGGCCTTCGATTCCTATCAACCCTACAGACACTTCCCCCACCCCGCCCCTGAAACTTCTGAAAATACTCTTGCACGTTTAGCGCAAAACTCCGGCTTATCCACCTGATAACCCTTCATATTCCATGCCTTTGACGTCGATTTCCAACAACGCCGCAACAAAAATTGAATATCTTTTGAACACTATCGCATGTACTCTTCGCGCGCAGCATGACGATTGTTTCCCCATCCAAAGCCAGCAAGGAGGCACTATGACCGTCGATCACTACCTGAAAAAGCTACGCTGTGTAAAAGAGGAGCACGTGCTGGAAAAGCTGATTGCTCGTATCGAAGACACCCTGACGCCAGGATCGCAGGCCACGTTCCAGAAAGCCTGTGATCGCCGTCGTGCTGAACTGTGCGACTACCAGTTCAGCTTGCTTGATGACGACAGCGCCTCAAAATCCGCTCGCCGCTACTGAGTTCCGCTCTATCCCTGCGCATTTTCTCTGACTGGATCACCTGGGTTGCCCTACACTTACAAGGGTAACTGTTTCAGGGAACCCGTTCTGTTCGTGATTCATAAGAGATAATGCTATGGAATTAAAGGATTATTACGCCATCATGGGCGTGAAGCCGACGGACGATCTCAAAACCATTAAGACCGCCTATCGTCGACTTGCTCGTCAATACCATCCCGATGTCAGTAAAGAACCCGATGCCGAAGCCCGCTTTAAAGAGGTGGCCGAAGCCTGGGAAGTGTTGAGCGACGAGCAACGTCGTCAGGAATACGACACGCTCTGGCAACATCGCAACGATCCACCGTTTCGCCAGCAGGCCCATACCGGGCAGCAAGAAAGCTATAGCCAGCAGGATTTCGACGATATCTTCTCGTCTATGTTTGGTCATCGTGCACAGCAATCGCGCCAGGCACACACCGCCCGTGGTCACGACGTGGAAATCGAAGTGGCTGTTTTCCTCGAAGAAACCCTCGACGCGCATCAGCGTACCATCAGCTATAAGCTGCCGGTTTATAACGTGTTTGGCATGATCGAGCAGGAATTCCCGAAAACCCTCAATGTTAAAATTCCGGCTGGCGTCGGTGACGGTCAACGCATCCGCCTCAAAGGCCAGGGCACGCCGGGTGAAAATGGCGGTCCCAACGGTGACCTGTGGTTGATAATCCGCATTGCGCCGCATCCTTTGTTCGACATTGTGGGGCATAACCTCGAAGTCGTGGTGCCGCTCGCACCTTGGGAAGCCGCACTCGGCGCCAAAGTGGAAGTGCCCACGCTCAAAGAGAGCGTGCTGGTCACCATTCCGGCGGGCAGTCAGGCGGGCCAACGCCTGCGCATCAAAGGCAAAGGGCTGGTGAACAAACAGCAGACCGGCGATTTGTTCGCGGTCATTAAGATTGTGATGCCGCCAAAACCTGATGAAAAGAGCACGGAGCTCTGGCAGCAACTGGCCGAGGCGCAAGCCAGCTTCAGTCCGCGTAAAACGTGGGGGAAAAATCATGGCTAATGTCACCATCACTTTTACCGTAACCGAATTTTGCCTGCACACCGGCGTTTCCGAAGAAGAACTGGATGAAATTGTCGGCCTTGGCGTGATAGAACCTCGCCAGAGCACCGATGCCGCCTGGCAATTTGACGATCATGCCGTCACGGTTGTGCATCGCGCATTACGCCTGCGCCACGAGCTGGCGCTGGACTGGCCGGGTATCGCCGTCACGCTCACGTTGCTGGATGAAAATGAACGCCTGCGCCAGGAAAACCGTCTTCTGTTGCAGCGCCTGCAGCGATATATCGAGTAAGTCAGACAATATTTGACACAAAGCCAGCCTGCGGGCTGGCTTTTTGACGCCTGCCTTCCGTTATACTTTCGCTATGCACTTTTTGACGAAGCAACCCCATCATGACGACATTGGCCGCTAAACGTGACTGGCGAATCCCCGGCGCACTCTTCCTGTTTGTAGCCCTGCTGGCACTGGCTTTTCAGCTTCACAGCCACTGGCCCGCATTTTTGCAATGGTGTCTCGCCACTCAAATCACACTTCACCGCTATCTGGTGATGTACCTGTTGCAGCTGAATAACCACCAGTACAGCGGCGGTGTCTGGCTCCTGGTCGGCGCTTTTGTGTATGGCGTTTTGCACGCCATCGGGCCCGGACACGGCAAATTTATCGTTACCACCTACCTCAGCACACATAACGAAAGCCAGCTTGCCGCGCGGGTTGTGCCGTTTATCGGCAGCCTGATGCAGGGTGTGAGCGCCATTCTGTTCGTGTTTATTCTGGCCGTCGGCCTCAACCTGGCATCGGGTGACCTCAGCGAGAGCCGCTGGTATGTGGAAAAAATCAGTGCCATGCTGATTGGCAGCTTCGGGGCCTTTGTTATCTGGCAAGCCCTGAAAAGCCTGCGTCCACGCAAGCTCAGCATTCAAAGTCTTAAACCTATCCATGATCATGGTGATAGCTGCGGCTGCGGCCATCACGGCGTTGGCGCAGACCTCGCACAGGCCGACTGGAAAACCCGGGCAGCCATTGTATTAGCCATTGGCGCTCGCCCATGCAGCGGGGCAATCATGATTTTGCTGTTTTCCAATGCGCTGGGCATCGTGACCTGGGGGATCATTGCGGTGATGGTGATGGCGCTGGGCACGGCGTTATCGATTCTGGGGCTTTCGCTCGCCGTACGGTATGCGCGAGAGCGTACTGTCGCGCTGTTTGGCGAGAGCACCAACCCGCGCCCGTGGCTGGTGCCTGCGATTAAAATTGTCGGCGGATTGCTGATTGTCCTGTTTGCCGTGGTGCTGTTTTTGACCGTTATCCCGATCAGCGCCAACGGCGATTACATTGCCGCTGGCTGCTGATACCGGCCTTAACGCGTCACATGCAGCACTTCTTCAGATTCGCTGTGCTGCTTCACCTCTTCGGCGTTCAGCCACAGCGGCTTACGGCCAAAGGTTTGATACAGGCTAAGCTGGTCGTTGTAGTGTTTCGCTGGCGTGCCGTCCGGGGCAATAAACCCACTCTGCCCTGGTGCCACCACATCCCACGCCAGCACGCTGCCCGGCTTCTCTTCTGGCGAGAAGACAATCATGTCATTCTCGGTGCCACGGTTTTGGTATTCCGCCTGATGGCGCGCTTCCTCTGGCAACGCCTGCGGCACGCCAAAGAAGTTGTTCGCCCGGAAGGTTAAGTGCATGGCTGGCGTTTTCCACTGCGTCATGTCCGTGCCATAACGCTGCGATAACGTTTTCCAGCTCTCATCCAGCGCGTTGAGCACCACTTCCTGCTGCGTTTGCCCGTGGAACAGATCAACGGCCTGTGGGATCGGGCTTTGCTGCCCTTTCAGCGCCTCATACAGGATCTTGGCGCCCACGCTGATATTCAGCGATCCCGTCGGCCCATCCTGAGTGGTTTCATAGCCGCTGGCGGTATACCAGCTGTCGAATGGCGCAGGCACAGCCGCAGCAACGGTCTGTTTCAGCATGCTGGTCAGCCAGAGATTCAGGATTTCCGACCCCGGCTCGGCCCAGGTTTTTCCGTCGCTATTCAGGTGATTGCTGCCGTCCCAGCCCGATAATGTGCGAACCAGTTTCGCGCGCGGGTCGCTTTCCGGCAGCCCTTTCACCGCCGCCTGCAACGTCGGTAAAAACAGACGCAAATTCAAATCCTGACGGCTGGTGTGGCGAATGATATCCCACGCCTGTTCACGAGTGAGTTTTGGCTGCTTGTCGATTAAACGTTTGATCTCATCGACACGATCAGCGCCGCCCCACAGGAAGGCAAACAGATCGGAGGCCACATAGCCCTGCTGCGGGGAGTTATTCCAGTTCGCAATGTAGCCGGAAGCCGGGTTGTAGACCTGAGGGTTAGTGCTGAACGGCAAAATGCCCTTCCAGTCCCATTTTCCGGTGCCGGGCACAGGCAAACGCGGGTCGTGCTGCGGCTGGCGCTGGGGATAGGCTCCGGAATGAACATAGCCGATGTTGCCCTGCTGGTCAGCGTAATACCAGTTGATGGTCAGCGCCTGCTGCGCGGCCTGCTGCTTCCATTCTCCCCAGTTTTTCGCCTGCATCTGGTGTGTCCACGCCAGGAGCGACGCCACTTCTTTGCCGTCCCACGCGCGGGCTTTGGCATAGGCAGTGTGCGTCGACTTGTCCATCTTGATCACGTTGCCATGCACCGTTCGCCAGACCGTGAACGCCACTGGCTTCTCACCTTTCACCGGGATTTGCTCATCACGGCGCTGCATCTCTTGCCATTGCCCGTTGTGGTAATACGCGCCTGGATGCGCGTCATCCAGCTTCTCGGCAAAAATATCCACATCGTCACCAAAGCCTGCCGTCGCCCCCCAGGAAATATGGCCATTGTGACCAAACACCAGGCCCGGATAAGCAAAGGGTGTGTTGCCGGTCACGTCGTAACCTGCGCCATGCAAACCGATGCCATAGGTATACGCCGGGGCATACCAGCCGAACTGCGGCCCGTTCACCATGATGGCGTTTGCGCCCTGCGCTTTGGCTTTGCCAATCACCCACATGTTGCTGGTTGTTGGATAGCCCGCCAGCCCGTTCGCCCCGCTGCGAGCAAACTGTGCCGCAATGGTGTCAGTGTTTGCTTTGCCCGAAAGCGCCAACAACGCGCCATCGTCGCCCTTCGCCAGCCGTTCAAGCATCGGCGGCGTCTGCGTGTATCGAGGAAGCTGGTACGCAAGCTGCGTCGCTTCGCTGTTCAGCCGTAAAGGGTAGCGGCTCTCTTTGCCTTCGATGGTGGTGGAAGCATCAGGGTTCACCAGCCATTTCAGCTGATTGAACACCGCCATACCTTTGTCCGCGCCGTACTTATCCCGTAGCGCAGTCAGTAGCGCCAGGTTATCAATTTCACTGGTGCTGTCAGAAAAACGGTTCGCCATGGTGCCGACAAAAACCATCGCCACATCAAAGGCCCGCCAGTGCTGCGGTTTGAAGCCTGACTTCGTAAACTGCTGCGGCATCAGCTTCTCAGGTTGAGCGTTCACTTTGTCGATCCACGCGTTCATCCCTTCGGCGTACCCCTCAAGAATGTCCCGTTCTTTTGGCGGCAGAGCGTCAATCTGTGCCTGAATGGACGCAGGCCAATAGTTGGTACGGATGTCCTTGTCGAAGTCGAGATACTTGCTGCCCAACACTTCACTGACCGTGCCCTGAGTACTGCGCCGCGCCATCTCCATCTGGAACAGGCGGTCCTGCGCCACGACATAGCCATAGCCGTAGAACAGCCGCCGGGCGTCGTTGGCGTACACATGCGGCACGCCATAGCCGTCACGAATGATTTTTACGTCTGTTGTTGAATGTGCTGCTGCCAGGGCGGAGCTACCACTGAGGGTCAACAGGGCGGCGGTAATACAGTTCATTATTTTATGATTTTTATTATTCATTGAATCCTCTTACAGGTGAGTTAACGCGGATTCATCCTGGCAGAGAACCTCGTGTTATCCAGAACCCATGAGTAGTTTGCAGAGGAACTGTGAGCATGCTAACCATTTTTGATTCGTTTTCTATCGCAAGTCACAAAATACGAATCATAAAACAGGATGGCTGGCGCCAAAAAAAACGCCCCCAGAATTGGAGGCGTCTTAAGCAAAGCTAATGAATGCGGTTATTCATTAATGCGCGGATGCTGATCGACCAGCGTAGAGCGTTTTTGTTGAAGTTCAGCAATCTGCGTATCGAGATCTTCAATCTTCTGCTCGATGTTATCGTGATGCTCTCGCAGAATTTCTTTCGCTTCCTGAATATCCGAAGCCGCAGGCGTCGCACCTTTCAACGGACGGTTCGCTGTTTCTTTCATCGAGATACCGGTCAGCAGACCGATGACCGCAATCACCATCAGGTAATAGGCTGGCATCATCAGGTTCTGCGTGTATTCCACCAGCCAGGCCGCCAGCGTTGGCGTCAAACCGGCAACCAGCACTGAAATGTTAAACGCACTGGCTAACGCACTGTAGCGAATGTGCGTTGGGAACATCGCTGGCAGGGAAGAAGCCATCACCCCGATAAAGCAGTTGAGGATCACCGCCAGTAGCAACAAGCCACAGAAAATCAGCGCGACGACATCACTGTTAATCATGATAAATGCCGGAATGGAACAGACGAACAACAGCACGCTGCCGACCAGGATAAACGGACGACGGCCGAAGCGGTCACTGAGCATACCGATAATCGGCTGCACAAACAGCATCCCGACCATAATCGCGATGATGATCAGCACCCCGTGATCTTCCGAGTAATGCAGGTTATGCGACAGGTAACTCGGCATGTAGGTCAGCAGCATGTAGTAGGTGACGTTGGTCGAAATCACCATCCCCACGCACACCAGCAGCGCGCGCCAGTGTTTGGTGGCAATCTCTTTAAACGACACCTTCGGCCCCTCCTGCAGGCCCTGACGGTCGCCCTGCTCCAGCTTCTCAACGTGCTGCTGGAAGGCCGGGGTCTCTTCCAGCGCATGACGCAGGTAAAGCCCGATAATACCCAGCGGCAGCGCCAGGAAGAACGGCAGACGCCAGCCCCATTCAAGGAAGTTGTCTTCACCGACAATGGTGGAAATCAGCACCACCAGGCCCGCACCCAGCACGAAACCGGCGATGGAACCAAAGTCGAGCCAGCTTCCCATAAAGCCACGTTTACGGTCCGGCGAGTATTCGGCGACAAAGATGGATGCCCCGGTGTATTCGCCACCGACGGAGAAGCCCTGCGCCATCTTACACAGCAGCAGCAAGACAGGAGCCCAGATGCCGATGGTGGCATAGCCGGGGATCAGACCGATACAGAAGGTACTGATCGACATGATGATAATGGTGATGGAGAGTATTTTCTGGCGACCGTATTTGTCGCCGAGCATGCCGAAGAACAGACCCCCCAGTGGGCGAATCAGGAAGGGAACGGAGAAGGTCCCCAACGCGGCAATCATCTGAACGCCTGGGTTGGCATCCGGGAAAAAGACCTTACCGAGTGCGTAGGCCACAAATCCGTATACGCCGAAGTCGAACCATTCCATCGCGTTACCCAGCGAAGCGGCGGTGATCGCTTTGCGCAGCTTACTGTCGTCGATGATGGTGACATCACGAAGCGTGATCGGCTTAACTTTTTTCCTTTTTAGCATTGTTGTCCTCGTTAACTATCGCCGTGAGCGCACGCAAGGGGGCGAACAAGGGGGTTCGCAGCGGTGCGGTAGTGGAGCGGCGAATTGCTGTGCTCCTCATTTCAAGCGTAGCAGGTTTACTTACACTGGCTGGTTACAGCCTGTACAACCGAACCTGTTGACGCCTGCTCTGGCAGTAAAAGGGGCTGACCAACAGGTCAATGAGCAGGGATATTTCTCGTATTTCTGTCTTTACCCTAACAGTGTTTATAAGTGTGATCAACTTCACGGAAAAATACGCTTACTGTTATGTTGATTCATGAAACGTAAATAAGTTCAATCTCAAGGCCTGAATTCCCCCGGTTAGCTGCTCGCATTTCCCGCACAAAAAAACGCCGATATTCTCGCTAATTAAGCACAATTCTCTGTGCGTATAATTAATACGCTAACGATTTTCAACCGACAATTCTTTACATTCAGTTCACAGCAAAATCATATTTAAAACCCCGACAAAGCTTTCCTTCAAATATGTGACAAATATAACTAAAACACTGTTTTATTTTCATTGAATCATTATTCCAGTGATCGCATCATAGCCACGCAGCCTGCAGCCGGCGACCTGACAGTCCGTCTGCACACAACACCTCTGCGTAATTTAGCTTGCATAAACAAACAGATACCCGACAACACCTCGGCCAGTCTGTTGATGACTCGTCTTTTATGTCTTTCCCGCCAGAAGGCGATGGGAAGTGAGGATAGAAAATGAAAATCAAAGCCACGATTGAACGTATCCCTGGCGGAATGATGCTGGTGCCGCTGCTCCTCGGCGCAGTGTTAAATACCCTTGCACCGGATACCGGTAATTATTTTGGCTCGTTCACTAAAGGTATGATTGGCGGCACAGTACCGATTCTGGCGGTGTGGTTTTTCTGTATTGGTGCCTCAATTGATTTACGCGCTACCGGCACGGTATTACGCAAATCAGGCACGCTGGTCGTGACGAAAATAGCAGTCGCATGGCTGGTCGCGATGATTGCTGCAACCTTCATTCCTGAAGGCGGTATTCAGACCGGCTTCTTCGCGGGCCTCTCAGTGCTGGCGCTGGTCTCTGCGATGGACATGACCAACGGCGGCTTATATGCCAGCCTGATGAACCAGTACGGCACCAAAGAAGAATCCGGCGCGTTTGTCCTGATGTCGCTGGAATCCGGCCCGTTGATGACGATGGTTATCCTCGGCTCTGCTGGCCTCGCCTCTTTCGAGCCACATCACTTCATCGGTGCTGTCCTGCCGTTTCTGATTGGCTTTGTCCTCGGCAACCTGGATCATGACTTCCGTGCGTTCTTCAGCAAGGCGACCCCGGTGCTGATCCCGTTCTTCGGTTTCGCGCTGGGGAATACCATCAATCTGAGCGTGATTATGGATACCGGCCTGCTGGGTATCGTGCTGGGTGTGGCGGTGATCATCATCACCGGTATTCCGTTGATTCTGGCGGATCGTCTGATTGGCGGCGGAAATGGTACGGCAGGTGTGGCGGCGTCTTCCGCCGCAGGTGCTGCGGTGGCAAACCCGGTGATTATCGCGCAAATTAACCCGGCATTCGAACCGGTCGCCGCATCAGCCACGGCGCTGGTTGCCGCAAGCGTGATTGTGACGGCGATTCTGGTGCCGATCATTACCGCGCTGTACGCTAAACGTTTTGGTCAGCCACAAACCGCAAAACAGCCAGAACCGGTAGCCGCAGAGTCATTACATCATTAATGCCAGATGCCGGGCGGCACGGAAGCTTTCCCGGCCTGCAACGACAACGTAACGCGAATTTATCGTAGGTCGGGTAAGCGCAAGCGCCACCCGACAAATTCATTCGGTAAACAGCTCTTCAATCATGGCATCCACCAACCGTGTTGCAGAACAAAGCCTCGGCATGCCCAGCGCAACGGGCTGCCAGGTTTGTGTCACCGACCAGCACACCGGCTGTCGGACCGCATCACAGTTGCTGCCCATCCAGGCCAGCATCTCTTTATGATCCATCAGCCCCACTGACGTTGGCGAAGCCAGCCACTGGTGATAAGAATGGCGAGTCTCTTTCGCCGCCCCAATGCCTTCCGCCAGATACTGTGCTGTCATGGTGCGCAAACTGTCTTTTAGCAACGCGCGCACTTCGGGATTTGCCAGCCGCCAGGTATCGCCAAACGCGCCCCAGCGCAGCTCTTCCAGCGCGACATAGCACCGCCCTGCCAGCGACCAGCCATCGTATTGCCCGGCGTGCCAGCGGGTAAAAACTTCGTCGCTGTGCAAACCAGACTGCACCATCAACCCGCGCTGGGTGAGCGCCCGATGTTTATGTCCGGCACGCAGGCTGAACTGTTCGCCAATCAGGCCATACTGCTGGCGTAACTCCACTGAGGCGTGGCTTTTGGCCTGCAAAATCAGCAGGTAATCACTCATCCGGGTGAGCGCCAGATGCCCGGGATCAAACTGGCTGGCAAGTTTTTCCGCCAGGCCCAACCGCATCGCCGGGTTGTCGCTGAACAACCCCGCCGCAGACCAGGGCCGCAGCTGCGTCTGCGCCACGATTTCATTCATCAGACGCTCACGAAACTGCTGCTGTTGCGGGGCAAGCGCATGCTGGCGAGGGTTATCAATCCCCAGCACCAGGTCGACCATAAATCGGGCATGGAGGGACTCAAGCGCCCGGCCCGGCCCCTCCAGCAATCGCGTGTTCATCTCTGTTCAGCCGCAAAAAGGGTTTGAATATCATCGCGCAACAGGCGCGCATCCTCTTCAATCCAGCGTACCGTCGCCAGGCTTTGCTGAAGCTTCTGGCAAAGCACGGCCACCGTGGACTGGTGGTGTTGGCGGAGCGTCAGGCTCTCCTGCAGGCTTTTTTGCAAGCTACTGAGGCTTTGCGAAAACTCTGCGAAGAACGTCGCCATTCCCGCCGTAACAGAGACATCGACTTGCGCCGCCAAAGCTTTAAGGATTTGTGAACAGAAGGTCGCGACGCTGTCGAGAATTCGACCTTTAATCGCATTCACATCAATGATGTAGCGCGTTTTGGTCATCACATAATCGTCCCAGCCCCAATTGGGGTTGTTCAGCCAGCGACTGACCGTTTCACGCATGCCGCCACGGGCATTGCCCACCGGGCTTTCTTCCGCCGCGATAGCCCCGTTAAACCATTGTGGCATCGTGATTTGTAACGATCCGGACTGAAACACCGGCAGCGTAATTCGTGTGCGGAACCCTGCGCGATGCAACTCCTCTTTGACGTGTGATTCTATCGGACGCAGCGCATCATCAAGCGTTCGGCTGAGCGAGGTTTCCAGTTGACTAAAGCGCAGCGACAGCTCGCGGATAATGCCCTGCTGACAGGAAAAAATCGTGCTTTCGCAATCGGAACGGATAAGGCTCAGCAACCGGTTCGCCTGTTCTTCATCTTCAAGGATCAGCTCCCCGCTACCGTCCTGCTGTGACCAGCGCACTTCAGCGCCGTGCGTCACGCTCATCTGATGCAGATTGTCCTCACTGAAGCTGTTCTCCACCAGCGTCAGGATTTCACGCTGCTGCAGCTCGATAAAACCCTGTGCGGCTTCCATCGCCTGTTCGACTTCGTGGCTGATCTCTTCGCTCACCACCCGCTGGCGCACTGTAAAGTGAGCCATGTCCTCTTCAAGGCGGGCGATATTGTCCTGTAGTTGATCCGCCGTAACGGTCAGTCCTTGCAGACGAAAGTCGAGGAAATCCCGCGAGGTTTGCGCATAGTTCAACAACTTATGCGATGCCGAACGCAACGCAAATAACGACGCATTGGCATGCGCCGCATGCAGCAACATGTTGATCGGCTTTTCAAACAGCGAATCTTCCCACAGCAAATCCGCGGCGTGGCGAATATGAGTCAGATCGTCCAGATCAGCCGTGCGCCAGCGCCTGCCAAGCGCGGCTTCGGCAAAATCCTGCACCCAGCGCTGATCCTGATGATCAGGCAGTTTTCCATAGGTGGAGATCTCATGCCGAGCGCGGTTGGCAAGATAGCCCCACATCGACGAGACCGGGAAAATCTGTCCAGGTGTGATGTAGCCTTTCATCAGCGTGCCCGAGATAGTCGCCCGAACCTGCTCTTCATCGTCGCTATTACGATCTTTCTGGTCGAACTTATTGACCAGCGCATACAGCGGCACCGATTTGCTGACAGCGGCGATCGCCTGCCGCACTTCCTGGTCAGAAATCGATTTAAGCTGGGTGTAATCCATCACCGCCAACACCGCAGAGGCGCGAGCCAGCTGCTCGTTGAGCATTTTTTGCAGGTGCGGCTGCCCGGCTTCATTTGGCCCGGGCGTGTCCAGCAGCGTCAGCTGGCCGGGGTTTTCACCCAACCCCGCCAGATGCACAAATTCCACCTCAATCACCGGAATGTGTTCGATAGCGGCGTAATCCGCGAAGGGAAAATCCACATCCAGCGCCCGGGAAAGGCGCACCAGATCGTTGAGGCTTTTCAGGCACTGAAAAATAGGCTGCGCACCCAGATAATGTTTTTCAAATGCCACGCCACCGATAATACGTTCCAGCAGCGTGTTCATGTCTTTATCCACTTCAAGCTTAAGCGCCAGTTTGGCTCTGTCGATATCCCGCAACTTTTCCTGCAACTCGTGCATTAAGCGTTCAATCGGCTCGACATGAATAAAATTCAATACCGGTTCTTTTTGCCCTTGCGTATGACGAATAAGGGTCGGCAATGCCGTCATGGGGCGATTTCGGTTAGGTAAAACTTCCGTCCCCACAATGGCATTAATGGTGGTGGATTTCCCTGCCTTCATGGTGCCGACAATCGCCAGCACCATTTCCAGCCGGGTAATTTTTCGCAATTCGTTATTCAGCGTGTCCTGCTGAGCAGCCAGCAGATGCCCGCCCGAGTGCGCTGTGGGTGAGATTTCTGCGTGCCCCTGCTCTGCCTGCAAGCCCCCTGGCAGCGCGGTGACCGTGTCCAGATGCCGTAATGCCAACTGAAGCAAACGCTCAGCTTCCTGACTCAGTTCAAATATTGTCTGTGTGTACATGGTTAAAGTATTCCCTTAACGCAAATTTTATAACTTTTATTTGTCAGGCTTTTTTATTTCCCGATTTAAATTTTTTATATAATTATCCGCACCACGATGAAAATGCAGCGCGTAAAAAAACCAGGAGATATACAGCGTAGCGCTATAAACACCGTTCGACAGGATATATTGCATATAAATTTCCGGCCGAAAATGAAGGGAGATGATAGCGCTGTGTAATATTCAGAAATGCCTGTTCACCATAACGTAAACGGCATTCTCCAGCAATTTAGAATAAGAGAAATAATTTATTCCAACAAAGCGTTAACGCTGGCATTGGCAAATAGTCCCGACAACCGTAAGGATATGCAGTATAATGAGTGATACTTTTGGCGCTCAGCCGCAATTTGCACGGCCTGTGGCGCATTTTTATCACTTATGAGGTTCCTATGTCTCTGCCACATTGCCCGAAATGCAATTCTGAATACACCTATGAAGATAACGGGATGTTTATCTGCCCGGAATGCGCCCACGAATGGAACGATGCTCAGCCCGCTGACGATGCCGACACGCTGATTGTCAAAGATGCCAACGGCAACCTGCTGGCTGACGGCGACAGCGTCACCGTCGTGAAAGATCTGAAGGTGAAAGGCAGCTCTTCCATGCTGAAAATCGGCACCAAAGTGAAGAATATCCGCCTCGTTGAAGGCGATCACAACATCGACTGCAAAATTGATGGTTTTGGCCCAATGAAGCTGAAATCCGAGTTCGTGAAGAAGAATTAATATCCCACGGTCAGTGTCTTTGTAGGCCCGGCAAACGCAGTGCCGCCGGGCATTTTCGCCGGATGGCGCTGCGCTTATCCGGCCTACAGTTCCTTTCTCTGCAACCCTCCCAAACCGTACCGCCTGGTGACATTCACCCAACGTAACTACACTTATCGGGTCCCTTTATCCGAGGTCATGGTTATGTCTTTAAGTCCCTACATCTCTTTTGGCGGCAACTGCGCCGAAGCTCATGCCTTTTATCAACAAGCGCTGAACGCTGAGCTGGGCTACAAAATCACCTTTGGCGAAATGCCGAAATCCGAAAACAGCGAAGAAGGCTGCCCTTCCGGCATGCAGTTTCCACCTGACGCCATTGCCCACTCCAACGTCCGCATCGCGGGCAGCGACATCATGATGAGTGACGGCATGAGCGGCAGCGTCAGCTATTCCGGTTTCACGCTGGTGCTCGACACACAGGACGTGAATGAAGGTAAACGCTGGTTCGAAGCCCTGGCACAGGGCGGAAAAATCGAAATGGACTGGCAGGAAACCTTCTGGGCGCACGGATTTGGCAAAGTCAGCGATAAATTCGGCGTGCCGTGGATGATCAACGTCGTCAAATAGCCGCAGTAATTCCCACTCCGGGCGGGCCCTCCCGCCCTGTCACACGCCTTACCTCAACTCTTCATCGTTCAGTCACCGGGCCTTAACGGCGCTGTCATATTGCCGCGTCAGGATGTCGGCAGTTTCTGGTGAGCTCTCACCCTCTCCCCTGCCCTCTCCCTGAGGGAGAGGGAGAAAGAAAAGCCCCCTAAGCACCTGGAAGTGGGTGAAAGAAAAGCCCCCTCTCCACGTGGGAGAGGGTTGGGGAGAGGGCATCAGGCGACTCAACCGTGAAGAGGACTTCCCTATGATCCACCTGTCCAGACATCCGACCAGTTATCCGACTCGCTATGAGGAAATTGCCGCGAAGCTCGAACAAGAGCTGCGCAGTCAGTATCGCTGCGGGGATTATTTGCCTGCCGAGCACCAGTTGGCGGCACGCTTTGAAGTCAACCGCCACACGCTGCGTCGCGCTATCGATCAACTGGTGGAAAAAGGGTGGGTCCAGCGCCGTCAGGGGATTGGCGTGCTGGTGCTGATGAGGCCTTTTGATTACCCACTCAACGCGCAGGCACGCTTCAGCCAGAATCTGCTCGATCAGGGTAGCCATCCAACCAGCGAAAAATTGCTGTCTGTTCTGCGCCCTGCTTCCAGCCACGTGGCGGATGCGCTGGGGGTTCAGGAAGGCGACAACGTTATCCATCTGCGCACCTTGCGTCGGGTGAATGGCGTGGCGCTGTGTCTGATCGACCACTACTTCGCCGACATGAGTTTCTGGCCTGTTCTGCAACGATTTAACAGCGGGTCGCTGCACGATTTTCTGCGCGATGAACTGACCCTCACCCTGACCCGGACACAAACCCGGATCAGCGCTCGTCGCGCTCAGGCTAAAGAGAGCAACATTCTCGAAATCCCGAATATGGCGCCGCTGCTTTGCGTGCGCACCCTGAACCATCGTGAAGGCCAGATCAATGCGGCGGAGTACTCCGTCAGCCTGACCCGCGCCGACATGATTGAATTCACCATGGAGCACTGAATGCCTTTCGATACTGCTACCCGTCAGCGCTGGATCGCCGCACTGACTCACAGTGACCCCGCGCAGTTGAATGCCCGTATGCAGGCTCTGAAGCTGACGCCTGAGTACGAAACGCTCCGCGCCCCCGAAAGTGGACTGGTGCAAATCCAGGCCCGCATGGGCGCAACCGGCGCACGTTTCTTTGCGGGAGATGCCACGCTGACCCGCGCGGCCATTCGATTGCAGGACGGTACGCTGGGCTATAGCTGGGTGCTTGGGCGCGATAAAGCTCATGCCGAACGCTGCGCCGTGATCGACGCACTGCTGCAAACCCATGACCATTTTCAGACCTTGATGGAAACCCTGATTGCCCCGCTGGAAGCCGAGCGCGCAGCGCGCATTGCCGCCCGCCACGCCGAAGTGAACACCAGCCGGGTAGACTTCTTTACCTTAGTGCGTGGAGACAACGCATGACCTTTTCTACAGAACTGAAGACTGCTTTCCCTCTTCCGGTGCAGGATGCCCAACACAGTTTCCGTCGTTTGCTGAAAGCCATGAGCGAGCCAGGTGTGATCGTCTCGATGCAGCAGCATAAGCACGGCTGGCAGCCTCTGACGCCCGCCACCACCAGCGTGCTGCTGACGCTGGCTGACAACGACACCCCGGTCTGGCTGTCCGCTTCTGTCGATAACGATATCGCTCGTCAGAACCTGCGTTTTCATACCAATGCGCCGTTGGTCGATCAACCTCAGCAAGCGCTGTTTGCCGTGACCGACACCAGCATCAGCGCAGAGCAGCTCAATGCGTTATCGGCGGGAAGTGCCGTTGCGCCAGAAACCAGCGCCACGCTGATTGTGCAGCTCAACAGCCTGAGCGGCGGGCGCATGCTGCGTCTGACCGGCGCGGGCATTAACGAAGAGCGAATGATTGCTCCCCAGCTGCCGGACTGCATTCTGCATGAACTGACCGAACGCCCGCACCCGTTCCCGTTGGGCGTCGACCTGATCCTGACCTGCGGCGATCGCCTGCTGGCTATCCCGCGCACAACCCACGTGGAGGTGTGCTGATGTACGTTGCCGTTAAAGGGGGCGAGAAGGCGATTGAAGCCGCTCACGCCCTACAGGAAAGCAAACGTCGCGGCGACCCAACGCTTGCCGAACTGAGCGTCGCGCAAATCGAGCAGCAGCTAAACCTGGCGGTGGACCGCGTGATGACCGAAGGCGGCATCGCCGATCGCGAACTGGCGGCGCTGGCGTTGAAGCAAGCCAGCGGCGACAACGTTGAAGCCATCTTCCTGCTGCGTGCTTACCGCACAACGCTTGCGAAACTCGCCGTCAGCGAACCGCTCAACACCGCCGAAATGCGCTTAGAGCGTCGAATTTCAGCGGTCTACAAAGATGTGCCCGGCGGTCAGCTGCTTGGCCCTACGTATGACTACACGCACCGTCTGCTGGATTTCACGCTACTGGCAAATGGTGAAACGCCTGAATTACGCACCAGCGATGAACAGCCCGCCGCTTCCCCACACGTCTTCAGCCTGTTAAGCAAACAAGGGCTGGCGAAAGCGGAAGAAGACGCAGGCGAAACGCCGGACGACATCACCCGCACACCGCCGGTTTACCCATGCTCCCGCGCTTCTCGCTTACAGCAACTGATGCGCGGTGACGAAGGCTATTTGCTGGCGCTGGCCTATTCCACACAGCGTGGATACGGGCGTAACCACCCGTTCGCCGGTGAAATTCGCAGTGGCTATGTTGATGTGGAAATTGTGCCAGAAGAGCTGGGATTTGCAGTGAACGTTGGCGAACTGCTGATGACAGAGTGCGAAATGGTGAACGGTTTCGTTGCGCCGGAAGATGAAGCCCCACACTTCACGCGGGGCTATGGCCTGGTGTTTGGTCTCAGCGAGCGTAAAGCGATGGCGATGGCGCTGATGGACAGAGCGCTTCAGGCTCCCGACTACGACGAACACCTCGCAGGCCCGGCGCAGGACGAAGAGTTTGTGCTGGCGCACGCCGATAATGTCGAAGCCGCAGGTTTTGTTTCGCACCTCAAACTGCCTCACTACGTCGATTTCCAGGCCGAACTGGAACTGCTCAAACGCCTGCAACAGGAGCACAACCGTGGCTAACCTCTCCGGCTATAACTTCGCTTACCTCGACGAACAGACCAAGCGCATGATCCGCCGCGCCATTCTCAAAGCTGTCGCCATTCCTGGCTACCAGGTGCCGTTTGGCGGCCGCGAAATGCCAATGCCTTACGGCTGGGGCACCGGCGGCATTCAGCTGACGGCCAGCGTGATTGGCGAAGCGGACGTGTTGAAAGTGATCGACCAGGGCGCGGATGACACCACCAACGCCGTATCGATTCGCAACTTCTTCAAACGCGTGACCGGAGTGAACACCACCGAGCGCACCGAAGACGCGACGCTTATCCAGACTCGCCACCGCATTCCGGAAACGCCGCTCACGGAAGATCAGATCCTGATTTTCCAGGTGCCGATTCCAGAGCCACTGCGCTTTATCGAGCCGCGCGAAACCGAAACCCGCACCATGCACGCACTGGAAGAATACGGAGTGATGCAGGTGAAGTTGTACGAAGATATCGCCCGCTTCGGCCATATCGCCACCACTTACGCCTACCCGGTCAAAGTGAACGATCGCTACGTGATGGACCCGTCGCCAATCCCGAAATTCGATAACCCGAAAATGGATCAGATGCCTGCGCTGCAACTGTTTGGGGCCGGACGTGAAAAGCGCATCTACGCCGTGCCGCCGTACACCAAAGTGGAAAGTCTCGATTTCGACGATCACCCGTTCACCGTGCAGGCGTGGGATGAGCCTTGCGCCATTTGCGGCTCACGCCACAGCTACCTCGACGAAGTGGTGCTCGATGACACCGGCAAACGGATGTTTGTCTGCTCCGATACCGATTACTGCCGCCAACAGAGCGAGGCATTAAATCAATGAATCAGCCGTTACTTTCGGTCACTAACCTGACCCACCTTTATGCGCCAGGCAAAGGCTTCACCGACGTGTCGTTTGAGCTGTGGCCGGGCGAAGTGCTGGGGATTGTCGGCGAATCCGGTTCCGGCAAAACCACGCTGCTGAAAGCCATTTCTGCCCGCCTTGCACCGCAGCAGGGCGAGGTGATGTACGAAGATAAATCGCTGTATGCGATGAGCGAAGGCGAACGCCGCCGCCTGCTGCGCACCGAATGGGGCGTGGTGCATCAGCATCCGATGGACGGCCTGCGTCGTCAGGTTTCCGCAGGAGGCAACATCGGTGAACGCCTGATGGCAACCGGTGCGCGTCATTACGGCAACATCCGCGAAACAGCGCAGCAGTGGCTTGAAGCGGTAGAAATTCCGCCATCACGCATCGACGAACTGCCGACCACTTTTTCCGGCGGCATGCAGCAACGTCTGCAAATTGCCCGCAACCTGGTCACGCATCCGAAGCTGGTGTTTATGGACGAGCCCACCGGCGGGCTGGACGTGTCAGTTCAGGCGCGTCTGCTCGACCTGTTGCGCGGCCTGGTGGTGGAACTGGATCTGGCGGTAGTGATTGTCACCCATGATTTGGGTGTCGCGCGCCTGCTGGCGGACCGCCTGATGGTGATGAAAGAAGGCCAGGTGGTGGAAAGTGGCTTAACCGACCGCGTGCTCGACGACCCGCTCCACCCTTATACCCAACTGCTCGTGTCATCCGTTTTGCAGAACTGATTTTTGCCGGGTGGCGGCTACGCCTTACCCGGCCTACAAATGCACGCCGTGTAGGCCGGGTCAGCGCAGCGCCACCCGGCAACCCGAACCAAGAGGCCAACATGATTCGCGTTGAAAACCTGAGTAAAACCTTCGTCCTGCACCATCAAAACGGCATCCATCTGCCGGTGTTGTACAAAGCGGAATTGACTGTCGAAGCCGGGGAATGTGTGGTGCTGCACGGTCATTCCGGCAGCGGAAAATCCACGCTGCTGCGTTCGCTGTACGCCAACTATTTGCCCGACGCGGGCCATATTCACATTAAACACGGCGACGAATGGGTCGATTTGGTCACGGCTCCGGCGCGTAAAGTGCTGGAAGTACGCAAAAGCACCATCGGCTGGGTAAGCCAGTTTCTGCGCGTTATCCCGCGCATTTCTGCCCTCGACGTGGTGATGCAGCCACTGCTGGATCTCGGCGTATCGCGCGACGAATGCTACGCCAAAGCAGCCAGCCTGCTGACGCGCCTCAATGTACCGGAACGCTTGTGGCACCTCGCGCCGTCAACGTTCTCCGGCGGTGAACAGCAGCGCGTTAACATCGCTCGCGGCTTTATTGTCGACTACCCAATTCTGCTGCTCGATGAACCGACTGCCTCGCTGGATGAGAAAAACAGCGCCGCCGTGGTGGAACTGATTCGTGAGGCCAAAGCGCGCGGCGCGGCGATTGTCGGCATTTTCCATGATGAAGCGGTGCGCAATATTGTCGCCGACCGCCTGCACCCGATGGGAGCTGCAGCATGATTATCAACAACGTGAAGTTAGTGCTTGAAAACGAAGTGGTGCACGGCTCCATCGACATTCAGGACGGCGTGATCCGCACCTACGCAGAAACCCAAAGCCAGAGCCCGCAGGCGATGGACGGCGAAGGCGGCTGGCTGCTGCCAGGGCTGATTGAACTGCACACCGATAATCTGGATAAATTCTTCACCCCGCGCCCGAAAGTGGACTGGCCCGCGCATTCCGCGATGAGCAGCCATGATGCTTTGATGGTTGCCAGCGGCATTACGACCGTGCTGGATGCGGTGGCGATTGGGGATGTGCGCGACGGCGGCGACCGCCTCGAAAATCTGGAAAAGATGATCAACGCCGTGGAGGAGACGCAGAAACGCGGTCTCAATCGTGCCGAGCACCGCCTGCATCTGCGCTGCGAACTGCCTCATTTCACCACCCTGCCGCTGTTTGAAAAGCTGGTTGACCGTGAACTGGTGTCGTTGGTGTCGCTGATGGATCATTCGCCGGGCCAGCGCCAGTACGCCGATCGCTCGAAATACCGCGAGTACTATCAGGGCAAATACCATCTGACCAACGATCAGATGGAGCGCTTTGAGGCCGAGCAAATCGCGCTGGCGGATGAATGGTCTCACCCAAATCGGATGGCGATTTCAGATCTCTGCCGTGCGCGTAACATTGCGCTGGCAAGCCATGATGATGCGACACACGACCACGTCGTCGAATCCCATCAGATTGGCAGCGTTATCGCCGAATTTCCGACCACGTTCGAAGCAGCAGAGTCTTCCCGCAAGCTTGGCATGAACGTGCTGATGGGCGCGCCAAACATCGTGCGTGGCGGCTCGCATTCCGGCAACGTGGCGGCGCATGAACTGGCTGCTCGCGGCCTGCTCGACATCCTTTCCTCTGACTATTACCCGGCAAGCCTGTTGGATGCAGCCTTCCGCATCGCCGATGACGGCCGCAACAGCTTCACGCTGCCGCAGGCGGTTGCTCTTGTGACACGCAATCCGGCTCGCGCGCTGAATCTGGACGACCGCGGCACACTTGCCGAAGGCAAACGCGCCGACCTCGTGCTGGTGCATCGCAAGGGCGAAAACGTCCACATCGATCATGTCTGGCGTCAGGGCAAGAGGGTCTTTTAATGACGGGAAAGCTCATCTGGTTAGTCGGCCCTTCCGGGTCCGGGAAAGACAGCCTGCTGGCGGCGCTGCGCCAGCGGGAAGAAGCGCGGATGTTAGTGGCTCACCGCTACATTACGCGCCCTGCCAGCGCGGGAAGTGAAAACCATATCGCGCTAAGCGAACACGAGTTTTTTACTCGCGCCGAGCGCCAGCTTTTCGCCCTGAGCTGGCATGCGAATAATCTCTATTACGGCGTTGGCATTGAAATTGACGTCTGGCTTCACGCCGGGTTTGACGTGGTGGTAAACGGCTCGCGCGCACATCTGGCACAAACCAAAGCGCGATATGCCGATGCGCTGCTCCCCATCTGCTTGCAGGTGTCGCCCGACGTGCTGCGAAGCCGTCTGGAACAGCGTGGCAGAGAGACACAGAAAGAGATTGATCAGCGTCTCGACAGAGCGGCACGTTACACGCCGACGGACTGTTTAACGCTGAATAACGACGGCAGTCTGCTACAGTCTGTGGAGACGTTTTTGCACCTGATTCGTACCCATGGAAACCAAAAAGAGAGCCAGCATGCCCTGTGAACTTCGCCGCGCCACCCTCGATGACACCGAAGCCGTTTACGGCCTGATTTGCGAGCTAAAACAGAAAGACTACGATCGGCAGATTTTCGCGGCAGGCTTCGCCGCGAATCTCAACAATCCGAACCAGCACTATCAGTTAGCCGAGCTGGACGGAAACGTGGTCGGGATGATTGGTTTGCAAATCATGTTTCCGCTCAACCTGAACTGTTGGATTGGCGAAATTCAGGAACTGGTCATTTTGCCGCAGGTACGCGGGCTGAACATCGGCAAAAAACTGTTGGCGTGGGCGGAAGACGAAGCCCGTGCGCAGGGCGCAAGCCTGATGGAACTGTCCAGCGGCAAAGTTCGCACCGACGCGCACCGCTTCTATCTGCGCGAAGGGTATCTGCAAAGTCACTTTCGCTTTAAGAAAGCGTTGTGAACACCTTGCCGGGTAGCGCTTCGCTGACCCGGCCTACGGGTTTTGTAGGCCCGGCAAACAACCTGCCGCCGGGCAATTTTCGAGGATAAACCATGAGCCTGACTCTCCGTCTGACCGGGACCGGCGGCGCCCAGCTCGTGCCGGCCTTCGGCTGCGAATGCGTCGCCTGTCAGCGTGCTCGCCTGAATCCCGGTTATCGCCGTCGCCCTTGTAGCGCCGAGGTGCGCTATAACGAGGCTGTGACCTTGCTGGATGCAGGCATCCCCGATTTGATGGACCATCATCCGGCTGGCAGTTTCCGCCAGTTTTTACTGACCCACTATCATATGGATCACGTCCAGGGGCTGTTTCCGCTGCGCTGGGGTATTGGGGAAAAAATCCCGGTTTACGGCCCGCCGGATGAAGAAGGCTGCGACGATTTGTTCAAACATCCCGGGATACTGGATTTCAGCCACACCGTTGAACCATTTGTGGTGTTTGAACTGCAAGGGTTGCAGGTCACAGCGCTGCCGCTCACCCATTCAAAACTGACCTTTGGCTACCTGCTGGAATCGGCTCACAGCCGCGTAGCATGGCTCTCCGATACCGCCGGGCTGCCGGAAAAGACGCTCAAATTCCTGCTCAACAACCATCCGCAGGTGATGATCATTGATTGCAGCCACGAGCCGCGCCCACAGACCCCGCGTAATCACTGCGATCTGAATACCGTGATAGCGCTGAATGAGATACTCCGCTGCCCGCGCGTGGTGCTGACGCATATCAGCCATCAGTTCGACGAGTGGCTGATGGACAATGCGTTACCAGAAGGATTTGAAGCAGGGTTTGATGGAATGGAGATTGTAGTGGAGTAGCTAGCGCCCGGATTTAAAATATCGCCGTTATGTTAATGTCGACAATACGTCTCTATAAAAAAGGCCGTAACCTCACTCACGGAGAAAGTTACGGCCAATAATACCAGGCACGGAAAGCATATATTTTTATTTATAGATAACCGCAGTGGCCCTGATGTCGGCACTCATCCCGGTACGCTCCAGTGAAGTAATATGATAATACTCAGCTCCCTTGGCATCAGCTTCTTTGCTGAGTGCTGCCATGGCTTCTTCAAAGGTTCCGCTTTTCACGTTAACCGAGACGTTACCGATTTTCTCTTTCATCCCCGACATTTGTGAATCGCGGATCTCGGTTGCTGCCAGCGAGCCAGCACTGACGGCCATTAACACGGTAAAGATAACTGCTTTATTGATCATGGTCTTTTCCCTTCATTAGGCTGAGTTGCTGATAACGAAAATAACGCTCTATAACTGCATTTTTCTCGCGCTGCCATTTAACACTAGCCAGGAACAGCTCCCTAAGCATCACCAAACCTTAAAGGAAATATCACAATTAGTTTATTTTTATTTTCTAATTCATTAAAAATGGATTTTATTTAATTGAAATTTATGCTCAGCTATAAATTAATTAAACAGTAAGAGAAACTCATCAAGACAATAATGGGAAAATATGAAATAGTCGAAAGATAGCTATTTCTTCACATATGAAGGATATAAGGGGAGGTGAACAGGATGATTATTACAGTGCTAATAATACCGCTATCTTTACCTGTCATTTTTATGGCCTTATTTTATTCCGCCACACACACTCAGTGGTTGATGGAATTTTCACATCTTGCCGCCTTGGGGCAGTGGCGCGGCATGACTGCCAGCGTGTGTCTGACTTTGTTGATCGCGCTGATGATCATTAGCGTGGTCGCTGCTATCCTGACGGCGCTGTTTGCTTCTTTCCTGAATCAAAAGCTACTGCCAAAGCCCAAAGTATCGCTTAAGAGGTAAAAAACTCTTAGCGGTCGTAATCATCCTGCAACCGACGTTCTTCATCGTCCAGTTGGCGGCGTTCCTGGTCCAGTTGGCGCTGGCGGTCATCAAGCTGATGGCGGCGATCTTCAAGCTGGCGATAGCGATCGTCATACTGGCGATTGCGGGTCGTGTCCTGTTGGCGATTGTCATCTTCGTTATCGCTGTCATCACGATCGTCGTGGTAAACGTGGTCGTTGCTCGGCTTATAGGCGTCGTTGATCGCCTGCTGAATGTTGCCAATCGCATCATCGATAATGTCTGCGCGGGCACACTGGCTCATCAAAGGCAGAGAACAAAACAGCAGCGCAAGGGTTGTACGTTTCATCAGGTCAGTCTCTGGGTTGGACTGACCTGAGCGTAATCAACGCAGGCAG
Source organism: Scandinavium sp. NPDC088450 (assembly GCF_044900545.1). Taxonomy (NCBI): domain Bacteria; kingdom Pseudomonadati; phylum Pseudomonadota; class Gammaproteobacteria; order Enterobacterales; family Enterobacteriaceae; genus Scandinavium; species Scandinavium sp. NPDC088450. Next base: position 2,552 of record NZ_JBJDNI010000025.1, on the reverse strand, counting down.
GGGCGGGTAGCGGAGGAATCTCAATTACGGGCCGCCTGACGCAACGCCTGCGCAAGCTGCGTGCGGGTGAACGGTTTACGCAGCAGCTCGACGTCCGGCAGTTGTGGGTTATGTTCCGGACGCAAATCCTGACCGCTGATCATCAACACGGCCACCTGCGGGTGATGGTTTCTCGCATAACTGACAACCTCTGCGCCGCTCAGTTTTCCCGGCAACATCAGGTCGCTCACCAGCATGGCGATATCCGGCGAGGCATCCAGCATCGCTATCGCTTGTTCGCCATTCATTGCTTCCAGCGTCAGCCAGCCCAGTTGGTGCAGCTGTTCGCACAGCGTCTGGCGCACATCGGTTTCATCTTCCAGCACCAGCGCCAGCTGTTCGGCTGGCTGCTCTTCCGGCATGATTTCTTCGTGCGTGCGCTCTATGGCCTGCAATGTGGAACGTGGAAGCTGCAAGCGTACGGTGGTGCCTTGCCCCGGGGCGCTTTCTATTTCGACTCGCCCACCTGACTGACGCACAAAACCGTAAACCATCGACAGCCCTAGTCCGCTGCCGCTGCCCGTTTGTTTGGTAGTGAAGAACGGTTCGAACACCTGGGCTTTCACTTCCTGCGACATTCCGCTGCCGTGATCAATCACCTCGACGGCCACCATATCCTGCCTGCGCCCGTCACTGCGGGTCACGCGCTGATTCCAGGTGCGGATTTTGATGATCCCAGCTTGCCCTTCCATTGCATCGCGGGCGTTCATCACCATGTTGATAATGGCATTTTCCAGTTGCCCAACATCAATCCACGCCGCCCATGCCGGGGTTTGCGCTTCGATATCCAGCGTCAGACTTGAAGGCAGAGAGTGGCGCATCAGCTCACCCAGATTCTCCAGCAGCCCTTTCATCTCTACCGCATGCGGATGCAACGATTGTTTGCGGGAAAACGCCAGCAGCCGTTGCGTCAATAATGCCCCACGCTCTGCGGCTTTTAACGCCCGGGAAATTCGCGGTGCGTCAGTATCGTTGGGTTTGACCAGTTCGAGGCTGCCGATAATTACCGCCAGCAAATTATTGAAATCGTGGGCTAACCCGCCCGTTAGCTGGCCTACGGCTTTCATTTTCTGACTGTGGAGCAGCGCTTGTTCCAGACCCTGACGTTCAATTTTGTCGATTTCCATCTGGGTCGTTTTTTCTTTCAACAACCGGGTGGTGTGCTCAAGCGAAGCCATGTTGCGGGCGAACAAGCTGAACGAACGCGCCAGCTCTCCCAGTTCGTCTCGTCGCTGCAATGCCGGAACGGGCACATCCTGCTCGCCATGCGCCAGGCGCGACATGGCATCGGAAATGGCGTTCAGGTTCGAGCCCAAATTACGGTAGATATACCAGCCAGCGAACCCTGTGATAATCAGCGCTAACAGAGCAAAACTGAGGATGAGATCGACTATCGACCCCAGTTCACGATGACTTTGTGCCACCCGTTGCTCTGAAGACTGCGCCACCTGCGCCACATAATGATTGATGTCATCGTTAAGGATGGCCACCAGCGCTTTGATATGGAACATGTACCAGCTGATCGTCAGGTCGCTTTGCTCAAGCTGGAGTGAAAGTGGGGCTAATTTTCGTAATTCCGCACCGAAATCCGGCAAAATGAAGGCGATCAGCGGATCAGCACTTTGCATCGGCAAAGCGTGCATGACTTCATCCAGTTGACGCACCGTAGAGCGGGGCATCGACGTTTCAATCGCGGCAGTGAGCAGCCGGTCCATTTCCTGCAACAGCTGATTATCAAGCGAGCCTTCACCCTGACGCTGATTAATTTCTTCCAGATGACTTAGGTAGCTCTGGTTCTGGTAGAGCGAACTCAACAGCGCGTTGCGCTCCAGGTGGCGCTGTTGCCCACGTAGCAACATGCCCGCCACGCTCTGCTGAAGTTCATTGCTGCGTTGAATAATGCGCTGCACCAGCTCAGGCTCACGCCTGGCAAGCGGAGCGGCTGCCAGCTTTTCCAGCGAACGTTTTAGCGACTGCTGTGTGGCCTGCAAACGCTCGGCTTCCCCTTTGTATTCCAGCGCGCCGACCACCTGAGAAAGCCGCACCGCCGCCGTCGCCACGTTAGCCGTGTCACGCGCCAGATTCATGCTGCCCGTCATGTCGTCGAACGTTTGTTGCTGCACCTGTTCCTGGATTCGGCTGGCGTGACGAAAACCGAGCACGGCTGCGACGCAGACCATCAACGTGACGGCCACCACCAGCAGGTTGAAAAACAGCAGGCGGCCGCGAGCACTGGCAAAGAACGACGGTCGGTGTAGTGGCATGGTGGTTCCCTTTGTGAATACGGTGATAACCCCTCTCCCCTGCCCTCTCCCCAAAGGAGAGGGAGAAAACCAAACCAGCTCCAGCCGGATGTGGGAGTAAAGAAAGTCCTCTCTCCCCGCCCTCTCCCCAAAGGAGAGAGAGTATACCGGTTGATCCCCTCTCCCCGCGGGCTGAGGTATCCCCACAAAAGTGAAAAGCACGATGAAGTGTGATCTACTGGTTGCGCTAACAAAACAGAAGAGACCTCA
>NZ_JBJDNI010000024.1:0-87376 GCF_044900545.1 Scandinavium sp. NPDC088450 | reverse complement strand
GGCACGATAAACCTCCATAATCAGTCTACCGTACCAGTTATAACCTGTTACCCATGTGCCCGGTTTAAAGTGTTACCTATGTGCCAGTTCATACAACCGCCATTCCCTTACATTATTCGGCCCATCCATGAGCCTCACCCCTTCGGGGCCAGCGCAAGCGCTGTTCAAATTTGTTCCTGACAAATTTGTCCCGGCTCCCGGCAAAAGAAAATCGCCGCTTCACGGAACCTCAACCTTCAGCAACGGGCTAATCGGGTCGGGCGAGATGCAAGTTATTCGCCCCATCCCTGGGGCTCACCCCTTCGGGGCCAACGCAAGCGTTGTTCAAAATCGTTCCCGACGATTTTGTCCCTGTAAAACACGCCCTCAGCCCGCATCCATGCGGGCTGCCCCGGCCAGTCGCTGAAGGTTGAGGCGATTTTCAGCCGGACGAAAACCCCATACATCGGCTTCAGTGGGCGCTGGTGTTGCCCCCCGCTGAAACCGCCGAGCTGGCAATCGGATGACAAGGTCAGGCCGCCATGGATGGCGGACTGAGGCGAATCGAGACAGGGACGTTGAGTTGAGCCGACCTTAGGCAGCCGTTTGTCAGGGAGGACAAATTTGTCGGGAACAAATTTGAACAACGCTTGCGTTGGCCCCGAAGGGGTGAGGCCCATGGATGGGCCGAATATTGTGCAAAGCACCGGTTTCATTCGCGGGGTCGCCGGGATTGTTAAGGGAGCCGCGAGAGGCTCCCTTAACCCGTTCACGTGCAACCAGATAACAGGGGAAAGCAGGTCATAAAGTGAACGGAACAATTCCACGTGAGCTGCATTAGCGCAATTTAATCACCCCAACCGCGGAAACCCGTCCGCAATCTCACTCCCGGTAAACTGCGCTATCCAGCCTTCCGGGTTATCGAAAATGCGGATCGCGGTAAAGTTCGGTTCGGAACCCATATCAAACCAGTGCGGTGTGCCTGCGGGAACGGAAATCAGATCGTTTTTCTCGCACAACACCTGGAACACTTCATCGCCAATGTGCAGGCAGAACAGCCCGGTGCCTTCGACGAAGAAACGGACTTCGTCTTCGCCGTGGGTGTGTTCGTTCAGGAACTTCGCGCGCAGGGCATCTTTCTGCGGATTGTCTGCTCGCAGGCTGATCACGTCCCAGCTCTGATAGCCCTTTTCCTGCACCAGTTTGTCGATCGCGTGCTGGTAGGCGGTGATCACGGTCTCGGGCGCGGGATCAGTGCCCAAATCGCGGTCTGCCTGCCAGCGTTCGAATCGCACGCCTTTGGCGTTAAGTTGCTGCTGAATTTCGCTGCCGTCAGTGCTGTGCCAGGTCGGTTCGCTGGCGTTGGCATCAGAGAAAATAGTCAGTGCGCTCATGAGGTGATCTGCTCCGGATGAATGTCGTCGAAACGTGGAACCTGGTGATGATGACTGGCGGTATCGCCGTCACCACGGATTAACTGCACGGTACGAAAACCGGCCTGCTCAGCGGCATCCAGCTCCTGATGAATATCAGACAGGAACAGGATATGCCCCGCAGGCTGGCCGATTTGCGCGGCAATAGCCTGGTAAGACTGCACTTCACGCTTCGCGCCCACGTGAGTGTCAAAGTAACCGCTAAACAGATGAGTAATATCACCTTCGTCGCTGTAGCCAAATAACAGTTTTTGCGCCGCCACCGACCCGGAAGAATAAACATACAGATCAATGCCCTGTTGTTTCCATTTTTCCAGTTCGGGCAGGACATCCGGGTAAAGATGCCCGGTAAAATCACCATTCACGTAACCCTCACGCCAGATGAGACCCTGCAATGCTTTCAGCGCGGTGGATTTACGGTCTTCATCCATAAACCCGAACAGCGTGTCGATAAGCTCTTCGGTGGTGGCCTGCACAGAAGCAATTTCTTCACGCAGATTATCCAGAATCGCCTTCACGGGTTCCGCATCCTGATTGGCGTTGACGAAAGCCGCCAGCCGCTCACGGGCATAAGGAAACAGCACGTTATGCACGAAGCGGATGTCGCTGGTGGTGCCTTCAATGTCAGTCACAATGGCGCGGATCATAGTTTCTCCAGTTGGCGTAAGCGCAGCTCGCATTCGAATAAAAACTCCAGCCCTTCCAGATGGCGGCGGGCTTCGGCCACATCGCGTCCCCAGCAGGTTAATCCGTGGCCGCGCAGCAGGAAACCGTAGTTTAGCGGGCGTTCGCTGGCGTAATGTTCAATGCGGCGGGCGAGGGCGTCAATATCCTGACCATTGTCGAAAATCGCTACCGGCACACTGTCGAGATGGCTGGTCTGCCCGGACAGGGATTTTTGCATCTCATAACCGCTGAGCACCAGTTCCGCCGATTTTTCAATGCGAGAGAGGACAGTCGCATTCACCGTATGAACGTGCAGCACGGCGTTCGCTTCGGGGAAAAGGCGATAGATGAGGGTGTGCAATCCGGTTTCCGCGGAGGGTTTTCGGCCCGATGGCGCCTGATTCGTGGCTATCTCCACCTGCAAAAAATCGCGGTTGGTGAGTGAGCCTTTATCTTTACCGGACTCGCTGAGCCAACACCATTGCGCATCTTCACGCACCGACATGTTGCCGCCCGTCGCGGGAGCCCAGCCTTTCGCGCCAATCCAGTGACAGGCTTCGACGAGGGCGTCTGTTTGCAGGTTTGCAGTCATCTTACCTTTCTCCAGCAGGACAGGAATAATGTTATCGTTTAGACGTCTAAGCGTCTTGATTGCCAAATCTTAACATCGTGTTATAGTGGCTTCAACAACAGTATTACAATCGGTCAACGAAACCATGAGCCATAACGCCCTGATCCCGCAAAGCAAACTGCCCAATTTGGGCACCACCATTTTTACGCAAATGAGTGCCCTGGCGCTTGAGCATCAGGCGATTAACCTGTCGCAAGGATTCCCGGATTTCGACGGCCCGCGCTATTTGCAGGAAAGGCTGGCGTATCATGTCTCGCAGGGCGCGAACCAGTATGCGCCGATGACCGGTGTTCCGGCCTTACGTGAAGCGATTGCGGCGAAAACGGCGGAGCTTTATGGCCATCAACCGGATGCGACTACAGATATCACCGTGACGGCGGGCGCAACGGAAGCCCTGTATGCGGCCATCACGGCGCTGGTTCGTCAGGGTGACGAAGTGATTTGCTTTGATCCGAGCTATGACAGCTATGCCCCTGCGGTGGAGCTTTCCGGCGGCGTGTTGAAACGCATCGCGCTTCAGCCTCCGCATTTCCGCGTTGACTGGGCTGAGTTTGCTGGTTTGCTCAGCGATCGTACCCGTCTGGTTATCCTCAATACACCACATAATCCTTCCGCGACGGTCTGGCAAAAAGCAGATTTTGAAGCGTTATGGCAGGCTATTGCTGAGCGTGAAATTTATGTGATCAGCGATGAAGTGTATGAGCACATTTGTTTTGCAGCGCAAGGGCACGCGAGCGTGCTGGCCCATCCGCAATTGCGTCAACGTGCGGTGGCGGTTTCATCGTTTGGTAAGACGTTCCACATGACCGGCTGGAAGGTGGGTTACTGTGTTGCGCCTGCGGCGATCAGTGCGGAACTGCGTAAAGTGCACCAGTACCTGACGTTTGCGGTGAACACACCTGCGCAACTGGCGCTGGCAGACATGCTGCGCAATGAACCTCAACACTACCGCGAATTACCCGATTTCTATCGCGCGCGCCGGGATGTGTTCATTAACGCGCTGGCAGAGAGCAAACTGGAAATATTGCCGTGCGAAGGCACTTACTTCCTGCTGGCCGATTACAGTGCGATTTCTGATGTGGACGATGTGAGTTTTTGTCAGTGGTTAACCACCGAAGTGGGCGTGGCGGCCATTCCGCTTTCTGTATTTTGCGCCGATCCCTTCCCGCATAAGCTGATTCGCCTGTGCTTTGCGAAACAGGAATCGACGCTGCTGGCTGCCGCTGAACGGCTGTGCAAGCTGTAGTTATTTCACTGTCCAGGCTTGAGAAAATTGACGGTCTGCAAACAAATCCTGCAGACCGTTAATTTGCCGCAGACGCAACACTTCGTCCGCATCCATCCCCAGCTCTACCCCAATTTTAATGTCCGTCCAGCCTAGCTGGTACAGCTCGCGGATAATTTCCGCCATCGCGTTAATTTGATGTCGGCCGCGTGCGCGATTGTGACGGATAGTAGACGCCATCCGGCTGGAGATGTCACTGCTCTGATGCTGTAACACGCTGACGGGCAAATAGCCTTTGAGCTTTTTTTTCAGTGCCGATTTCGATTTCGCCAGTTCATGGCGGTGAAAACCATCGACAATTTCATACTGCTGGTCGCTTTTGGTGTACACCACCACCGGCTGCGTAAAGCCGTCCGTTTCCAGCGATTTTTGCAGCAGTTTTTTCTCCGGCGGCGCAACGTTGTTGGGGTTGTAATCGTTCGGAGCGATGTGCTCTTTTTTCACCCACAGCACGCAATCGATCGGGTGATCGCTAAACGGGCTGACGCTATGCAGCGCCTGGCGAAAGCTATTGATCGCCTCAATACGATCCGCTTCGTTCAGGGTGTGTAACCAGCCGGTCATCTGCTCAATTATTTGCTTTTGCATAAAATTCCCCACTCCTCGCGCTTTTTCGCCATGCGCTGGTTATAACGCTGATAATGTGTAGCCTTGGTTGGGCTGAATGAAAGCATCCGACACCAGTAATCGTTATTCAGCAGCATCTTGCAGATACGCCGCCAGGAAGGAATATCTTTCGACCCCGTGTCGGCTGCCTGAGTGTCCGGAATATCCGCCATTCCTTTCTTGTGATACCAGTGTAAATAGACGGCTATCTTATTGCGGTAATGCTCTGCGGTCGGCGGTGGCATGGTTTCGAGCAGAAAAAGGGCGTAGCTTTTCCAGCTGTGGCTGTCGGGTTTATCAAGCTTCCGGTGACCGTAAAACTGATTATCATGCCCGGCATAGATGCCCCCGCAGTGAACGCCGTTGACGCGTTCGCACATCGCCGCCCAGCGCTCAGGTTCCAGCACGTGATAAAGCCATAACCCCTGACGCTGCTCCGGGCCGAAAGGTTCGCAAATCCGCATATAGCGTAAAGGCACACCCGCCTGATACATAAGGTTATACAGCGGGTTATAGCTGCATTGGGTGCGTGAAAACCAGGTCCAGATGTCCGCTGTCTTCCAGTCATAAATCGGGTAGATGTACCAGCAATGTCCGCCAGGTGCCATGCTGGTCCACGGTTTGTCATCGGCGAAACGCAGTTTGCGCTGTGAGGCCACGGCCAGAAAGCGTGTGTAGGATTCATCCGCACGAATGCCAATGGTGACGGCGGCAGGGCGTTTTTGTGAAAACCATTCGGCAAAGTCGCGAACAAAATGTTCGAAGGACATCCCTTGCTGATAAAACGGGAAAAACGCAGGGTCGGTGATGGCATCGGCTGGCGGTTGTCGCACCCAGGTCGTACCGGGTTCCCAACATTGCCATTCTGGTGAAAACTGGGTTAAAGCATTCGGGGTCGTTAGCGGCAGCGCGACCCAATAAAAGTTCTCAATGACGTCAGAATATTCTGCGCGCATTTTTTCACAATGGTCGATAGTACTGCTGAATTGTGCTTCCCAGTCGATAAACAAGACGCTGAATTTCTTTTTAAGCTTTCGTGCCAGTTGTCCGGTTAAATGGAGCATCACCGTGGAATCTTTACCGCCGGAAAACGAGATGCAAACTCGGTCGAAATTAGTCAGCGTCCAGCAGATGCGTTCCGTACTGGCCTCAAGCACCGTCTGCTCCAGGGGGAGTTTATAGATAGACATTCCATCGCCTTTTGAAGGTATCTGATATACCGGGCAAAAATAGACAATTATGGTGTGCGAGTAAACGGATTCATTACTATTTAAAATATTAATATTGTTTATTTTTATTTCGCATTCATTATCTCAATGAATAATGTGGTCTCGGGGGCTTCATGAATATTACGTGAACGGGTTTCCAGAAAGAAGGCAAGATTATCTGAAAATAACCCTGCCTGAAATCTTTATTTCTCACCCATCATTGCTTTTAAATTTTCGGCATCTGGCAGGCCGACAACCTGTTGCAGCATATTGTCCGAATTCAGATAATAAATGGCCGGGGTCGCATTGGCTCCTAATGAATCCATAAGCTTCTGGTTATTGCTTAAAATCTCCAGCTGTGCGGGCGGGATAGTCGCCGGCACATCCAGTTTCAGCTTGCCCCCTGACTGCTCGTAATCATGCCACGTTTTGCTCGGGTCTGCGCTCGTCAGAATGGCGGCGGCGGTCGCCGGGCTTTCCGGTTTAATCACCCCGACCATTAACGTGCGAAGCTGGACTTTACCGGACTCCACCCAAGGGCGCGCCTGCTGCCAGAATTGCTTGCAATATGGGCAAAACGGATCGGCGAACACGTAGACAACACGCGGAGCGTCTTTCTTGCCATCGAGGATCCAGTGCGCTTTCTCCATCTGTTGCCACAGTTCACGGCCTTGCGGCCCGTACACTTCTTTCTGAATCATCTGCTCGCTCAGGTTGGTGCCTTTCTCGTCATACATGTAGCCTGAAATCGCCTGCTTTCCGTCCGGCGTAACGTAAATGGTGACGCCCATATCCTGATACTTGCCGAGATAGCCTTTCATCCCGCCCGGTGCGTCAAAGGATTTGATGATAGTAATGCCTTGTTTTTCTATCGCTTTGACCGGAGCCGGAAGCTCTTCAGCCACCGAGAGACCCGGCAGCAGGGCAAGCAGGAGAGCCAGTTTACGCATAGTAAATCCTTGTTAAATAAGTGGATATGCCATCATGAATGGTTGAGCCTATCACAACCATAGATAAGACCCCGGGGCGATGCAATTGCTCTTACACAGCGTGGGTGATGTAATCCCTCCCGCTGTTACGACCTTTAACAAGGTAAAGTAGAGCGCAACGCATAGCCAGCCTGACTGGCACTGAATCACCCTTCGGGGCTTTCAGGTAACGGGGCCGCCTGAAAAGGTGGCCTTTTTACGTTGTGGCGCTATCTGCGGTGAACGGCTGAGTAACAGCAGTAAACGTTGGCGATTTTCATCAACATGGTTTGTTAGCTAACGCTTATTGATTTGATAAAGGAAACGCATTAGCCGAAACGGGGTGGGTGGGTTACCTTAGCTCTCAACGAAAACACGGAGGAAGTACAGATGTCCTTAATTAACACTAAAATCAAACCTTTCAAAAACCAGGCTTTCAAAAACGGCGAATTCGTAGAAGTCACTGAGAAAGACACCGAAGGTCGCTGGAGTGTGTTCTTCTTCTATCCGGCTGACTTTACTTTCGTCTGCCCGACCGAACTGGGTGACGTGGCTGACCACTACGACGAACTGCAGAAACTGGGCGTGGACGTTTACTCTGTATCCACCGATACCCACTTCACTCACAAAGCATGGCATGGCAGCTCTGAGACCATCGCTAAAATCAAATACGCGATGATCGGTGACCCAACAGGTGCCCTGACCCGTAACTTCGACAACATGCGTGAAGACGAAGGTCTGGCCGACCGTGCCACTTTCGTTGTTGACCCACAGGGCATCATCCAGGCCATCGAAGTGACCGCTGAAGGCATCGGCCGTGACGCATCTGACCTGCTGCGTAAAGTGAAAGCCGCTCAGTACGTCGCTTCCCACCCAGGCGAAGTGTGCCCGGCTAAGTGGAAAGAAGGCGAAGCGACGCTGGCTCCTTCTTTAGATCTGGTTGGTAAAATCTAAGCCTTTCAGGCACTGCGAAGCCGGATGACGCGATGCTTATCCGGCCTACCCAACAGGCCTGGCAAAGCGCAGGCCGGGTAAACGCAGTGCCACCCGGCAATCAACGGGTGCTCAGGCACCCGTTTTTCCCCGAACCCCATGATGCAAGCCGCATTCAGGCAGCCGCAAGGCCGCTTGCATGATGATGTTTTATTCGCAGGAGATGAATGATGCTCGACACCAACATGAAGACCCAGCTCAAGGCTTACCTTGAGAAACTGACCAAACCTGTTGAGCTGATTGCCACGCTGGACGACAGCGCTAAATCGGCAGAAATCAAGGAACTGCTGGCGGAAATCGCCGAACTCTCACCTCAGGTGACGTTTAAAGAAGACAACAGCCTGGCGGTGCGCAAGCCGTCTTTCCTGATAACCAACCCAGGTTCAAACCAGGGGCCGCGTTTTGCCGGTTCTCCGTTAGGCCACGAGTTTACTTCGCTGGTGCTGGCACTGCTGTGGACCGGTGGTCATCCGTCGAAAGAAGCGCAGGCGATGCTGGAGCAGATCCGTGCGCTGGATGGCGATTTTGAATTCGAAACCTACTACTCGCTTTCTTGCCACAACTGCCCGGACGTGGTGCAGGCGCTGAACCTGATGGCGGTACTGAACCCGCGCATCAAACACACCGCGATTGACGGCGGCGTGTTCCAGAATGAAATCACCGATCGTAACGTGATGGGCGTGCCTGCGGTGTTCGTGAACGGCAAAGAGTTTGGTCAGGGTCGTATGACGCTGGCGGAAATCGTGGCGAAAGTGGATACCGGGGCGGAAAAACGCGCGGCTGAAGAGCTGAACAAACGTGAAGCTTACGATGTGCTGATTGTGGGTTCCGGCCCTGCGGGCGCGGCGGCGGCTGTGTATTCTGCACGTAAAGGCATCCGAACTGGCTTGATGGGTGAACGCTTCGGCGGCCAGGTGCTGGACACCGTGGATATCGAAAACTACATCTCTGTGCCGAAAACAGAAGGCCAGAAACTGGCAGGTGCGCTGAAGCAGCACGTGTCTGATTATGATGTGGACGTTATCGATTCGCAGAGCGCAAGCAAGCTGACACCGGCTTCCGTTGAAGGCGGCCTGCATCAGATTGAAACCGCGTCAGGCGCCGTGCTGAAAGCTCGCAGCATTATCATTGCGACCGGGGCAAAATGGCGCAACATGAACGTGCCGGGTGAAGATCAGTATCGCACTAAAGGCGTGACCTATTGCCCACACTGCGACGGCCCGCTGTTCAAAGGTAAGCGCGTGGCAGTCATCGGTGGCGGCAACTCTGGTGTTGAAGCGGCTATCGATCTGGCGGGTATTGTTGAGCACGTCACGCTGCTTGAATTTGCGCCAGAAATGAAAGCCGACCAGGTGTTGCAGGATAAAGTACGCAGCCTGAAAAACGTCGACATTATTCTTAACGCTCAGACCACGGAAGTGAAAGGTGATGGCAGCAAAGTCACTGGCCTGGATTACCGTGACCGTGTGAGCGGCGATGCGCACCATGTGGCGCTGTCCGGGATCTTTGTCCAGATTGGTCTGCTGCCGAACACCACCTGGCTGGAAGGCGCTATCGAGCGCAACCGCATGGGCGAAATCATGATTGATGCTAAGTGCGAAACCAGCGTCAAAGGCGTGTTCGCCGCGGGTGACTGCACCACCGTGCCGTACAAGCAAATTATCATTGCGACCGGCGAAGGGGCAAAAGCATCACTGAGCTCGTTTGATTACCTGATTCGCACTAAAACTGCGTAATACAAAAAAAGTAAGACTATACCTGCAATCTGAAGAGGCTACCGAAAGGTAGCCTCTTTTTTTATCGCCTCAGCGCACAACCAGCACAGGCACAGTCGCGTGGCGGATTACGCTCGACGCATTCGAGCCCAGCAGATGTGTGGAGATGGACGGGTTACGCGAACCAATCACCACCACATCAGCCTTCAGTTCCTCAGCCAGTTCGTTGACCACATCGCGCAGGTTGCCCATTCGCACATGCATTTTGATGCGCGACGGGTCGATGCTGAAATGCTCAACCATGGTCTGAAGACGGTTTTCTGCTTCCTGATGAAGATGCTCTTCAAAGCGGCGTAAATCGGCAGCAAAACGGCTCATGGTCAAACTGGCGGAACCGGGGATGGCGTGCAGAAGATGAATCACGCCTTCCTGCTGCGCCAGAAATTCCGCATGACGGACGGCTTTGTCACTGAGTGCCATTTCAAAAACATCAACCGGCATAATGATCGTGTTGTACATAAGCTCTCCTCCTTGTGATAGATGCTTTTATACAAGCACATATCGCAATGATTATGTGACATTCACGTCGCAAATATAGCAAAGCGGGCCCGCAGGGAGCGTAAAGTTTTGTCGGTGGGTAAAACGGAAAGAGGATGTGTGGGACATCCTCTGAAAGGCAGGCTTAGCGGTGGAATTCACCAGCGGCTTCAGGCTGATAGATAAGCTCAAGCACTTCAAGATGTGTCGTGGTGCCGTTTGGCAGCGTCCAGTTGATGGTGTCGTCCACGCGCAGGCCAAGCAGGGCAGCGCCAACCGGAGCCAGAACGGAAAGCTGAGTGCTGCTGTCGGTCATGTTGGCCGGGAACACCAGCGTACGGACACGCTCTTCGTTGTTGGTCAGATCGCGGAATCTTACCTGGCTGTTCATGCTGACCACGTTGTGCAGCATCTCTGTCGGGGCGCACATTTGCGCGCGGTCCAGCTCATCATTCAGCGCCTGAGCCACCGGGGAGTTTGCCCATTCTGGTTTCTCAAGCAGGCGGTCGATACGCTCGGCATCGAACTCATTAATGATAATGGCGGGTCTGGTCATCGTTTACTCCATGTTTTTCCAGGTACCTGTATCCAAAAGAAAACCCTCGTCGTGCAAGACGAGGGTTTTGGGGTACAGCCATCATACTGACTGTCGTCAGATCTTTGAAGTGATTTGGCTCACATTAGAAGATCAGGCTGCCAATCAGCGCCAGCAGGAAGGCGATGCTGCCAAGCAGAGTCTCCATGACGGTCCAGGTTTTCAGTGTGGTCTTCTCGTCCATTTCGAGGAAGCGACCGACCAGCCAGAAACCGGAGTCGTTGACGTGCGACAGCACAGTCGCGCCGCCCGCGATGGCGATAACGATGAAGCACAAATCAAGCTGACTGATGCCGGTTGTGGCATGAACCATTGGAGCCACCAGCGCCGCGGTGGTGGTCAGCGCGACGGTGGCAGAACCCTGCGCCACACGTAAGGCCGTAGAAATCACGAAGGCCGCAACGATGATTGGCATGCCAGTATCAGACAGCACACCCGCCAGAGCGTCGCCGATACCACTGGCACGCAGAACGCCACCGAACATCCCGCCTGCACCGGTCACCAGAATGATGCCGCAGATTGGGCCTAATGCGCCGTCACAGATTTTTTCCAGATGCTTGAGGCTGTGCTGACGGCTGAAAACAGCCAGGGCAAAGAACACGGTGATCAGCAGCGCCACCGGGGTTTTACCGAGCATACGCAGGAAGTTCACCACGGTGTCGTCTTTGGCAACCCAGCCTAATACCACGGCGGTGTTCAGACCGGTTTCAAGGAAAATCAGCACCAGCGGCATCAGCAGAATGGTCAGTACCATGCCGAATGAAGGCGGCTTGTGGTTCGCATCGGCTTCCACTTCGCCGAGGAAAGAAGACGGCAGTTTGATGTCAAATTTCTTACCGGCATACAGGCCGTACAGATACGCGCCAATGTACCAGGTTGGCAGGGCGATAATCAGACCCACAATCACCAGCAGGCCGATGTTCGCGCCAAGCAATTCACTGGCCGCAACCGGGCCCGGATGTGGCGGAACCAGCGCGTGCATGACCGCAAAAGCACCCGCAGCCGGGAAAGCATATTTCAGCGTGGAACCGCCAAACTGCTTCGCCACGCTGAAGATGATAGGCAGCATCACCACCAGACCAGCATCGAAGAAGATAGGGAAACCGAACAGCAGTGAGGCCACACCCAGCGCAAACGGCGCACGGTGTTCACCAAACTTGTTGATGAGGGTATCGGCCAGCACTTTCGCGCCACCGGACACCTCCAGCAAACGACCAATCATGGCCCCAAGTCCAACCAGCAAGGCAACGCCAGCCAGCGTGCCACCGAAACCGGTCAGCAGGGTGGGAACCACTTTATCAAACGAAATACCGGTCAGCAGCGCTACCACGATACTGACAAGGGTTAAGGCTAAAAAGGCATGCACTTTAAAGCGCATGATCAATACCAGCAGGAGTGCGACGGCACCTGCGGCGATGCCGAGCAGCGTCCCGGCTCCGAGTGCGTTCGTGACTTCTGTCATCTTAATATCCTCTGTGATCGTGACAGCAAAAGAGGTAGTGATTGCCTGGCTTAATCCCTGCATTTATCACTGATACCGGTAACATGATACTGGTAACATCACGGGTGCTGTAAATACGATCTGACACATTTATTAACACTTTGCGACGGGGCTCAAATATCCGGAAGATTTATTGATTTGAAGAATATTTGTTCGATAAACGTGACCGATCTCAAATCTGTCTTATTCTTGATAAGCACCGCTACGCCTCCCGGCGTCAGCCTATTCAGAAAACAGGAGATCCCATGAGTGGTTACGATAAATTGACCCTGAAAGATGGCAGTAGTCTCTATTTCAAAGACTGGGGAAGTGGTCAGCCCGTGGTATTCAGTCACGGTTGGCCCCTAACGGCAGATGCGTTTGAAGACCAGATGCTGTTTCTCGGTTCACGAGGTTTCCGCGTGATTGCACACGATCGCCGTGGGCATGGCCGCTCCTCACAGCCCTGGGACGGGCACAACATGGACCAGTATGCCGACGATCTGGCAGAACTGACGGCACACCTTAAATTGAAAGATGCAATCCATGTCGGGCATTCCACCGGCGGCGGCGAAGTGGCGCGCTATATCGGCCGTCATGGTACCGATCGCGTGGCCAAAGCGGTGTTGATCGGTGCCGTCACCCCCATCATGGTGAAAACCGATTTCAACCCAAACGGCGTGCCCAAAGAGGTGTTTGACGGCATTCGTGAAGGCGTGGTGAATGATCGTGGCGCGTTCTTCCACGAGTTGACCATGGCGTTTTATGGCTACAACCGCGCCGGAGCAAAAGTGTCGGAAGCGGTACGCGATAGCTTTGTCGCTCAGGGTTTGCAGGGCTCCATTAAAGCGCTTTATGACTGTATTAAAGCATTTTCAGAAACCGATCTGCGCGAAGACCTGAAGCGGATGACTATCCCAACGCTGGTGATTCACGGCGACGATGACCAGATAGTGCCGTTCGAAACCTGTGGCAAAGTGGCAGCCGAAATCCTGCCGCATTCAGAACTGAAGGTTTATAAGGGCGGTTCTCACGGGATTTGCACCACTCACAAACAGCAAATTAACGAAGATTTGCTGGCGTTTATTCAGTCGTAATGGAAATGCCCGGCACGTGATGTGCCGGGCGTACTTCCCCGGATGAATCGGGTAAACTCAGCGTTTTCTTGCCATTGAGTTTCCGCATGCCTGTTACGCAACTCCCTGCCGATCAACGTTTCTTTGCTGACTTACTGAGTGGACTGGTGCTTAATCCTGAGCGATTAGGGCGTGTCTGGTTTGCGGGATCGCCCAAAACGCTTCCGGCAGGCGGATTGTGCCTCGATTTACCTCGTCTGGAAGTGGTTCTGCGTGGGGAATATGGCAACAAGCTGGATGAGAGCCAGCAGACTATCAGGCAAGGCGAGATGCTGTTTATTCCTGCCCGCGCGGCTAACGTGCCGTTGTTCACACGCTCTTCGATGGTGTTAAGCATGGTG
Organism: Scandinavium sp. NPDC088450; assembly: GCF_044900545.1. Taxonomy (NCBI): domain Bacteria; kingdom Pseudomonadati; phylum Pseudomonadota; class Gammaproteobacteria; order Enterobacterales; family Enterobacteriaceae; genus Scandinavium; species Scandinavium sp. NPDC088450. The sequence continues at coordinate 73,803 of NZ_JBJDNI010000024.1, read as the reverse complement.
TTCGCGCCCGCCTGGACGGGCATGGCCTTTTATGACAGCCGCAACGGCGGTACGCCGGAACCGCTGCGCAAAATCGAAATTCCTCACCAGCAGCGTGGCGAAGGTGAAGCCATGCTGACAGCGCTGACTCTGTTGAGCCGCTCCCCGCAGGATCAGCAAATCATTCAGCCTTTGACACTCAGCCTGCTGCATCTGTGCCGAAAGAGTGTCACCACCAGCGCGGACGGTGCGCCGAGCCGCCCTCAGTTTTTGTACAAAAGCATCTGCAACTGGCTACAGGACAACTACGCTCAGCCTTTGACGCGGGAATCGGTGGCGAGCTTTTTCAACATCACGCCGAACCATCTTTCGCGGCTGTTCCGCCAGCAGGGCACGATGAGTTTTGTCGATTATTTGCGTTGGGTGAGAATGGCGAAAGCACGAATGATTTTGCAGAAATACCACCTGCCGATTGGCGATGTGGCGCTGCGTTGCGGGTTTGCGGACAGTGACTATTTCAGCCGTTTGTTCCGGCGTCAGTTTGGGCTGACGCCGGGGGAATACCGGGCTCGTTTTCTGTAGCGTCAGAAGCTCAGTTCGGTTTCCAGCAAGGCCAGAATGTCTTGTGCGTCCGTGGCGGCCATCAGCGACTGGCGGAACTGCTTGTTCACCAGTTTGCGCGCCAGCTGCGAAAAGACCTTTACGTGGTTAATCCCTTCGCGTTCACCGAGCGTCAGCATGATAACCAACTCCACTTCGCCCATCTCTGATTGCCAGTCAATCTGCGAGGGCAGGCGAGCAATACTGATACTCGAATGACGTATCCACGCCGATTTGGTGTGCGGAATGGCGACACCAAAGCCCACGCCAGTGGTGACAATCTCTTCACGTTGCCAGATATCTTCCTCAAGCTCTGCCGGTTTATCCGTGCGCCCGGTGACGCACAAATTCCCGCACAGTAGCTGGATAACCTGCTCTTTACGCCACGCTTTCTCAAGAAAGAGAATGTTCTCCAGCGCCAGCAGTGGGCGGGCTTCTTCCTGAGGCGTGAACTCGTTCAGTAACGCTTCTATCTCTTCGGCGCTGCGGCAATCACAGGCTTTATCAGCCAGTGCGCGACAAGCGGCGCTGTCGAGCTGGCGAAGCTGGCTTTTCACTTCCGGAATGCGCGGCCCGCTCATGCTCAGTTCATCTAAACCCAGCCCTAACATTAGCGGCAGATAGCGGGTTTCACCGCCCAGTTCGCCGCAGATGCCGACCCATTTATCATGGCGATGGGCAACGGTCGTTATCTGGCGCAGCATGCGTAAAAACGACGGGGTAATAGGGTTGTACAGCGGGGAGACTCGCGGGTTATTGCGATCCACAGCATACAAATATTGGGTCATATCGTTAGAGCCGATGCTGAAGAAATCGACCTCTTCGCAGAAGTGGTCAATGATGTAGCAGACCGAAGGCACTTCGACCATGATCCCCAACGGCAGGTTATCGGCGTAACGTAATCCTTCCTGCTGAAGCTCGATTTTGACGTCGTTCAGCGTGTTCTTCACCCACAGAATCTGATCGAGACTGTGCACCATGGGGATCATCAAACGGGCATTGCCACAGGTGCCTGCACGTAAAATAGCGCGCAGCTGGGTACGAAATAATCCTGCAAATTCCGGATAAATTCTCACTGCGCGATAACCCAGGAAAGGATTTTCTTCCTGCGGGATATTCAGGTAGTTCAGTTGCTTATCACCGCCAATGTCCATGGTGCGGAAGATAACCGGCTTGTCGCCTGCGGCCATCAGCACCTGCTGATAGGCTTCGAATTGCTCCTGTTCGTCCGGCGGCGTTTGCCTGTCCATATACAGCATTTCGCTGCGGAACAAACCGATGCCTTCCGCACCCAGGCTGAACGCGCCGGGCGCTTCCAGGGCGCTGCCAATATTGGCGGCAATTTCGAGATGATGGCCATCGCGAGAAACGGCGGGCAGCGCCGCGTCACGCCTCTGGCGCTCGCTTCGGGCGTCAGCCAACTGGCGTGCGAGCTGGTAGTACTCTTTGACCGGTTCATCGGGTGCAATGACCAGCACGCCACATTGTCCGTCCAGAATGACCGGCTGATGTTCGAATACGCTAAGTTCTGCCACGCTAAAGCCGTTCAGGACCGGCACTGAAGCGGCGCGAGCCAGGATCAGCGTGTGCGAAGTGCGGCCTGTTTTTTCCAGCACCATGCCTTTGAGCTGCGACAGGTTGAGATTCAGAAACTGGCTCGGCGTCAGGTCTTCGGCGATAAGGATGGTTGGGCGAGTCAGGTGCAGCACGTCCTGGCTGCGGTATTCCGGCCAGGTGATATCCAGCAGCCGTTCACTGATGTCGCGAATGTCGCTGGCGCGTTCGCGCAGATAATCACTGCTTGAAGCCAGCAGTTTGTCGCAAATCGCCTCCATGTTGTCGATGATGGCCGACGCCAGCCCAAGCTGGGTGTCACGCATCAGGCGGCGGATATTGCTGGCAAATTCCTCATCCTGAATCAGCGACAGGTGAGCGCTGAGAATGGTTTTGCTCTCACCGCCAAGTTCGCGCAGCTGGTGGTTGAGGTTGTCGGCCAGCTCAGCAAGGCTGTGTTCAAGGCGAGTCATGTCTTCCGGGCCGGGCGGTATGCTGCGGTAGCGCTCAAGGCTGTCATTCCGCCACACGGTCAGTTCGCCGCTGCCAATTCCTTCGGCCAAAATGCTGCCGGTAAGCAGGTGGGGGCGCAGGCGAGAAAGCGAGCGGGGCAAAGGGTGGGCGACAGGCGCGGAGGCAGCGGGTTGCACGCTGTCGCTATCGATGAATTCTCGGTCGAGATAGTCTTTCAGCACGCGACGCGCTTGCTCTTCATCACTGCCGCTGATTTCCAGCGAGCAGCTGTCGTTAAACAGGGTGCCGGTGCTCACCAGCGCCAGCGAACTTTTACCGTCGGCGTGGGTATTCATGCGGTGATTGATAAAGCGAATGTCGCTGCGCCAGACGCTGCATTGCTCTTTCAGCGCCCAGGCAGGGCGAGCGTGCAGGCCATTGGGCAGCGGGCATAAAAAGTCGAGAGTCAGCATAACGAGTCCTGTAAGCGCAAAATCAGCATCTGAAGTCCGTCAGATGAGAAACGGTTTTGGCATTCACGTTGTGGAGCAGCGCCAGCAGGAGCTGGTGCGTCAGGTCGATATCGTTCGCGTCGGCAATAGACGCCGCACAGTGTCCATGGCGCGTCGGTGGGCCAAGCACGACGGTCGGAATTCCGGTGCCAGAAAGGTGAACAGCACCGCCATCAGTCCCACCATTGCTGAACATATCGCGTTGTAAAGGGATGGCGTGACGAGCGGCGATTTCTTCTACCCAGGCCGTAAGACGAGGTGGGGCGATCAGCGTTTTGTCGTACATCACCAGCATGGGGCCTTCACCGATTTGCCGGTGGTTGTCGCTGCCGAAATCGAAGTTTTTCGCCCAGCAGGCGGTGTCCAGCACGATGGCAAGCTGAGGGTTGATTTTCCGGGTGGCTGTTTGCCCGCCGCGCAGACCCACTTCTTCGCTGGAGCTTGCCACCAGCCAGACTTCAGCATTCAGTGGGGTCTGATGAAGTTCGCGCAACAGGCTGAGCAGCAGATAACAGCCAAGCCTGTCGTCAAATGCTTTCCCCATCACACGCCCGAAGGGGAGTTCACTGAACGGGGTGGCAAACGTCACGCGGTCGCCAGGTTCAATGCCCATGTCGGCAACTTCATCCGCATTGCATGCCCCAACATCGACGCGCAATTTTGTCACCTCGTTGCCCTGACGCTCACCGTCGAGCAGACCCTGAATTTTAGTGCCATTTCGGGTGGTAATACGCACCGGCTGAAGTTCTCGAGCGGCCATGCGCACATTGCCAATGGGAATGACGTCAATTGCGCCCTGCGACGAAATACTGCGCACCATAAACCCGACTTCATCCATGTGCGCGCAGATCATCACTTTTGGCCCGCTGCTTTCGTTGAGGCGAATCAGGGTTGAGCCAAGACCGTCGAACTGGACTTCTTTCCCCAGCGCATCGGCTTCACGCAGCAGAATTTGCCGGACCTCCTGCTCGGAGGCGGCAATCGCATCGGCCTCGCTCAGGGCTTTGAGTAACGCGATATCCATTACGCTTCTCCTGTCATCAGCAGCGTTTTCGGGGTCTGATACAGCACTTCTGCGCCGCTTTCCGTCACCAGCACAACGTCTTCAATGCGCACCCCGCCTTCACCTTCCAGATAGATCCCCGGTTCGACGGTCAGCAGCATGCCTGGCTGTAACAGCGTGGTGTCTGTGGGTGAAAAACGTGGGTTCTCATGCACATCGATACCGATGGCGTGCCCGGTGTTATGTCCGAAATGAGGGCCGTAACCTGCATCGCTAATCAGTGTTCTTGCCGCGTTGTCTACCGTGTGGCATGCCACGCCGGGGCGAATGGCTGCAATTGCCGCCAGCTGTGCGTTCAGTACGGTTTGATAGACCCCGTAGAGCGGTGACTGCTCTGCGTTGGTGTATCGACCCGCAACCAAAAACGTGCGGGTCATGTCGGAGCAATATCCCTGGTATTGCGCGCCAAAATCGAGAGTGACCAGCTCGCCCGCTACAATGACCTTCTCTGAGGCCTTGCCGTGAGGTAGTGCGCCACGTGCGCCGCTGGCCACGATGGTGTCGAAGGAAGGCTTTTCTGCCCCATGTTGTTTCATGTACCACTCCAGCTCGGCGGCAACTTCACGTTCGCGCATGCCGGGCTGGATAAAACGACGGATATGGTCTGCTGTCGCATCGGCTATCCCGCAGGCGACCCGAATCAAGGCGATTTCTTCGGCGCTCTTAATCTGCCGCAGCGAATCCAGCGACGCGCTAACCAGTGTGGGGTGCATTGCAGTCTGCCACTGATTGCCGGTTTGCCAGCTCACCTGGTCACCTTCAAAGCCCAGACGCTGGAGATCTTCCTCTTGCGCCAGTTGGTTAACCACAGAAGACAAAGAGTGTCCGCTGTCCAGCAGATGCAACTGATAGCCTTTCGTTCGGGCAGCCACATCGCTGTAGTAGCGGAATTCCACCAGAATGTGCGCGTGTTGCCGGGTGACAATCACGTAGCCGGAGCTGGTCGCAAAGCCGAAATGCGGCTGCTTGTTTTGTCTGGAAGAGATGATGACCCCATCAAGCTGTTCTGCTTCCAGCCATGCCCGTAACGCTGCCAGTAAAGTCATATCCGTTTTCTCCTTACAGCGTGTCGATAGCCAGTTTGCCGCGTTTGTGCATTGAGTTGCGGATAAGCACCACCAGCAGCGCCGTGATCACCGCGCCTACGGCAATACTCAGCATGTAAGCACCCAGATTGGTCACCAGCGGCCAGGCCCAGATGGCCGATTCAGGGAACCACTGCACGGCACCGAGCGCGGTGGCGGTCATCGCCCCGGCAATGGCGCCAATCATATAAGCCGGAAGGGTAGCGATAGGATTTTCCAGCAGGAACGGAATCGCACCTTCACTGATGCCCATAAACGCGAGGAACATCGCTGTTTTGCCCTGCGGGTAAAGCTGCGGGCTGAACAGACGTTTTCCGGTCAGACGGCGGTCGATAAGTGTCGCAAGGCCCAGACCGATTGGCGGGATAACAATCGCTACTGCACGGGAGGTAATCGGCAGCACATGGTCTGTGGTAAAGCCCAGCGCGACAAAACCAGCTGCTTTGTTGATAGGTCCACCCAGGTCGATGGCTGTTGCGGCGGCCATCCCAACGGCGTAAATCATTGAACCTGCCTGACCTGCAGCCAGCAGTACCGCACGCATGCCTGCGTTCAGCCAGCCACCAATCGGCGTGATGACGTAATACATCGCCAGCATCACAAACAGCGCTGAAAGAATCGGGATCAGGAAGGTGCTTTTAAACGCCAGCAGATACTGTGGTACGGAAATTTTAGTGTTGAGCCACTTCACCAGATAGCCCGCCGCAATGGCGATAATTAGCGCACCGATGAAGGTAGAAGGCACCGGTTTAGTGGCAAGCCAGCTCAGTTTTTCCGGATCGAAATTGAGTACCAGCGTGGGCTGAGTCGCCACCAGGCCGCCAATAAACCCTGCCGGGAACGCCAGCTTGCCGCCGATGGAGTTGGCGACGAAGGCTGAGAACATCGGGATGGCGAAGCTGAAGAGCAAGCCGCCAAATGATTCGGTCAGGTAGCCAAACTTCAGCAGTGAAAGATGGAAGCCAGTGAATTTACCGGAGTTAAGCGCATCCATCATGCCGGTATCAGGCGGGATCTCCAGCCAGACATAAGCGATAAGTTGCGATATGGCGAGGATAACCCCACCCATGATCAACGTCGGCACCATGCGTGAGATGCCGGACATAATGTGCTGCGGGAGCTCTTTCCAGAAGGCCGAACCAGATTCTACAGGCGCTGTTGCCAGCGCAATGGCCTCGCCGTCGGGCGAAGCTGGACGAATGGCGCTGCGTTTTTTAATTGCCATGTCACACCCCTGCTAATGAGGATTATTGTTGTTCTGCGGCGATGAGTTCTTCGATTTCCTTCAGGGTGCCCGCGGCATTCTTGATCGCGTCCTGAAGGGTTATCTCGTACACATCACGCGTTTCGAAACGCTCGTTGTCTTCCGGGGTGATAGCGATGGCGTGAATGATGATATCGGCGGTGGCGATATCTTCCGCCGTCAGGCGGTTCTGGATCCCGTCGGCACCCTGGGTTTCAATTTTGACGTCGTAACCCGCTTCAACAGCGGCATCTTCCAGAGCCTGAGCGGCCATAAAGGTGTGGGCCAGACCCATCGGACAGGCGCAAAGTGCAATCAGTTTCTTGCTCATCATGAATTCCCTCAGTGAATGTCTGCAGCGATTATGGGCAAAGCTCAGCGGGGACTGTTACCAGACAAATGATGCATTTGCTGAAGATTAAAGGCCGTGACGGGGAAATGTGATAAGCATCCGTTTATAAGCAAACAGAATGAAAAACAGGGCGATGGCAGTGTTTTCCGGCGACGTAAGACACATCGCCGGCAGGAACGCCGTTAGTGTCCGGCTTTATCGATGACAAACTGCTGACCGCAGTTGCCTGGGTGTGGCTGCGACAACAGAGAGCCTGCGGTCAGGGGGGCGTTGATGGCGCTGGCTTTAATCGCAATTTGCATTTCGGTCAGGTATGCCGGGTTGCCGTTACAGGTAAGTTTGAACGCTTTTACGCTCTCCTTGCCGTAGCTTTTGGCGACCGCACTGTCGAAGGCACTGCGACTGACGGTTTTGCCGTAATTGTCGGCGAGGAACTTGCCGAGCGTGCTCTGCTTAATTTCGCCATTCAGACGCACCATGGTGCCGAAATAGGCATCCGGATCGAAGCCAAAGCAGACGCCATGTTTGGCGTATTCGTAGCGTTCCAGACAGGAAGTGCCACCGCTGCCTGGCATGACGTTATTGAGTTTGTTTGCCATTTCCAGTGACAACCCGGTTTCTGCCGCAGAGCATTTCCGGTTGGCGCGGGCTTCAGGCATGTTCGGAACAGGGCGCGTGGCACAGCCGTAACGCATCCAGCGGCGGTCATCCACGCCACGGGCCGCGATGGATTTAGGCAAACCCGGCCACAGGCCGTGCACGGTCAGGTAATTGGTTTTGTCGGCTTCATCTTTCTGCAAGCGGCATTCATCGGGCTCGTTACGATTGCGGTCCTGCATGCTTTGGCAAAAGCCGGTCTGCCAGGAAAGCGCCAGCACGTAGCGGTCGAAATCACCGTACTGTGTGGCAGAGAGCGGGTCGGCATGAGTAAGTGGCGCGCACAGCATCAGCGTGGCGGCGCAGGCGGCAGCGATATCCTTCCTGAACATGGTTTTTCCTGATTTTGCTATGGATGTTTCAGGAAACATTAAAGCACAAAAAAGGCGCCCTCAGGCGCCTTTCAAAGTAATGATAAACTTCATGCCAGCAGAGACGGGCAGATATCACCCAATAAATAACAAGGAAAATCAATTTATTGATTTTCGGCTGCTAACCACAAAGAAGGAAAAACCACGCTTTTTCCTTCTTTGTCTGCAATTTAAAGGCGCCCTCAGGCGCCTTTTCGTTACTCCGCGAAATTAATGCACCACGCCTGCGGGCACCATTAATTCCGTGGCGATGATCACGACAATCAGCCCAACCAGCACCGGAACTGAGGTACGTTTCACCACTTCGAAAGGCGAGATTTTTGCCATCCCGGCCACCGCAACCACCACACCGGAAACCGGAGAAATGGTACGACCGAGGTTAGACGCTTGCAGCATCGGAATGGAGAGGTACGCCGGGTTAATGCCGGAGGTGTGCGCCAGTTTCGGGATCATTTCGACAAACGCATAAAACGGCGCGTTACCCGAACCGGTTGTCATCGCCGCGAGCATTGTCAGCACCACCAGAACCAGCATCAGGATGATACTTGCGGAGCCGAACGACGTGGCGATGGAAATCAGGCTGTCGATAAAGCCAATGGTGCTTAAACCCTGGGCGAACACACCCGCGGCGACCAGCAGCATCACTACGCCAGCGAAGGCATCAGCCATGCCGCGATAGGCCACTTCCAGGCCCGAGAAGACTTTCTGCGTATTGAAACCACGACAGAATTCGAGGATCGCCGCCAGCAGCATACAGATAACCAGAATGGTGATGATGTGCAGTTCCGGGCCCCATTTGCCGTCAAAAATCAGCACGCCGATAATCGGGGTGAAAGGCAGGATGGCGTAGAAAGAAGGCGCGGTGGTGGTGATTTCACTGACGTCGAGCATCTCGTGAGAAATGTTCTCTTTTTTATCGAGATAACGTTGCCAGAAGAAGTGCGCGACCGCCATGCAGACGATCGCTGCAATGGAAATCGGCAGCGTCGTTTTAAACGCAAAGTCGATCAGCGGCATTTCGGCGGCTTTCGCAGCCAGCACCACGTCGCCGGAAGTTGGCGATAAAATAATGGCTGCTGGAGAAGCACAAATAGCGGCGGCGGCCCCGCGGCTAATCCCCACGTTCACCATGACCGGGAACAGCGTTGCCATCAGCAGGACGCCCAGCCCGGTGGCGGAAGAAACCGCCAGTGACATCAGGCAGGCCACGAAATAGGCCGCAATCATCAGCAAGTAAGGGGAGTTAATAAAACGCAGCGGTTTGGAGGCGAGTTTCACCACCATGTCGTTGGCACCGATGTGGGTCATGTAGGCAGCAAAACCACACAGCATCATGATCATCATGCCGAGGTCGCCACCGCGGCTCATCAGCAGAATTTTAATGTATTCAACGATGTCCGTGGCGGAGTAGCCGGTGCTACTGGCGCTGGCTGGCAGGATTTTGTGGCCCATAACCGCGCTGGCAATCAGCAGTGCCAGACCGCCCACGAACAGCACGCCCGTGGCTGAATACCCTTTGATGATGTAGCGGGCGACGCCCACAATGACGACGACCCCAATAAGGAGCTCAAACAACGTTAGCATGATGGATTCCTGTTCCTGCAGCCCAAAGAAAAATCTGTCTGAAAGGTAATGTAAAATATGAAGTGTGGAAATGTGCCGAAGAAACGGTCAACGCTTACTGACGAAAATCAATAAACCGCTCACCACACCCCTTTTGAAAATCAAAATAAACACGGCTATCACATTATAACTATTTTCGTGGTGAATAATTGCTAAACGTAATGATGCTGAGATGAAACAAATAAGTTAACAAATATCATCTGTTTTTCATGCTAACCCTCAGAAATGTAAAGAGTTTAAAAAGCGCTTTTCGATCGAAATTAACGCTGCGTATACTCTGGCCACTTTTTCTCTGCGGCATTGCTCATGAACGCTTCCTGGACCTGGCGACTACGTTTCCTGCGTCGGCATCTTACGATGCTGCTGGTGGCGTTTTGCGTGCTGATCCTGCAAAGCCAACTGGCGATTGCTTCTCATCACTGTGAACTGAGCCCGTTGGGCGACAGCGCGATGCTTCAGCATCTGGATCACCAGAGCATGAAGCCAGTCGAGATGAAGACGCCGCTGTGCGAAAAGCATTGTGTGCCGGAAGATGCGCCTAAGCCGTTAGAACAACCACCGCTGATTGCCCTTCCTGCCTCAACCACACTGGCGTTAGTGGACTCGCCCTGTGAAGCGAGAATGACCGCTGACTGGTCGCTGAAACCTCCTGCAGCAGGGCCGCCGGCAACGATCCGTTTTTGCCGGTTCCGTGAATAAAACCTCCTGATAACTCGCTTAATTTTCACCTTATTAACGATTATCTGGAGAACATCATGAAATTTTTACTGCCTCACGCGCTGGTTATAGCGCTGTCTGCCTTCATTTTTATCCCGGCTCAGGCTGCGGAAAATATTCCCTCTGTCACCGCGCCTGTCGCGCAATCCTGGCACGTCAAAGGCACCGTGAAAGCTATCGCACCTGATGCGTTGACGCTTTCTCATGAAGCCGTGCCTGAGCTGCAATGGCCGCCGATGACCATGCCATTCGCTTTGGCGAAAACGCTTGTTCTCCCGGAACTGAACGTAGGCGACCCGGTAGATGTTGACGTCAGTCTGATTGATGGACGTTATGAAATTATCGCGCTGACCGTTCGCCACTAAGCCGGGGATAACCATGAAAAAACACACGCTGAGCCAGTGGCTCGGCGGGGTGCTGCTCGTGCTGTTTCACGCTTCTGCCAGTGCGCAAGCGTGGACGCTCGACCAGACCCTGACCGCTGCCCGTAACTATTCGGCTGAACTTTCAGCCAGCCGTAATGAAGCCAAAGCTCTGGAGTCGATGGCCGATTCGGCCCGCGAGCTCCCCGATCCGAAACTGAAATTCGGCATTGAAAACGTGCCCGTTCAGGGAAGCAATGACGGCCGGTTTACCCGCGAAGGCATGACGATGCAGAAAGTCGGCATTATGCAGCGCTACGTCAGCGAGGAAAAACGCGATCGCAAAGCCCAAACCTTGCAGGCGCAGTCGCAAGGTGTGAATGCTAAAGCGATGACGCTGTTAGCCAATCTTCAACGTGATACCGCACAAGCCTGGCTGGATTTGGCGCTTTCAGAGCAAGCACTAAAAGCAGCCCGCACACTGGTCAAAGAAACTGAAAATCAGCCTGGCGTCCTCAAAGCCAGTGTGGCGGCGGGTTCCTCTGCGCCGGATAGCGTGCTGGCACTGCGCATCAGCCTGAGTGCGATGCGCGATAAGGTCACGTTAGCCGAGCGGGATGTACGCCTGGCGCAGGCTCGATTGCTGCAACTGACAGGCGAATCCGTCACAGCGATTTCCGGCAAGCTCCCTGCCTGGCAGCGCCTGCCTGCGGATGAGAAAACGCTTGAAGAGGGCATCGCGCTTCATCCTGAAGTGATCGCCGCAGCGAAAGAGGCCACTACCGCCAAAGCACGTTCTTCTGAATCCGCTATCTCCGCCATTCCTGATGTGGATGTCGAGGTCTATTACGCTCACCGTTCGGAAGATTATGACGATATGGCGGGCGTGATGTTCACGGTGGATTTGCCGCTGTTTCAGTCCAGACGACAGGACAAAGATCATGCCGCCGATGTCTCCCGCACGATGCAGGCCAACGATCAGCTGGCGTTGACGACCCGGGCGCACACCGCGCAGCTCAGCACATTGGTCGCCGAATATCAGGCAGCGCAAACCCTTTGGTTGCGCCAGCGTGACGAAGTGCTGCCGTTGCAGCAGCAGCGAGTCCGGCTGCTGAATGCGCAGTATCGCTCCGGGCAATCCGACCTTGCTGCGTTGTTAGCGGCTCGTCGGGATTTGCTCGACACCACGCTTGCGACCAGCGAGGCCGAAAAAACCGTCGCCCGTAACTGGGCCGCGATTCGTTACCTGATCCCCCAGGAGACAGCACTGTGAAGACATTGATTCTGACAGCCCTCGCTGTGGCAACGCTTGCCGCGGCTGGCGGGTATTACGCAGGCTCCCTGGGTCATGAAATGCCCACAGAAAGCGCGAAACCTGAACGGCAAGTCCTTTACTGGTACGACCCGATGGTGCCCGGTCAGCGTTTTGATAAGCCGGGAAAATCCCCGTTTATGGACATGCAACTGGTCCCCAAATACGCAGATGAAAATCCGACACAAAGGGGTGTGAGCATCAGCGGGCAGCAACAGCAGAATCTGGGGATGGTGGTGAAACAAGCCCAACTGCGTAGCCTGACGCCGCCATTCCAGGCGTGGGCGACGGTCAGTACCGATGAGCGCAGCTTGCAAACTGTTCCCTCACCGGCGAATGGCGTGGTTGAAAAGCTGTTCGTCCGTGCGCCACAGCAGTGGGTAAAAGCAGGGGAGCCGCTGGCGCAACTGTGGGTTCCGTCATGGACTGCTGCGCAGCAAGAGTATCTGGCGGTACGCCAGTTGGGTGATGCTGCTCTGACTCGCGCTGCTCGCGAAAGGCTGGCGCTGCAATTTATGCCTGACGACATTATCCGTCAGGTGGAGCGAAGCGGTAAGCCGCAGACGCGCTTGACGTTGCGGGCAGACAGCGCGGGCTACGTCGCGAAGCTTGATACCCGTGAAGGCGCTCAGGTCACGGCAACGGCACCGTTGTTTGAACTGGCGACGCTTGACCCAGTCTGGCTGGTGGTGGACTACCCGCAAAGCCAGGCTTCTGTGTTGAACGTGGGAAGTGAAGTGAGTGCGTTCGCAGAAAGCTGGCCCGGTGAAACCTTCAACGGGCGCGTGAGTGAAGTATTGCCGCAGCTGGAAACCACTACCCGAACCCTGAAAGCACGCATCGTGCTGGATAACCCACAGCAGAAACTGAAACCCGGCATGTATGTACGTGTAGCGCTGGCTAAATCACAGCAAGCGGCACCTGTACTGGCGATCCCTGAGGAAGCGCTGATTGCTACCGGTAACGGCAATCGGGTGATTCTCTCAACCGGTGACGGGCATTTCCGTTCAGCAGACGTCACGCCAGGTCTGTCTGCCGACGGCTGGACAGAAATCCGAAGCGGCCTGAAAGCAGGCGACAGCGTAGTGACCTCAGGGCAATTCCTGATTGATTCTGAAGCCAGCTTGCGCAGCGCCTTGCCTGAATCAACGAAACCGACGGAGGGCGCACAATGATAGCTGCCGTGATTCGTGGTGCTTTACGCAACCGCCTGCTGATTATCCTGGCGGCTCTGGGGATGGCAATATGGGGCTGGTGGTCTGTGCAGCGGGCCCCGCTGGATGCGTTGCCTGATCTGTCGGATGTGCAGGTCATCATTCGCGCCAGTTATCCGGGCAAAGCTCCGCAGGTGATTGAAGATCAGGTGACCTGGCCACTGACGACCACCATGCTTTCGGTGCCAGGTGCGAAGACCGTGCGCGGTTTTTCGATGTTCGGAGATGCTTATGTGTATGTGCTTTTCGAAGACGGAACGGACATCTACTGGGCGCGTTCGCGGGTGCTGGAGTATTTAAGTCAGATTCAGTCGCAGCTTCCCGAAGGGGTTAAAGCCGAGTTGGGGCCTGATGCCACGGGCGTTGGCTGGATTTATGAATATGCGCTGGTGGATAAAACAGGCAAGCACAGCCTCGCCGATTTACGGGCGCTTCAGGACTGGACGCTGAAATATGAGCTGAAAACCGTGCCCAATGTGTCGGAGGTCGCCAGCGTCGGCGGTATGGTTCGCCAGTATCAGGTAGTGGTCAATCCGGACAAACTCCGCGCGTATAACGTGACTCATCAGCAACTGGTGGCAGCGCTGAAAGCGGCAAATCAGGAAAGCGGGGGGGCCGTGATTGAAATGGGCGAAGCTGAATACATGGTACGCACCACTGGCTATCTGAAAGGGCTGGATGATTTTCGCCAGGTAGTGATCGCCAGCCGTGAGGGCGTTCCGGTGCTGTTATCCGATGTGGCGACAGTGCAGCTTGGCCCAGAAATCCGCCGTGGGGTGGCTGAGCTTAATGGCGAAGGGGAAGTAGCTGGCGGCATCATTGTGATGCGGTACGGCAAGAATGCGCTGGAAACTCTGCATGCCGTCAAAGCGAAGCTTGCGGAGGTGCAAAAAACGTTGCCGAAAGGTGTGGAGATTGTACCGGTATATGACCGCTCCGGCCTGATTGAACAAGCGGTTGAAACGCTGACGCACAAACTGATTGAAGAGTTTATTGTCGTCGCGCTGGTTTGCACCCTGTTTCTGTTTCACTTCCGTTCGGCGCTGGTGGCGATTGTTTCCCTGCCGCTTGGCGTGCTCGGGGCGTTTATCGTCATGCATTATCAGGGGATCAACGCCAATATCATGTCACTTGGCGGGATTGCGATTGCCATCGGCGCGATGGTGGATGCGGCGATCGTGATGATTGAAAACATGCACAAGGTGCTGGAGAAGTGGCGGCACGAGCATCCTGAACAGCAACCTTCTGGCACTGATTATTGGCAGATTGCTGAGAAAGCGGCGACTGAAGTGGGCCCCGCGCTGTTTTGCAGTCTGCTAATCATCACGTTGTCGTTCATTCCTGTGTTTTCGCTGGAAGCTCAGGAAGGAAAAATGTTTGCGCCTTTGGCCTTCACCAAAACCTGGGCGATGGCGATGGCCGCAGGGCTGGGCATTACGCTGGTGCCGGTGCTAATGGGGTATTTCATCCGTGGCAAAATCCCGGATGAACAGGCTAACCCGATAAACCGGGCGCTGATTCGGGCCTATGAACCGCTGCTCGATAAAGTGTTGGCGCGGCCTAAGACGACGGTGGTGTTGGCTGTTGCCCTGTTAGCGTTAACGCTGTGGCCGCTTAGCCGATTGGGCAGTGAATTCATGCCGCCGCTGGATGAAGGTGACTTGTTGTATATGCCTTCCACGCTGCCGGGGATCTCGGTGCGGGAAGCCAGCCGCCTGCTGCAGCAAACGGACAGGCTGATAAAAACCGTGCCTGAAGTGGCAAGCGTGTTTGGCAAAGCGGGAAGGGCAGACAGCGCGACAGACCCGGCCCCGCTGACGATGCTGGAAACGACCATCCATTTCAAACCGCGCGATCAATGGCGGCCTGGAATGACCACAGCTAAGTTGATTGAAGAACTGGATAAAACTGTACAGGTGCCGGGGATTGCGAACGTGTGGGTTCCACCTATCCGCAATCGGCTGGATATGCTGGCAACCGGCATTAAGAGCCCGATAGGGATCAAGGTGAATGGCAATAATCTTGCGGATATCGAACGGATCGCCCAGGACATTGAACACGTGGTCAAGGATGTGCCGGGCGTGACGTCAGCCCTGGCGGAGCGCCTGTCAGGTGGGCGTTACGTCGATATTGTCATTAACAGGCAGCAGGCCGCTCGTTACGGTGTCTCGGTGACTGAGTTGCAGTCTCTGGTCAGTACGCTGGTGGGCGGGGAAAATGTAGGACAAACGATAGAAGGACGTGAGCATTATCCGATTAATGTGCGCTATCCACGCGACCTGCGCGATAACGTCGACAAACTGCGGCAGTTGCCAGTGCTGACCGCGGGTGGTGGACAAATCACCCTGGGGGAAGTGGCTGATGTGCAGATTGTTGACGGGCCACCGATGCTCAAAAGTGAGAACGCGCGGCTTTCGAACTGGATCTATGTCGATTTACGCGGTCGGGATCTTAAATCAGCCGTGGAGGATATGCAGCAGCGCGTTGCGCAAAAAGTCGTGCTTCCGCAAGGGGTTACGCTGTCGTGGTCTGGGCAGTTTGAATATCTGGAGCGGGCTGCCGCGAAGCTGAAATTAGTGCTTCCAGTCACGCTAATGATTATTTTCGTGCTGCTGTGGCTAACCTTTAGACGTATTTCCGACGTGTTATTGATTATGGGCACATTGCCTTTTTCGCTGATTGGCGGCGTCTGGTTGCTGTGGCTATTGGGATATAATTTATCTGTCGCTAGTGCGGTCGGATTTATAGCGTTAGCCGGAGTGGCCGCAGAGTTTGGCGTTATTATGGTGCTTTATCTGAATTCGGCTATTGACAAATATAAGTCACCACAAGGCTCACTGGATAATAGCCAATTACTGCGTGCCATTCATGAAGGCGCGGTGTTACGTGTCAGGCCAAAAGTCATGACGGTAGCCACGATAATGGCAGGGTTGTTGCCTATCATGTGGGGAAGTGGGACTGGCTCTGAAGTGATGAGCCGCATTGCGGCACCGATGATTGGCGGCATGGTGACGGCGCCTCTGTTATCCATGCTGGTCATTCCCGCGTTGTATAAAATGCTGCACCATAAACGCATTAATTAAAATTCAGATTATTGATAATGATAAACAGCGTCTTAACGGCGCTGTGAATTATCTGAAAAAAGGAATAATCCGCTTTTGTTAAGGTTATATTAATTTTACGATAGTTACTCTGTTCAGGTAAGAACAAATAAGTGGTTAGGGTAACGTGTTAAAATTAAATAAATTTTTACTCTTTGTGTGGGTGTTTTCAGCACAATGGCTGTTTGCGTCTTCTGCGCAGGCAAGCTTTACATCGACGGTGAGCGATGCTTTTTCAACGCTTGGGGATAACATCGCAGAAACCTGGCATACGCCTGAACATTACGATCTTTACGTGCCTGCTATTACGTGGCATGCGCGTTTTGCGTATGACAAAGAGAAAACGGACAAGTACAACGAACGCCCTTGGGGCGCTGGTTTTGGTCAGTCTCGTTGGGATGACAAAGGGAACTGGCATGGCCTGTATCTGATGGCTTTTAAAGATTCCTTCAACAAATGGGAACCGATCGGTGGCTATGGCTGGGAGAAGACCTGGCGGCCGCTAAGCGACGAAAAGTTCCATCTGGGGTTGGGTTACACCGTCGGAGCCACGGCGCGTGATAACTGGAATTACATCCCCATCCCGGTTTTGTTGCCGTTGGCTTCCATCGGTTACGGGCCGGCAACGTTCCAGATGACTTATATTCCAGGCACTTATAACAACGGTAACGTATACTTCGCCTGGATGCGCTTTCAGTTTTAGCGCTCAAAATGACGTACTCAGCGTAGTGGGGCCTGAGCCGTGTTGAAAAACAACGACTAATTCCCGGTTTAACGAAAAATTAGAGACTTTTATCACTTTTTCGTTAAGTTAAGCTGGACAAAAGGCCCCGCAATTGCTGTACTGTTATCCGACACAGCATTTGTGTCCATTTTCATGTAAAGGTAATATTGATGTCTAAGATTAAAGGTAACGTTAAGTGGTTTAATGAGTCCAAAGGCTTTGGTTTCATTACTCCGGAAGATGGCAGCAAAGATGTATTCGTACACTTCTCTGCAATCCAGTCCAACGGTTTCAAAACTCTGGCTGAAGGTCAGCGTGTAGAGTTCGAAATCACTAACGGTGCCAAAGGCCCATCTGCTGCAAACGTAATGCCTATCTAAGCATTTCGACAGTAGAGTACAAAACCCGCTTAAGGCGGGTTTTTTTTGTCCTGAATTCAGCGCGCAGCGGAAAAAATCCAGAAGGCCATCGCCGTCATGGCGAACGATCCCAGCATGTTGACGGCCACGTTCAGCAGCGCCCAGCCAAATCGCCCATCCTGAAGTAAAAACACCACTTCTGCCGAAAAGGTCGAAAACGTCGTTAGCCCACCACAAAAACCTGTCGTGATCAGCAGCTTCCACATTGGGTCGATGTGCGTCATACGATTAAACCACGCAAGCCCGGCACCAATGACAAACGCACCCAGTAAGTTTGCAGTTAGCGTTCCCACGGGAATGGCATGATGCAGAGGGTTAAACCGCATCCCCAACATCCAGCGAGCCACGCTGCCGGTTCCCCCACCAATAAAAACGGCCAAAAGTAGTTGTAACACTGCCAATTCCTGCTATTTGAATAGTGAAAGAAATATCTTAGCGCCGGACATAGCTGAAGGCTATGGTTATAAACAACAGGAGAGCCTATGCGCGTTGCTGCAGGACAATTTGCCGTCACCCCTGACTGGGAGACGAATGCCCAAACTTGCGTGAGCTTGATGCAACAGGCTGCTGCCAATGCTGCGGCTCTGCTGGTGCTTCCTGAGGCGTTACTGGCTCGTGATGATAATGACCCGGATATGTCGGTTAAATCGGCTCAGCCGCTTAGTGGTGGCTTCCTGCGGCTATTGCTTGAGGAGAGCCGCCGTAACGACTTAACCACCATCCTGACGATTCACGTTCCCACGAGCGAAGGCAGAGCGGCGAATACGCTGGTGGCGCTCAGGCGCGGCGAAATAGTGGCGCAATATCAGAAGTTGCATCTTTACGACGCATTCAGCGTGCAGGAGTCAAAACGCGTCGATGCGGGTTCCACGTTGCCCGCGTTGATTGACGTTGGCGGGATGCGAGTCGGGCTGATGACCTGCTACGATTTGCGCTTCCCTGAGCTTGCACTGGCGCTGGCATTGAACGGTGCAGAGGTCATTGTGCTGCCAACAGCCTGGGTTCGCGGGCCGTTAAAAGAGCATCATTGGGCCTCCTTGCTGACGGCCAGAGCGCTGGATACCACTTGCTACTTTGTCGCAGCAGGCGAATGTGGCAATAAAAACATCGGTCAAAGCAAAATCATTGATCCGTTGGGCGTGACGCTTGCGGGCGCTGGAAGCTCACCGCAGATTATCTATGCTGAGATCAGCAAGGACTCATTACAGGAAATTCGCTCGCAATTGCCGGTGTTAAACAACCGTCGCTTTGCGCCACCGCAAATTATGTGATGTTTTTTTAATCAATGCTTGATTCACCTTGTTACAGATTGCTATTGTGTGCCGTCGCGAAATGACCGTTAATTAGCTACGGTTTTGATGGCGCGTTTTGTAGCCTGTTTTAATGAAGAAGGTATCTATGGGTGAGATTAGTATTACCAAGCTGCTGGTGGTTGCCGCACTGATCGTGCTGGTGTTCGGTACCAAGAAACTGCGTACCCTCGGCGGTGACCTGGGGTCAGCGATCAAAGGCTTTAAGAAAGCCATGAACGACGACGACACCACGGCGAAAAAGAGCGCTGAAGACGACGTTCCAGCGGAAAAGCTCTCTCATAAAGAGTAAGGCGCGTTTCAAAACGACCAGTGGCATCAAGCCAGCCCGTCGTTTTTCTATCGCCGTAGAGTGATTCAGAGAGGCCACAACACACCCCGTTGCGGCCTCTTGTGTTTTTGTCTGTCAGAAAGTTGCAACCAACTGTTTCGCCGCTTGCCGATGCCGGGCAATCAGCGCTTGCGTGTCCAGCCCGTTAATTTCGCCATCGACGACCCGCCATTCTCCTCCAACCATGACTCTGTCAGCACGTTCTGCGCCGCAAAGAATCAATGCCGACAAGGGATCGTGGCTGCCGCTGAAGCGTAATTCATCCAGACGAAACAGGGCGATATCTGCCTGTTTACCCGGACGGATTTCACCGAGATCGTGACGACCCAAAATCTGAGCAGACCCTTGCGTCGCCCAGCGAAGCACTTTCTGTGGCGTTATCTGTTTTGCACCATAGCGCAGGCGTTGCAGGTAAAGTGCCTGGCGGGTTTCAAACATCAGGCTGGAGGCATCGTTTGACGCTGAGCCGTCAACGCCAAGCCCAATAACAGCGCCTGCCGCTTCGAGCTCCAGTGTGGGGCATATTCCTGAAGCCAGGCGCATATTGGAAACAGGGCAGTGACAGATGCCGACGCGGGCTTTCCCCAACCGCCGAATTTCATCGTCGTTAAAATGGATGCCGTGCGCCAGCCAGGTGCGCTCGCTGAGCCAGCCGACTTTCTCCAGATAGTCGACGGTACGCAGGCCAAAGCGTTGTAAGCAAAAGGCCTCTTCATCGAGGGTTTCGGCTAAATGGGTATGCAACCGAACCTCTTCCGTTTCGGCGAGTCTCGCGCTCTCTTGCATGATTTCTTCGGTAACGGAAAAAGGTGAGCAGGGCGCAAGGGCTATCTGAATCCGTGCGCCTTCACCGCGCTGGTGATAGCGACGGATCAAACGCAGACTGTCTTCCAGAATGACTTCACCTGATTGCACCGTGTGTTGAGGAGGCAACCCGCCCTCATTTTCGCCCAGACTCATCGAGCCGCGAGTCAGCATGGCCCGCATCCCCAGCCCGTTCACCACGTCGACCTGGATATCAATCGCGTTCTCCATGCCCTGAGGGAAAAGATAGTGGTGGTCACTGGTGGTGGTACAACCGGACAACAACAGCTCTGCCATGGCAACCTGGCTTGCCAGATGCAGCGCATCGGGGGTGAGTTTGGCCCAGACGGGATAGAGCGTTTTCAACCAGGGGAACAAGGGTTCGTTGACGACCGGTGCCCAGGCGCGTGTCAGCGTCTGGTAGAAGTGATGATGGGTATTAATCAGACCCGGCAGAACCACATGTTCACGGGCGTCAAAGATGCTATCGCAGGGTTTGTCAGGCGTTTCACCTGATGAGAGGACGGCACTGATTTTGCCATCTTCAATGACAATGCCACCCCGGGCATCGATGTCGTCCGGGGTGAAAATCGCCTGCGGGTTTTTGATCCAGATACGGCTAGCGCACATCGCTAACTCCTCTTGTAGGTAAATGAGTGAGTCAGCTCAGTTATGCCCTGTCTGCTGATCCAGGGGCGCGCAGGGCGCGGATTACTTCTCTATAACGGCACCTGTTGCCATCGCCTTGTCGGCACGTTCATCCGGCAAAATCAGATTGAGCAGCATGGCCATCAGCCCACCGCTGGTGATGGCTGACCCAAACAGACTTTTGCAGACGGCCGGTAAATGGCTTAAAAATTCAGGTTCGGCTTCCACACCCAGGCCGATGCCGAATGACACCGCGATAATCAGCATATCGCGGCGTGTGAGCGGTGATTGAGTCATGATTCGAATACCTGCGGCCAGTACACTGCCAAACATCACCAGCGTCGCGCCGCCCAAAACGGGGGCCGGGATCTGCTGCACCACAGCGCCAAAGAGGGGAAATAGCCCCAATACGGCCAGCAAAGCGCCAATCCAGACGCCAACGTGACGACTGGCCACGCCGGTCATCTGAATCACGCCGTTATTCTGTGCAAACGTGGTGCTCGGCAAGGCAGAGAAAACGGCCGCCAGAATACAGCTGACGCCATCCGCAAGAATGCCGCCTTTCAGGCGCGTGACATAGCTATTCCCTTCAATGGGCTGGCGCGATAGCAAACAGTTTGCGGTGAGATCGCCAACCGCCTCCAGAATGCTGATGAGCGAAATCAGGGCCAGCGGCAGAAAGAGGGTGTAATCGAAATCAAAGCCAAAGCGGAAAGGCTGCGGGACGGCAATCCACGGCTGATTGAACGGCTGCCAGCTCAGCTTTCCGCTGAGGGCTGCCGCGAGACACCCGATGGCAATCCCGAGGATCACCGCGCCCAGACGCAGCCAGCGATTGCGAGCGCGGCTAAACAGCACAATCGTGCCCAGCGTCAACAGGCCTAATAGCAGATTGCCGGGAGCGCCGAAATCCTTCACGTTGTGACCGCCGCCCCAGTCCGTGATACTGACTTTTATCAGGCTGATGCCAATCAGGCAGACGACGGTACCGCTGACCAGTGGCGTAATGACGCGGCGCAACTGGCCTAAAAAGCGACTGACGACCACGGGAATAAAGGCGGCAACCAGCGTCAGGCCGAAGATCATCGCCATGATTTGCTCGGGCCCGCCGCCTTTGCTTTTGACGCTAAATCCCGCCGCCAGAATGACACTCAAAAAAGCAAAGCTGGTACCTTGCAAACAAATCATCCCGGCACCGATGCCATAGAAGCGGCGTGCCTGGAGGAATGTGCCGACACCCGAGACAATCAACGACATGCTAATAAGCCAGGGTAAGTAAGCGTTCAGGCCCAGCACGGAGCCGACAATGAGCGGTGGCGTGATGATGCCCACCAGACTTGCCAGTACGTGTTGAAGCGCCGTCAAGAAAGCCGGAAGTGGGGCAGGTTTTTCTTCAAGACCGTAAAGCAGATCGCCAGAATCATTTGCAGACATTGTTGTGCTCCTTCAGTGCGGAATAGCTGAAGCAATGCATGAAACGATCCAGAATTGAGTTGTCGATGTGAAACCGGTGAAATCGTGCAGGCTGCCTGACAGGAAGGGGAGTAAACGGGGTGAACCAAAAGTTTCAGGGTGATTATTCGTGCACCTGAATGGTGCTCGGGAGTTGTTATGGTGCACTAAAATAAAAAGGCCGTCACGCTGCCGCGACGGCCTTTTTTAAAGCATGAAGTCGTTATTTGACTTCCATCCCTTTCGCCTGCAAATCGGCGTGGTAGGAAGAACGAACGAACGGGCCGCACGCCGCATGGGTAAAGCCCATCGCCAGTGCTTCCTCTTTCATCTCTTCAAACTCATCAGGGCTAACATAACGCTGCACCGGCAGGTGATGACGGCTTGGCTGCAGGTACTGGCCCAGCGTCAGCATGGTCACGCCGTGGCGGCGCAGGTCGCGCATGACTTCAATGATTTCAGCATTGGTTTCGCCCAGACCGACCATCAGGCCAGACTTCGTTGGGATATCCGGGTGCGCTTCTTTGAAGCGCTCAAGCAGCTTCAGAGACCAGTTATAGTCGGCACCTGGACGAACCTGACGGTAGATACGCGGCACGTTTTCCAGGTTGTGGTTAAACACGTCTGGCGGCGTCGCGGTGAGGATCTCCAGCGCGCGATCCATACGGCCACGGAAGTCAGGCACCAGCGTTTCGATTTTAATGCTTGGGCTCTTTTCGCGAATGGCAGAAATACAGTCAGCAAAGTGCTGAGCGCCGCCGTCACGAAGGTCATCGCGGTCAACCGAAGTGATAACCACATAGCGCAGGGCCATGTCAGCGATAGTCTGAGCCAGTTTCTGCGGCTCATTGGCATCGGGTGCAACCGGACGGCCGTGTGCCACGTCGCAGAACGGACAGCGACGAGTACAGATAGCGCCCAGGATCATAAAGGTTGCCGTGCCGTGGTTAAAACACTCGGCAAGGTTAGGGCAGGAGGCCTCTTCGCACACGGAGTGCAGGCCGTTTTTGCGCATCGCGGCTTTAATACCCTGAATACGGGTGGAGTCAGCCGGAAGTTTGATTTTCATCCATTCCGGTTTTCTCAGCAGAGCTTCTCGCTCGGTAGCCACGTTTTTAACCGGGATAAGGGCCATTTTATCGGCATCGCGGTACTTAACACCGCGTTCCATCACAATGGGTTTACTCATAGCGTGCGTGTTCCAGTTGCGAGTAACGAAGGAAAGCGTTTCAATTCAAGGGAATGTTGTATTTATCAACTATTTTTGAATCTGATGGCTGGCAGTATACCATCAATAAGAGTGATAAGCAGCCTGCCAGCCCGGCAATTTGTAAACCAGATGTTGCTTTCTGTGCGCTTCGTTCGCATCAACACGGAAAAACGGGGTTCGACGGCGAGTTAAAATACCTGGCGAATGGCGGTAATCACGCTTTGCAATACCGGATCGCGCAGACTGAGCTTGTTGTAATGCAGTGAAAAATCGACAACTTCATCCCGCAATGGCGCAAAATCCACAACCTGCAACGGCCAGCAACGCGAGAACAGCGTAAAGAAGCGCGCAGGCATCAATCCGACCAGATCGCTGTTACCAATCAGCGCCGCTATCGTCACAAGGTTGTAACTGCTGAAGCTGATTTGACGCTCAGGGAACATCTCATGCACGCGCTTACGCAGCTCAGTATGTGCCGCGCCTTCCATCATCAGCAGTGTGTACTCAAACTGGCTCAAGGACGCCTGCGTTTGCGGTGTTTTAAACACCGGATGACCTTCACGGGCAACAAGGACAATACGATCGCTGTACAGCACGTGATGGCTTAAGGCTCTCGTGTCGTGAACATTGCTGTCGATAATTAAGTCAGTCTGAAACTGGCTCAACTGCAGGCCAACATCGGTAACGGGAATATTACGCAACAGCAACTGCGGGAATTGCTCTTTAATCGTCTGATAAATGGCTGGCATGACCACCGCACCCACGCTGGGAGAGGTCCCAATCGTAATTGTGCGCTGCTTGTCGTAGCTGCCAGTGAGATCGAGTGCGCCGAGAATGGATTCCAGGCCCTGACTGATGTATTCGTGCAGGTGAGTGGCATAGGCGGTTGGCGTGACGCCCTGGCCTTTACGGATGAAGAGCGGGTCCGGAAATATGGTGCGCAGTTTCTGAATGGATTGGCTAATAGCTGAAGGAGTGAGATTCAGAATTTTCGCAGCGTTAACGATGCCTTTATGGACATATACGGCCTCAAAAATCGTCAATAAATTGAGGTCGATATTTCGCAGGGTCCTGAAGATTTGCGGCGTATCATTCTCTCTTTGCGGATTTATTCGGCTTTCCGGCTGGTCGTTATATTCCACACTTGTACTCCGTATTCATTCACAATATGAATGATAGTTGAAAATGTTTTTATTGTTATTATGCTTTTGAGAGGCAACTTTATCGCGGAGACAGGATTATTTCACTATTATTAATGAGTTATATCTTGAGCTGCGGAGTCGCCTCGTTTTTTTGTGGCGTGTTAACGTAAAATTTTGTACACGTCATAGTAACTTCTTAGACGGGCGGAGAAAAAATATAGAAAGTTGTGATTAATGTAAAGGAAAACGAGGCAAAAGGGGGGGGACCCGACAAAATATCAGGTCCTGCTGTATAATATATTAAGCTGTAATATATTCATGGGGTGGATTGTTTAGCAGTGCTAAAAAATGCCTGACCAGCACCGGGGCAATATTTACCGTTTTAGCCTCTGTAACCCAATGCTGCATTTGCGTCATTTCCATCCCCGCATAGCCACAAGGGTTAATACGCAGGAAGGGGGATAAGTCCATCGCCACATTCAGCGCGAGACCATGAAACGAGCAGCCTTTACGGATGCGTAACCCCAGTGAGCAAATTTTCTTTTCCCCGACATAAACGCCAGGCGCATCTGCGCGTGGATGTGAATCGATCCCAAATTCGGCCAGCGTATTCACGACGGTTTGTTCCAGTAACGTGACCAGTTCGCGAACACCGAGTTTGCGGCGTTTCAGGTTGAGCAGCACGTACATGACTTGCTGGCCTGGCCCATGGTAGGTCACCTGGCCGCCACGGTCGCTCTGAATGACCGGAATATCACCCGGCACCAGCACGTGTTCCGCTTTGCCCGCCTGCCCTTGCGTGAAGACAGGTTCGTGCTCAACCAGCCAGATTTCATCGGGCGTTGATTCATCACGGTTATCGGTAAAGTCATGCATTGCCTGAGAAACAGGCTCATAAGGTTGGACGCCAAGCTGACGAACCAGCAGGGTATTCAGACTCAAAACGGGAACTCCGCGGAACGGGAAAACATAAGCGGGGAGTATATCACAGAGCAGAAACGGTGTTGCCCGGCGAGCGCCGGGCAGCGGGATCACAGCACCATACGTACGATTTCGATATTGCCTAACTCTTCGTACAACGTTTCGACCTGCTCAATGTGAGTGGCGGTAATGGTGATGGAGACTGAGTGGTAGTTGCCTTTGCTGCTTGGTTTTACTTGCGGGGAGTAATCACCTGGCGCGTGGCGCTGGACCACTTCCACCACCTGATCAACCAGCTCAGGCTTCGCCAAACCCATCACCTTGTAGGTAAATGAAGTAGGGAATTCAAGCAGTTCGTTAAGTTTGGTTTTCATGTCAGCTCCGGTGGTTTAAAAAGACGACTCCCGCGGCGTGCCACGGGAGTCGTTATCATGATGCTTAGTATATGGGGATGGAAATCACACTTTCAAGTGTGTAATTTTTAACCAAACCAGTGGTGGAACATTAATTTAATGTAATCAATCATCTTGCCGAAGAAGTTGCCTTCAGGGATTTCCTGCAGGACAACCAGTGGGCGCTGTTCAATGGTTTTGCCATCGAGCTGGAAGTTGATCGTACCAACCACCTGGTTTTTCTGCAGCGGAGCGTGCAACTCAGCATTGTTCAGAACGTAGCTCGCTTTCAGATCTTTCATGCGACCGCGTGGGATAGTCAGATAAACATCTTTATCCACACCCAGTGAAGCGCGGTCGGTGTCACCGAACCAGGCTGGCTCAGAGGCAAACTCTTTACCGGCTTTGATTGGGTTGACGGTTTCGAAGAAGCGGAAGCCCCAGGTCAGCAGTTTTTTACTTTCGGTTTCACGGCCCTTGTAGGTGCGGCCACCCATGACGGCGGACACCAGACGCATCTGGCCTTCAGTTGCGGAGGCTACGAGGTTGTAACCCGCTTTATCAGTATGGCCGGTTTTGATGCCGTCAACGTTCAGGCTGTTGTCCCACAGCAGACCGTTACGGTTCATCTGACGGATACCGTTGAAGGTAAACTCTTTTTCTTTGTAGATGGTGTATTCGTTCGGCACATCGCGGATCAGCGCCTGACCAATCAGCGCCATATCGCGAGCGGAGCTGTACTGACCATCAGCATCAAGACCGTGTACCGTCTGGAAATGGGTGTTCTGCAGGCCCAGTGCGGTGACGTAGCTGTTCATCAGACCCACGAAAGCGTCCTGGCTGCCCGCAACATAGTCGGCCATGGCCACACAAGCATCGTTACCGGATTGCAGGTTGATACCGCGAATCAGCTGTGAAACGGGAACCTGCATGCCGGGTTTCAGGAACATCAGAGATGAACCTTTGAATACCGGGTTGCCAGTTGCCCAGGCGTCGGTGCCGACGGTGACGAGATCAGACTCTTTGAACTTGCCTGCTTTCATCGCCTGACCGATGACATAGCTGGTCATCATTTTGGTCAGACTGGCCGGGTCACGGCGGGAGTCAGCGTTCTGCTCTGCCAGGACTTTACCTGAGTTGTAGTCGATCAGAATGTAGGATTCCGCGTCAATCTGCGGAACGCCAGGGATCATGGTTTTGATGTTCAGGTCATCAGCGTGGGCGGCTGTGGTCAGTGCCGCAACGGACAGCGCCGTGATAAGTAAACGAGCAGAGAAAGAGGTCTTCATGGTCAGAACAACGACATCCGTGATGGAGTGAAAAAAAGTGCCTAACTATAGCATTTGCTATAAGGTCAGGCATCCTGCATTGCGCGCGACTTTGTTAATGATTTTTACATACTCAGCGCGCCAGGATGCTTATCTGCCTTTAGTTGGCGTGTGTAATAAATGACTGCAGCTGCGCTTCGCTTTGCAAACGTTGTTGCAGAGTACTGGCATCCGCTTTGCTGTTAAACGGCCCTAACTGAATACGCCAGACCGCACCGTTTTGCGTCACCCGACCCGGTACAGCAAACTGCTGGCTGAGGCGCTGTTGATATTGCTGAGCACGAGCCTGATCGCTCACTGCACCCACCTGAACCACATAACTGCCGCTGGCGGTTGTCGCAGTGGCTGCAACAGGCGCAGCGCTTGGAGCAACGCTACCCTGAACAGAACCCGGCGCAGTCACTGGCGTGTTTTGTGTGGCAACAGGCTGTTGAGCAGCAGGTTGCGCGGCTGGCTGAGGTGCCGGTTCGCTACCTTCCAGTACACCGCTGTTCAGCGTTGTCGGTGCACCAAGGAAGCCGCTGCTGTTCACCGGTGCGCCGGTGGCATCTTCCGGCTTCAGCGTATCGTTACTGATTGCGCGAACATCGCCCTGACCAGACTGTGGTTCAGGCGCAGAAGAAACGCTGCCCATGCCGCCGCTCAGATCCGGGCGAGAGGGAAGGGCATAAGTCTGCTTCGCGATAGTGGTACAAGCCGTACCTGGCCCGGACAATGTGCCGTCCTGGGCCACAATAATTGGGTCAATACGGACTTTGGTGTTATTGGACGTATTCAGACGATCGGCTGCGGCGCGGGAAAGTGAAATCACGCGATCGTTGCCATAAGGGCCGCGATCGTTAATACGCACAATCAGCATGCGGCCGTTCGCGAGGTTGGTAATACGTGCGTAGCTTGGCACAGGCAGCGTCGGGTGAGCGGCAGTGAGTTGCATCGGATCAAAAGGCTCACCAGAAGCCGTCAGGTTGCTGCCTGGTTCGGCATCATAAATGGCGGCAAGACCAGCCTGACTGAAGTTCGACGGGTCCTGGACGATTTTGTAATTCTTGCCGTCGCGCTGATAGTCCTGATTGACCGAAGGATTTTGAGGCTCGTAGCGAGGCTCGGCACCGCTGATTTCGACCACCGGGCCATTACAGACCGCCGGCTTCGGTGCGCTGACAGTTTGCTGTGGCACGCCATCATCACTCGAACACGCCGCCAGTAAGCCCGCTGCGATACAGATCCCAAGCCATTGTTTACGCATCATTGCGCACCTCTTATACGCTTTTCGACAACATTTTTCTGTGGGTATGTATCGACATCACGATACCAAACCCGGCCATCAGTACGATGAGAGCGGAGCCCCCATAGCTCACCAGTGGGAGCGGAACGCCTACCACCGGCAAAATCCCACTTACCATACCAATATTTACGAAGACATAAACGAATAAAATCAACATTAAACCGCCAGCCATGACGCGGCCAAAGGTGGTTTGTGCCTGCGCGGCTATCCACAACCCGCGCATAATGAGTAAAACGTACAGCGCGAGCAGAACCAGGAAACCTATCAACCCCAGTTCTTCAGCCAGAACGGCAAAGATAAAGTCAGTATGGCGCTCGGGTAAGAATTCGAGCTGTGACTGAGTGCCGTGCAGCCAGCCTTTGCCGCGCAACCCGCCGGAACCAATGGCAATTTTCGACTGAATGATGTGGTAGCCCGCACCCAGCGGATCGGTTTCCGGATCGAGCAACATCATCACGCGTTGGCGCTGATAATCGTGCATCAGGAAGAACCAGAGTATCGGTATGAAGGCGGCCACCAGTACAACGGCCACGCCAATCAGACGCCAGCTGAGCCCGGAAAGGAACAGCACAAACAGGCCGGAAAGGGCGATAAGAATCGAGGTACCCAGGTCTGGCTGTGCCGCCACCAACAGCGTTGGCAGGAAAATCAGCACCAGGGCAATCGCGGTGTTTTTAAGCGTTGGCGGGCAAACATCACGGTTGATAAAGCGCGCCACCATGAGCGGCACGGCAATCTTGGCTATTTCAGAAGGCTGGAAGCGCACCACGCCCAGGTCAAGCCAGCGCTGTGCGCCTTTAGAAATGGCACCGAAGGCATCTACCGCGACCAACAGCACAATACAGAAGATATAGAGCCAGGGTGCCCAGCCTTCGTACACACGAGGGGGGATCTGCGCCATGACGACCATGATCACCACGCCCATCGCAATCTGGCCGATTTTGCGTTCCATCATGCCAATGTCCTGGCCGCTGGCGCTCCAGATGACCAGCGCACTGTAGGTTAGCAGCGCCAGCAGGATGAGCAGCATGGTGGGGTCAAGATGGATCTTATCCCAGAATGACTTTTTGTTCGGATTATCCGTCATGTTTATTGGTCCTCCGCGGCTGCGGCTGCCGGATTTTCTGCCGGCAGGACGGTGTTGTTATCACCGAGCATAATATGGTCAAGGATCTGGCGCATGATGGTACCGACCGCTGGGCCTGCACCGCCGTTTTCCAGAATAATGGCAACCGCCACTTTCGGGCTGTCATAAGGGGCGAAAGCCGTCATTAATTTATGGTCACGTAAACGTTCGGCAATGCGGTGCGCGTTATAGGTTTCGTTGGCTTTCAGACCAAAGACCTGTGCAGTACCTGATTTAGCCGCAATCTTGTAAGGCGCGCCTGCGAAGTATTTATGTGCCGTGCCGTTTGGACGATTGGCTACGCCGTACATCCCGTCTTTGGCAATTTCCCAGAAGCCGGAGTGAATATCACCCACTGGTGCTTCATGCGGTTGTTCCCACGGGACTTGCTTACCTTCCTCGGTGGTACTCATTAACAGATGAGGGACTTTCACCACACCGTCGTTAATCAGGATCATCAGCGCTTTGCTCATCTGAATGGGCGTCGCTGTCCAGTAACCTTGCCCAATCCCGACGGGAATGGTATCGCCCTGATACCATGGCTTTTTAAAGCGTTTCAGCTTCCATTCACGGGTTGGCATGTTCCCGGAACGCTCTTCAGAAAGGTCGATGCCGGTGTAATGACCGTAGCCAAATTTGCCCATCCATTCGGAAAGTCTGTCGATACCCATGTCGTAAGCGACCTGATAGAAGAAGGTATCGGCGGATTCCTCGAGCGCTTTGGTGACGTTCAGGTGGCCGTGGCCCCATTTTTTCCAGTCGCGATAGCGCTTGTCGGAACCCGGTAACTGCCACCAGCCCGGGTCAAACAGCCCGGTGTTTTTGGTAATCACACCTGCGCTCAGTGCAGAGACAGAAACATAAGGTTTCACTGTGGATGCTGGCGGGTAAACACCTTGAGTGGCTCGGTTAACCAGAGGCGTATTCGGGTCGTTCAGCAAACCGGAATAATCTTTACTGGAGATACCATCCACGAAGAGATTTGGATCGTAGCTTGGCATCGACACCAGCGCCAGAATGCCACCGGAACGCGGATCGGTGACCACCACGGCGGCACGACTGCCTGCCAATAGTGTCTCGATGTACTGCTGAAGCTGCAGGTCCAGCGTCAGGTAGATATCGTGCCCAGCCTGTGGTGGCACTTCCTTCAACTGACGGATCACGCGGCCACGGTTGTTAACTTCAACCTCTTCATAACCGGTTTGACCGTGCAGCACGTCTTCGTAGTAGCGTTCGATGCCGAGCTTACCGATATCGTGCGTCGCGGCATAGTTTGCCAGCTTGCCTTCTTTATCGAGGCGGTCGACGTCTTTATCGTTAATTTTCGAGACGTAACCAATGACGTGCGTCAGCGCGGAACCATAAGGATAGTAGCGGCGTTTATAGCCTTTCACTTCCACGCCCGGGAAACGATACTGATTGACCGCAAACCGTGCGACCTGAACTTCAGTCAGGTTGACCTTGACCGGAATGGACGTGAAACGGTGCGAGCGGGCACGCTCTTTTTTGAAATTGGCGATGTCATCATCGGTAAGGTCGACGACACTGCGCAGATCGTTAAGCGTCTGCTGGAGGTTGTCTACCTTTTCAGGCATCAGTTCAAGCTGGTAAATCGTGCGGTTTAACGCCAGCGGTGTGCCGTTGCGGTCATAGATGATGCCGCGACTTGGCGGAATAGGGACCAGCTTAATGCGGTTTTCGTTAGAGCGGGTTTGATAGTCAGTAAAACGAACAATTTGCAGATTATAGAGATTAACAACCAGCACGCCACTGAGGATTAAAATACCCGTAAAGGCGACTACTGCCCGGCGCACAAAGAGCGCGGACTCAGCCGTATAGTCGCGAAAAGAATTCTGTAATTTCATCCGCTGCTTAATCTACTCTGGTCATCATTACTCGCGGTGGTAAGGGTGGTTGGTGGTAATGCTCCACGCCCGATACAGGCTCTCTGCCACCAGCACTCGCACCAGCGGGTGAGGGAGGGTCAGCGCGGAGAGGGACCAACTTTGTTCTGCGGCGGCTTTACAGGCAGGGGACAACCCCTCCGGGCCACCGATAAGCAGGCTGACATCACGGCCATCCTGCTTCCAGCGCTCAAGCTCAACGGCAAGCTGCGGCGTATCCCAGGGTTTCCCCGGAATATCCAGCGTGACAATGCGATTTTTGCCAGCCGCAGCCAGCATCAGTTCGCCTTCTTTATCCAGAATCCGCTTGATGTCCGCATTCTTACCCCGTTTGCCGGCAGGAATTTCTACCAGCTCAAACGGCATATCTTTGGGGAAGCGGCGCAGGTATTCCGTGAAACCGGTTTGTACCCAGTCAGGCATTTTGGTTCCAACGGCAATGAGCTGCAGCTTCACGCATTAACCCCAGAGTTTTTCCAGTTCATACAGGCGACGACTCTCTTCCTGCATCACGTGAACAATCACATCACCTAAATCGACGACAACCCAATCGGCGACGTTTTCACCTTCAACGCCCAGTGGCAGCATGCCCGCCGCGCGAGATTCCTGAACAACGTGGTCAGCGATGGACATGACATGACGAGTGGATGTGCCGGTGCAGATAATCATGCAGTCGGTGATACTGGATTTACCGTGAACATCGATAGCCACGATGTCCTGGCCTTTAAGATCGTCGATTTTGTCGATAACAAAATCCTGGAGTGCTTTACCCTGCAAGTTTTCCCCCTGGTCAGGTGAAGATTAACAATATGAACAGCCCGTCAGTATACCTGAATCCAGGACGAAGTCGGGACAAATGTCTCCGGCCGGATGGCACCGGCGGGCTATCATCCCATCCAATGACACCGATTGCATCGCCATTTTTGTAAAACAATTTCTGTAAATCAGTATGGTGGGACAAGTCTGGCTGCGGAGAATAGCAGCCTTGCCGGGTGTGTCAATGGTCTGCGGGAAGGATAAGGATGAAAAGAGTTTTTTCGCGGAGTTTGCGTTCAGTCAGCTTCAGAAACGGCCTGATAAAGACCGTGCTGGTGAATATAGGCCAAAACCGCTTCTGGCAACATTTCCGCGCACGATTCCCCTTTTTGCAGGCGCTCACGGATTAGCGTGGCGGAGATATCAAACCAGGGCGTTTCTGCCAGGTAAATTTTGCCAGACGGAGAGTCATGTAAATCATCAGCACGGTGCGTCAGATGGGCATCCAGCCAGTGTTGATGCTGCTCTTCTTTCATCGCCATCGGGTAACCCGGGCGGCGGCAGACCAGCAAATGCGTATTACCCAAAATACTTTGATAGTCGTGCCAGGTCGGAAAATTGATTAACGAGTCCTGGCCGATAATGAACGCCAGCGGCTGAGCAGGGCCTGCTTCTTGCCGCCAGGCTTTCAGCGTTTCAGACGTGTAAGAGGGCGTGTCGCGTTTGAGTTCGCGCTCATCCAGTTCAAACAGCGGTTTATCCGCAATCGCCAGCTGCAGCATTTCTTTGCGCTGGGCACTGGTCGCTTCTGGCTGGGGGCGATGCGGCGGCACGTTGTTCGGCATGATCACCACTTTTGCCAACCCAATCAGGTTGGCGAGGATCTCAACCGGTTTGAGGTGTCCGTAATGCACCGGATCAAAAGTGCCGCCATAAATGGCTTTTAACGCAGTCATATCAACCTTCGAAAAAGACGTCAGGCAGGTTTTTGTGGCACAGCAACAGCGACAGGCCTTCGAGTTCGGCCCACACAGATTGTCCGTAATCCTGCTTGAGGGTCAGTTCTGTGCGAGTCAACAGCGATACGGCGTGGCGAAGTTGCTCAGCACTCAGACGATTCAGTGCTTCAGTAAACAGCGGGCGGCGGTTCTGCCAGACACGGTGTTTATCGAACAGCGTTCTCAGTGGCGTGGACACCGACTGACGTTTCATATTGACCAGCAGTAACAACTCGCGTTGCAACGTGCGAAGCAGGATAACCGGCTCGCTCCCTTCCTGGCGAAGCTGTTGAAGAATGTGCAGAGCGCGTTTGCTTTTGCCGGCCAGCAACGCATCCAGCCAGTGGAAAGGCGTGAAGTGCGCCGCATCATTTACGGCCTGTTCGACGCGCGGCAGCGTCAGTTTTCCGTCTGGCCACAGCAGAGAAAGGCGTTCCAGTGCCTGAGCCAGAGCCAGCAAGTTGCCTTCGTAGCAGTAGCAGAGCAACTGGCTTGCCGCTTCGTCGAGCTGCAGGTTGTGTTGCTTCGCGCGAGCCGCCAACCAGCGTGGCAACTGAGCTTGCTCTGGGGTCTGGCAGGAAACCTGCACGGCTCTTTCTGAAAGCGCGCTGCACCATGCGGCGTTTTCCTGTGCTTTAGTCAGCTTGTTTCCGCGAACAATCAGCAGCAGATCGTCGTGCAGCATGCCCGTCAATCCGGCAAGTTGTTCATTGATGGCGGCGTTTGGGCCGTTTTCAGGCAGCAGTAGCATCAGCGTTTGGCGGCTGGCAAACAGGCTTCTTTCCTGGCTGAGCGCGAACAGGGCATTCCAGTCGGTGCTGGCGTCAATCGAGACGGTGTGGTGTTCATCAAAACCTTGAGCCATCGCAGCGGTGCGAATGGCATCCTGGCTTTCCTGAAGCAGAAGAGGGTCGTTACCGAGGAGTAAATACGCCGCGCGCAGCCCTTCAGAGAGCTGCGCGCGGAGTTGTTCTGGGTACAGCCGAATCATCAGTTACCCAGAGTAGTAGAGGTGCGAGTCGTTGCCGGTGCAGCGGGGGTGTCCGCCGCAGGCTGCTCTTCCTCTTTGGTGGCTTCAGTATCCGCCACTTTCACGCTTGGCAGCTTGCGAATCAGCTGTTGAGCGGCTTTGTCGTACATTTCCTGAATGATGATGTCCTGCTCGGAATCTTTCGCCAGCGCCTTCTGCGGGTTATCGAAGAAGGAACGATAAACCTTGGTGCTGATTGGATAGATGTCGTGACCTGGAATCAAAATGCTCGCCGTCACGGTCATCACCATCTGGTATTCCGCCGTTCTGCCGTCCTGGAATACCGACGCGGTGTCTTTACCGATGCTCGCACCGCCCAGACGCAGGGACGGAATGTCCTGGCGAATGGAACTGCCATCCACAATCTCGATCCCATTAAGGCGCATCTGGTTACGAACAGAACGGCTCAGTGGGCCATTCGGATCGCTTGAGATGAAAATCATCTGTTTCATGTTGGCAGGAACCTGCGTGGAGCTCTGCAGGTGCCAGCCACAACCTGCGGTGACAAGCACCGCAAGAGATACCAATAACGTTGTCAGAAATCGCACGCTTCCTCCCGCGCTTAGCCAACGACCAGGTTGAGCAGTTTACCCGGTACGTAAATTACTTTACGCACGGTAACGCCTTCCAGATATTTCGCAACCAAATGTTCCTGGCCTGCGCGTTCACGAACTTGCTCTTCGGTCGCATCCACCGGCACGGTGACTTTGCCGCGAACTTTGCCGTTAACCTGTACGACAACCAGCGTGGTGTTCTCAACCATCGCTTTTTCGTCTGCAACCGGCCATGGTGCGTTATCCACATCACCTTCGCCGCCCAGCGTCTGCCACAGGGTGAAGCTCACGTGTGGGGTGAACGGGTTCAACATGCGAACCACAGCCAGCAATGCTTCCTGCATCAGCGCGCGATCTTGCTCGCCTTCAGTCGGGGCTTTCGCCAGCTTGTTCATCAGTTCCATCACAGCCGCAATCGCGGTGTTGAAGGTCTGACGACGACCAACATCATCGGTCACTTTGGCGATGGTTTTATGCACGTCGCGACGCAGAGCCTGCTGATCTTCGCTCAGCGCATCAACATTCAGTGCCGCAACCGGGCCTTTAGAGGTGTGCTCATAAACCAGCTTCCAGACGCGCTTCAGGAAGCGGTTCGCGCCTTCAACGCCGGATTCCTGCCATTCCAGCGTCATATCGGCTGGGGAGGCAAACATCATGAACAAACGTACGGTGTCTGCGCCGTAACGCTCAACCATTTCCTGCGGGTCGATGCCGTTGTTTTTCGACTTCGACATTTTGCTCATGCCGGTGTACACCAACTCATGGCCCGCGTTGTCTTTCGCTTTTACGATACGGCCTTTTTCGTCGCGCTCAACAATGGCGTCTTTCGGAGACACCCAGTTGCGCTCGCCGTTTTCACCGACGTAATAGAATGCGTCTGCCAGCACCATGCCCTGACACAGCAGCTGTTTGGCTGGCTCGTCAGAGTTCACCATGCCTGCATCGCGCATCAGTTTGTGGAAGAAGCGGAAATACAGCAGGTGCATGATGGCGTGTTCGATACCGCCGATGTAGATATCGACGGGCAGCCAGTAGTTGGCAGCATCTGAATCCAGCATGCCTTCCTGATAGTCCGGGCAGGTGTAACGCGCGTAGTACCAGGAAGACTCCATAAAGGTGTCAAAGGTATCCGTTTCGCGCAGTGCAGGCTGACCGTTTACGGTGGTTTTTGCCCACTCAGGATCGGCTTTAATTGGGCTTGTGATCCCGTCCATGACCACGTCTTCCGGCAGAATAACCGGCAGTTGATCTTCAGGCGTTGGCATCACGGTACCGTCTTCCAGCGTCACCATTGGAATCGGTGCACCCCAGTAACGCTGACGGGAAACACCCCAGTCGCGCAGACGGAAGTTAACTTTACGCTCACCAACGCCCAGCGCTGCAAGCTTATCGGCAATGGCGTTAAAGCCTGCTTCGAAGCTCAGACCGCTGAATTCGCCGGAGTTGAACAGGGTACCTTTTTCGGTCAATGCCTGTTCGGAGAGGTCTGGTTCTGAGCCGTCGGCGGCCAGAATAACGGGCTTGATGTTCAGACCGTATTTGCTGGCGAATTCGTAGTCGCGCTGATCGTGACCAGGAACGGCCATGACTGCGCCGGTGCCGTATTCCATCAGCACGAAGTTCGCCGCCCATACCGGAATCGCTTCGCCGGTCAGCGGGTGAATGGCTTTAAAGCCAGTATCGACGCCTTTCTTCTCCATCGTTGCCATGTCAGCTTCGGCAACTTTGGTGTTACGGCATTCGTCGATGAAGGCGGCAAGTTCTGGGTTGTTCGCCGCAGCCTGCTGTGCCAGCGGGTGGCCAGCTGCAACGGCCAGATACGTCGCACCCATAAAGGTGTCTGGACGGGTGGTGTAGACCGTCAGTTTGTCCGTGTAATCGGTGACATCAAAGGAGATTTCTACCCCTTCGGAACGGCCAATCCAGTTGCGCTGCATGGTTTTAACGGTGTCTGGCCACTGATCCATTTTATCCAGATCGTTGAGCAGTTCATCCGCGTAAGCAGTGATTTTGATAAACCACTGTGGAATTTCTTTACGCTCAACTTTGGTGTCGCAGCGCCAGCAGCAGCCGTCGATAACCTGTTCGTTGGCCAGAACGGTCTGATCGTTCGGGCACCAGTTAACGGCAGAGGTTTTCTTGTACACGAGGCCTTTTTTATACAGCTCGGTAAAGAACTTCTGCTCCCAACGGTAGTATTCCGGGGTACAGGTCGCCAGTTCACGGCTCCAGTCATAGCCGAAGCCCAGCATTTTCAGCTGGTTTTTCATGTAGGCGATGTTGTCGTAGGTCCACGGTGCAGGTGCAGTGTTGTTTTTCACCGCCGCGCCTTCTGCCGGGAGGCCGAACGCATCCCAACCGATAGGCTGCAGCACGTTTTTGCCCAGCATGCGCTGGTAACGGGCAATCACATCACCAATGGTGTAGTTACGCACGTGGCCCATGTGTAGTCGGCCAGAAGGATAGGGGAGCATCGACAGGCAATAGTATTTCTCTTTGCTGTTGTCTTCAGTCACTTCAAATGTGCGCTTCTCGTCCCAGTGTTGCTGGACTTTCGATTCTATCTCTTCCGGGCGGTATTGCTCTTGCATGGCAGCCAGTGGTCCTGTTTTCAATACAGCTACAAACGTAGCCAATGGATGTGGTCATTCAGATCCGCATAGCATAGCCCAAACGCGCACGTCAAAACAGCCTTTCACACACTCCAGGCTGGCGTTTATTTACCGAGTCTGTGGCTGAACTGACAAAGCGTGTGGGAAATAAGGTCTACTATTAGAAGACGTTAACCGCCCGGGAGATGAAACAATGAACAAGGTTGCTCAATATTATCGTGAACTGGTGACGACACTGACGGAACGCCTGCGCAATGGCGAGCGCGATATTGACGCGCTGGTTGAGCAAGCACGCGCGAGTGTTAGCCAGACCGGGGAGTTAACCCGAACCGAAATTGAAGAGCTGACGCGTGCTGTTCGGCGTGATCTGGAAGAGTTTGCCATCAGTTACAACGAAAGCCAGGACGAGCTAAAAGACAGCGTTTTTTTACGGGTGATTAAAGAGAGTATCTGGCAAGAACTGGCAGACATCACCGACAAAACACAGCTGGAATGGCGCGAGGTTTTCCAGGATTTGAATCATCATGGCGTGTATCACAGCGGCGAGGTGGTAGGGCTGGGTAATCTGGTTTGCGAGAAGTGCCATTTCCATCTGGCGGTATATTCACCGGATGTGCTGCCGTTGTGCCCGAAATGCGGTCACGACCAGTTTCAGCGTAAGGCTTTTGAGCCGTGATAAATGCGCTCCTCCTTACTGGAGGGGCTAGTGTTTGCTCCCTCTCCACTTGGGAGAGGGTCGGGGTGAGGGCATCAGACCGCACAAGGTAAAAGCCAAACCTTCTCAGTGGAGAAGGTTTTTAGTGTTTGCTCCCTCTCCACGTGGGAGAGGGTCGGGGTGAGGGCATCAGACCGCACAAGGTAAAAGCAAAACCTTCTCAGTGGAGAAGGTTTTTAGTGTTTGCTCCCTCTCCACGTGGGAGAGGGTCGGGGAGAGGGCATCAGACCGCACAAGGTAAAAGCAAAACCTTCTCAGTGGAGAAGGTTTTTAGTGTTTGCTCCCTCTCCACGTGGGAGAGGGGCGGGGAGAGGGCATCAGACCGCACCTATCGTTAATGCAAAATCTTCGCCAGGAAGTCTTTCGCACGGTCTGATTGCGGGTTATTGAAGAAGTCATCTTTGTCGGAGTCTTCGACAATCTTGCCCTCATCCATAAAGATTACGCGGTTGGCTACTTTGCGGGCAAAGCCCATTTCGTGCGTCACCACCATCATCGTCATCCCTTCGTGCGCCAGTTCCACCATGACATCCAGGACTTCGTTGATCATCTCTGGATCAAGCGCGGAAGTGGGTTCGTCAAACAGCATCGCCACCGGGTCCATACACAACGCGCGGGCAATCGCCACACGTTGTTGTTGGCCGCCGGAGAGCTGTGCGGGGAATTTATCGGCATGCGCGGAAAGCCCAACACGCTCAAGCAGCTTCAGGCCTTTGGTGCGTGCAGCCGTTTTATCGCGCTTGAGGACTTTGACCTGTGCCAGTGTCAGGTTCTCAATAATCGACAAGTGTGGGAACAGCTCAAAGTGCTGGAACACCATACCCACGTGAGAACGCAATTTGGCCAGGTCGGTTTTCTTGTCGTTGACCTTAGTGCCGTTGACCAGAATTTCGCCTTGCTGCACGGGTTCCAGGCCATTCACGGTTTTGATCAGCGTAGATTTGCCGGACCCTGAAGGGCCACAAACCACCACCACTTCGCCTTTTTTCACTTCCGTGGAGCAGTCGGTCAGCACCTGAAAGTGACCATACCATTTCGAAACATTTTTCAGGGAAATCATTACACGGTCCTTTTCTTCAAATAGCTGACCAACAGCGAGGCGCTCAAACTGATAACAAAATAGACGGCCCCGGCAAACAGGATCATCTCAACCTGGGTTCCGTCACGCTCGCCAATGGTGGAGGCGGTACGGAAGAAGTCGGCAAGGCTTAGCACGTAGACGAGCGAGGTATCCTGGAACAGGACAATGCCCTGCGTCAGCAGCAACGGCACCATCGCACGGAACGCTTGTGGCAGGATAATTAGCTTCATTGACTGCCATTGGGTCATCCCCAGCGCCAACGCCGCATTGCCCTGACCGCGAGACACACTCTGAATACCGGCACGGATTATCTCGGAATAGTAAGCCGCTTCAAACATGGAAAAGGCCACCATCGCCGACACCAGACGGATGTCCGTCTTCGGTGATAGCCCCAACACGTTTTGCAGGAAGCCAGGTACTATCAAATAGAACCACAGCAGCACCATCACCAGCGGAATCGAACGGAACACGTTCACATAAGCTGTTGCAAACCAGGCCACCGGTTTGAAGGTGGAGAGACGCATTACCGCAAGGATTGTGCCCCAGACGATACCGATAACCACGGCCGTGACGGTGATTTTCAGCGTAATCACCAGACCAGCCAGCAGGTATGGCATGGAAGGGACGATTGAACTCCAGTCAAAATCGTACATTATTTGCCTCCCATATTGCCCGGCAGGCGGATTTTGCGTTCAACAATATTCATCACCAGCATGATAACCGCGTTAATAAACACATAGGCGAGGGTGATGGCGGTAAAGGATTCCCAGGCATGCGCCGAGTAGTCCAGCAGTTTCCCTGCTTGTGCGGCCATGTCGACCAAACCAATCGTTGAGGCAATGGCCGAATTTTTCACCAGGTTCATCATCTCAGAGGTCATCGGTGGCACGATCACGCGATAGGCATTAGGCAGCAGCACGTAACGGTAGGTTTGCGGGAGCGTTAAGCCCATCGCTAAGCCTGCATTTTTTTGTCCACGTGGCAGAGACTGGATTGCGGCACGCACCTGCTCACAAACACGCGCAGCGGTGAACAGCCCCAGGCAGAGCATGGAGGAAACAAAGAACTGAATGTTAGGGTCAAGCTCAGACTTAAACCAGGTGCCGATGTTTTCCGGCAGCAGCTCTGGGATCACCAGATACCAGGTAAAAAACTGAACGATTAGCGGAACGTTACGGAACAGTTCTACGTACAACGTGCCGATTCCGGAAAGGAAACGGTTAGGGACGGTGCGCAGAATGCCGAACAGCGAGCCGACAAGGAAAGCGATAATCCAGGCCGTTACAGATAACGCAACGGTGACCTGAAAGCCGCTCCACAGCCAGCCCAGATAGGTGGTGTTGCCGAACGGGGCTTGTTGCAAAAAAATACCCCAGTTCCAGTCGATTGACATAAATGGACTCCGAAAAAAAAAGGGTAGCAGCGCTACCCTCGAAGACTGCTAAGGAAACCTTTACCCTGCACAGGGTAATTTTAATTCATGCCGAGTGGGGAACGACCCCTCGGCGTATAGTCTGTCCGTATTTCCTCGCAATCGAGAGGGCAGGCGAACCCGCCCATCGTTGTTTTAATTAGTTAAGCGCCTTGTCGCTTGGTGCTTTGAACAGCGCTTTCATGTCGTCTGACAGGTCAAAGTTCATGTTCAGGTTTTTCGGTGGGATTGGGTTTTTGAACCACTTATCAAACCACTTCTCGGCTTCACCGGAAGTCTGAGCCTGAGCGATGGTGTCATCCATCAGCTTTTTGAACTGTGGGTCATCTTTACGCAGCATGCAGCCGTAAGCTTCTTTGGACTGCGCGGTGCCGACGATTTCCCAGTTGTCTGGTTTCTTCGCTTTTGCACGTTCGCCAGCCAGCAACGCATCATCCATCATGAACGCAACGGCGCGGCCGCTTTCCAGAGTACGGAAGGAGTCACCGTGATCTTTCGCGCTGATGATACGCATATCCATTTTCTTCTCGTCGTTCAGCTTATGCAGCAGCACTTCGGAAGTGGTACCGGAGGTCACGACCACGGCTTTGCCTTTCAGGTCAGCGAAATCTTTAATCGGGCCGCCTTTTTTGGTCAGCAGACGAGTACCGACTACGAAAATGGTGTCAGAGAACGCAGCCTGTTTTTGACGTTCGAGGTTGTTGGTGGTGGAGCCACACTCGAAGTCGAAGGTGCCGTTTTGCAGCAGGGGAATACGGTTTTGAGAGGTAATTGGGATCAGTTTGACCTGCAGGTCCGGCTTGTTCAGCTTTTTCTTGATAGCGTCAACGATCGCGTTGGAGTAATCCTGAGAGTAACCGACAACCTGTTGCTGGTTGTCATAGTAGGAAAATGGTACGGATGACTCACGGTGGCCGACCACAATCACACCATTTTTGGCGATTTTGTCCAGCGTACTGCCCGCTGCAGGTGCGTCTTCTGCATGGACTACGCCTGCGGACATTCCCATCACCAGCATTGCTGTGGCCAGTTTACGTAATTGCATATCCAACTCCTTATCGTGGCGTCGTGGAGACGCACAGATACCCATTGTGAGTGTTGTGTTGTTATTGCCTGCCACTTTTGTGTGCAGTATTAAGCCTGTTTGTTAACATTTAGTTTGGCTTAATGTAAAGATTTTGCTGCGATATTGTTTGTTTTTGCGAAGTGCGCCGCACCGTTTTAAGGCAAAAATCCTGGCTTGCACCGAAAAGGTGCCACCGATGGACGCTGTTGGTGCAACTTAGTCGCACCTGCGCAAAATACGCAGCTCACTGAAATAACAAAGCAATTGGCGTGCCAGAAATGGTTTTTAATGAAAGGGAGAGGGGAAATGTAGGCCGGGCAAACGGAGTGCTGCCCGGCAGATAAGCCGTTGCGAAAGTGCGGTCTGGTGCCCTCACCCCGACCCTCTCCCACGTGGAGAGGGAGAGAACACTAAAAATCGTCTCTTTAGAGACGCTTTTGCTGTTTACCTCGAACGTTTTCGCAGGCTCATCACCAGCGCACCAAAACCAAACAGCGCAGTGATGATCCACAGCGGCCAGTTGCCTGTACGGGCGTAAGGCGTCAGGCCAGATGTTGGCGTCACGGTAGTGGTCAGCACTTCGCGGGTGAACTGCGGGATCATCGCCTGCACGTCACCTTGTGGATTAATCACCGCAGTAATCCCGTTGTTGGTACTGCGCAGAAGAGGGCGAGCCAGTTCGAGCGCACGCATTCTTGCCATCTGGAAGTGCTGCCACGGACCGATGGATTTACCAAACCAGGCATCGTTAGAGATGGTTAGCAGGAAATCGGTATCCGGGCGGAAGTTATCACGCACTTGCTCGCCGAGAATGATCTCGTAGCAGATAGCCGCCGTCAGCTTCAGATTATGGGCTGAAAGCTGTGGCTGAACATACGGCCCACGGCTAAAGGATGACATCGGCAGATCGAAGAACGGTGCGAGAGGGCGCAGAATAGATTCCAGCGGAACAAACTCACCAAAAGGCACCAGATGGTTCTTATTGTAGCGATCGGTAGAGTTGTAGCTGTAGGGGTTATCTTTCCCCAGCGTGATGATGGTGTTGTAGGTGTCGTAACGGTTTTTGGCGTTAAGACGTGAATCCACCACACCTGTTATCAGCGAGCTGTTTTTCGCGCGCAGCATATCGTCCATCATGCTCAGTAAACGCTGCTGGTTGATCTCCAGATCGGGGATCGCTGATTCCGGCCAGATGATGAGCTGTGACTTGCCCATCACTTTTTCAGTGGCATCGAGATAGATCTGGAGCGTATTCAGAAGCTCCTTTTCATCCCATTTCAGCGACTGGGGAATATTGCCCTGAACCAGCGACACTTGCGTGGTACGGTCAGGCAGCAGTTGATACCACTGAATGTAACGCAACGGGAAAGGCAGCGCGAAAAGCACCACGGCAACCACCAACGGACGCCAGTTGCGGCTGACCAGCGCCAACGCCAGCAGGCCACTGACCATCATCAGCAGGAAGTTAATCGCCTCCACGCCCATCACCGGGGCCAGCCCCTTCAGTGGGCCATCAATCTGGCTATAGCCGAACTGCAGCCACGGGAAGCCGGTTAAGACCCAACCGCGCAGAAACTCGGTGATTTGCCAGACGACGGGAGCCGCAATCGCCACACGTAGCCAGGTCGCTTTAGGCCACAAGCGGGAAAGAATGCCCGCGAACAGACCGGTATAAAGCGACAGATAAGCTGCCAGCAATACCACCAGGAACACGTTCACCGGGCCGGGCATACCGCCAAACTGGGCGATACTGACATAAACCCAGTTAATGCCAGAGCCGAATAAACCTAAGCCCCAGAAATAACCAATCCATGCGCTTTGCAGCGGCCGACGGTTGAGGGTTAATCCCTGAAGACCCATCAGCGAGACGATCGCCGCAGGCCAGAAATCATAAGGAGAAAATGCCAGCGTTCCGCAGGCGCCGAAAAGTAGCGCCAGCAGCAAGCGTACGCGCTGGCGTTCAATCAGAGGGGCAAATGCCATTTAGCGTTGTCGTCCCGTTAAATTAGTCTTCCAGATTCGGCTGGGGGGCATCTTCCGGAAGTTTGACATGTACCTGGATGATACGGCGGCTGTCCGCCATCGCAACTTTGAACTGGTAACCATCGATGTCAATGGATTCGCCGCGGGCAGGCAGATGCCCGAACGCCTGCATCACCAGAC
Organism: Scandinavium sp. NPDC088450; assembly: GCF_044900545.1. Lineage (NCBI taxonomy): Bacteria > Pseudomonadati > Pseudomonadota > Gammaproteobacteria > Enterobacterales > Enterobacteriaceae > Scandinavium > Scandinavium sp. NPDC088450. Next base: position 30,202 of record NZ_JBJDNI010000024.1, on the reverse strand, counting down.
CGCCAATGGTATCCACTTCTTCATCGCTGAAGTGGGTGCCGTAGGCTTCGTTGAAGTCTTCGATGGAAGCCAGCGCGCGCACCGTCCAGGTGTGACGGCTTAACTGACGGAAATCGATGTCTTCTTCTTCATCGTATTCGTCTTCAATTTCGCCGACGATCAGTTCCAGAATGTCTTCGATAGTCACCAGACCCGACACACCGCCAAATTCGTCAATCACAATCGCCATGTGGTAGCGCTGGGAACGGAACTCTTTGAGCATGCGGTCAACACGCTTGCTTTCCGGTACCACCACCGCCTGGCGTAACACTTTATCCATGCTGAAAGCTTCGGCATCGCTGCGCATAAACGGCAGCAGATCCTTGGCCATCAGAATCCCTTCGATATGATCTTTGTCTTCGCTGATAACCGGGAAACGCGAGTGTGCCGATTCGATAATGACATCGAGGCACTCATCCAGAGTCTGGTTGCGTTTCAGGGTAATCATTTGCGAGCGGGGGATCATGATGTCGCGGACGCGCTGGTCGGCGATATCCATTACCCCTTCGAGCATGTCACGAGTATCTTCGTCGATAAGATCGTTCTGCCCGGAATCACGGATCAGCGCCAGCAGTTCATCACGGTTTTTCGGTTCGCCGTGGAACAGTTGGCTCAGTAAGAGGGAGAAGAATCCCTTTTTGCTGTTTAAGGTGTCGCTACTGTGTGAGTTGTCGTCGCTCATGGCGTCGTATGGGGTCTCATGTTAGGGAAATCGTGGCTGCTGCGCGTAAACTCAGCGTCAGACAGCATAAAATGCCAGCGCGGCGGTGAGCCGCCGCACAGGTTATTCTTTCTCGGCAATGTACGGATCATCATAGCCCAGAGCAAGCATTATCTCTGTTTCCAGGCTCTCCATCTCTTCCGCTTCTTCGTCTTCGATATGGTCATAGCCCAGCAGATGCAGACTGCCATGTACAACCATATGCGCCCAGTGCGCCTCCAGCGGTTTGCCTTGTTCTTCCGCTTCGCGCTCGACCACCTGACGGCAGATGATGAGATCGCCAAGCAGCGGCAATTCCATACCCGGTGGCGCTTCAAACGGGAAGGAGAGCACGTTGGTGGATTTGTCCTTGCCGCGATAAGTCAGGTTCAGCTCGTGGCTTTCGGCTTCGTCCACCAGACGTACGGTGACTTCTGACTCTTCCTGAAACGCAGGAATCGTTGCATCCAGCCAGCGTTGAAAGGCGGCCTCTTGTGGCAGGCCGTTTTCGTTTTCGCAGGCCAGCTGCAAATCCAACATCACCGAACTCATTTTTGCTCCTGGGTTTGCGCCGCCAGCGCTTCACGCTTGCGTTCTGCTGCTTCGGCAGCTTTGCGTTTCTGTTCTGCTTCTTCCCACGCTTCATAGGCATTGACGATACGGGCCACCACCGGGTGGCGCACAACGTCTTCGCTGTGGAAGAAGTTAAAGCTGATTTCATCGACTTCCGCCAGCACTTCAATCGCGTGGCGCAGGCCGGATTTCACGTTGCGTGGCAAGTCAATCTGCGTCACGTCGCCGGTGATGACCGCTTTCGAGTTAAAGCCAATACGGGTCAGGAACATCTTCATCTGTTCGATGGTGGTGTTCTGGCTTTCGTCGAGAATAATGAAAGCATCGTTCAGGGTACGTCCACGCATATAGGCAAGTGGTGCGACTTCAATGACATTGCGTTCAATAAGCTTTTCGACTTTTTCGAAACCGAGCATCTCAAACAAGGCGTCGTACAGCGGACGCAGATACGGGTCGACTTTCTGGCTCAGATCGCCAGGCAGGAAGCCCAGTTTTTCCCCGGCTTCCACCGCAGGGCGAGTCAGCAGAATGCGGCGAATTTCCTGACGCTCAAGTGCATCAACCGCAGCGGCAACCGCGAGATAGGTTTTGCCTGTCCCCGCCGGGCCAACGCCGAAAGTGATGTCGTGGTCGAGAATATTGGCGATGTACTGTGCCTGATTCGGCGTGCGCGGTTTGATAACGCCACGCTTGGTCTTGATGTTAATGGCTTTGCCGTAATCCGGGACGCTTTCTGCGCTTTGTTCCAGCACACGCGCTTCTTTAATGGCGAGGTGGATTTGTTCCGGGTCGATATCCTGCGTCTGGCCGCGCATTGGCGCGGTGTCGACATACAGGCTGCGCAGAATATCGGCGGCTGCGTTCACGCAGATAGCGCGTCCGGTCAGTTTAAAATGGTTGTCGCGACGGTTGATTTCGATGCCCAGACGGCGTTCCAGATGTTTGATGTTGTCATCAAACGGGCCACAGAGGCTCAGCAGGCGTTCGTTGTCCGCTGGCTCGAGGGTGATTTCACGGGTTTCTGTATTCAAACTGTTCCTCTTCTGGCTGACAATGTGCGTAGGAGTTCCACGTGCTCTAAGGAAATTATTCTCGCAAGCGTTTAAAGGTGCAAGCATTGCAATTTATGTGGGGGGCAGGGCGAGGAAAAACAAGGGCCTGCCGCTGGGGCAGGCCGACAAGATTATGGCTGGAACACGCCGACGCCGAGATCGTTCTCTTTACGGGTGCGGGCAATCACAGATTCCGGAGATTGCGCAACGCGCAGGCCCATTTCAGCTTCGGTGCGAACCACTTTGCCGCGCAGTGAGTTGGTATACACGTCAACGATTTCAACATCGACGAATTTGCCCACCATGTCTGGCGTGCCTTCGAAGTTAACCACGCGGTTATTTTCGGTGCGGCCCGTCAGTTCCATAATGCTCTTACGGGAAGTGCCTTCCACCAGAATACGCTGAGTGGTGCCTATCATCCGGCGGCTCCAGGCCATCGCCTGCTGGTTGATTCGTTCCTGCAGGATATACAGACGCTGTTTTTTGTCCTCATCCGGCACGTCATCGACCATATCGGCGGCTGGCGTACCTGGACGGGCAGAGAAGATAAAGCTGTAGCTGGTATCCATATTGACGTCAGAAATGACTTTCATCGTCTTCTCGAAGTCTTCGTTGGTTTCCCCCGGGAAGCCAACGATGAAATCAGAGCTTATCTGGATAGTCGGGCGTGCCACCAGCAGCTTACGAATAATCGCTTTGTACTCCAGCACGGTGTGCGTACGGCCCATCAGGTTCAGGATACGGTCAGAGCCGCTCTGAACAGGCAGGTGCAGGAAGCTCACCAGCTCCGGCGTGTCACGGTAAACGTCAATGATGTCGTCCGTGAATTCGATAGGATGGCTGGTGGTGAAACGGAGACGGTCGATGCCGTCGATGGCGGCCACCAGACGCAGCAGTTCGGAGAATGACCCGGTGCTGCCGTCGTAGTTCGCTCCACGCCAGGCATTCACGTTCTGGCCAAGCAGATGAATTTCACGCACGCCCTGAGCCGCCAGTTGGGCGACTTCAAACAAAATATCGTCGGTTGGACGGCTGACTTCTTCGCCGCGGGTGTAAGGCACCACGCAGTAAGTGCAGTATTTATTGCAGCCTTCCATGATTGAGACAAAGGCCGTTGGGCCGTCGGCTTTCGGTTCTGGCAGGCGGTCGAATTTTTCGATTTCCGGGAAGCTAACGTCAATGATCGGCTTGCGATGGTCGCGCATTTCCCGAATAGAAGTGATCATTTCCGGCAGGCGGTGCAGGGTCTGCGGGCCAAAAATGATGTCGACGTAATGGGCGCGCTGGCGAATGAGCTTGCCTTCCTGAGAAGCCACGCAGCCACCAATGCCGATAATCACGTCCGGGCGTTTTGCCTTAATGAGCTTCCAGCGTCCTAGCTGATGGAACACTTTCTCCTGCGCTTTCTCACGAATCGAGCAGGTGTTCAGCAACAGCACGTCGGCTTCTTCCGCGATGTCGGTCAGTTGATAGCCATGAGTGGCATCCAGCAGATCGGCCATCTTTGATGAATCGTATTCGTTCATCTGACAGCCCCAGGTTTTGATGTGGAGTTTTTTTGTCATCGACTTAGCTTTGCTCTAAGGAACGCAGGGCGCGTATTGTAATGCTTTGCGGCGAGTGTGACCAGTATGACCGAGCCTTCGCCCAAAGGGGGAAAAAATCCGGTAAACTTAAGAGATTCAGGTTTAAGGATTATTGACCATGAGCACTCAACAAACAGATGTCGCGATTGTCGGCGGCGGAATGGTAGGCGGAGCGCTGGCGCTGGGGCTGGCGCAGCAGGGATTCACTGTCACGGTGATCGAACAAACCACGCCACCGGCGTTCGACGCTTCAAGTCAGCCCGATGTGCGTATTTCTGCCATCAGCGCCGCCTCGGTGGGATTGCTGCGCGGGTTAGGCGTTTGGGAGGCGATTCAAGGGATGCGAACGCATCGCTATCGCCAGCTTGAAACCTGGGAGTGGGAAAGTGCGCATGTGGTGTTTAATGCCGCAGAACTGAAGCTGCCAGAGCTTGGTTATATGGTGGAGAACAATGTTCTGCAACTCGCGTTGTGGCAGGCGTTGCAAGCCCATGACAATGTGCAATTGTGTGTACCCGCCACGCTAGAAACGATGCTGCATGAACCGCAGGGCTATCTGCTTAACTTTAGGGATGGCAGTGAGCTGCGTGCGAAGTTGGTGATCGGTGCCGATGGAGCTAACTCTCAGGTACGCCAGATGGCGGGCATTGGGACCCATGCCTGGCAGTATCAGCAATCGTGTATGTTGATAACCGTCGAGTGTGAACAAGATCCGGGTGACAGCACCTGGCAGCAATTCACACCCGCGGGCCCACGCGCTTTCCTGCCACTGTTTGATCGCTGGGCCTCGCTGGTCTGGTATGACTCTCCCGCAAAAATTCGCCAGCTTCAGGCGTTGTCTTTGCCACAGCTTGATCAAGAAATCCGTCAAAACTTCCCTGCGCGGTTGGGCAATGTCAAAGCAGTTGCTGCGGGAGCTTTCCCGTTAACGAGACGCCACGCTTTGCGCTATGTGCAGCCAGCACTGGCGTTAGTCGGCGACGCTGCGCATACCATTCATCCGCTGGCCGGGCAGGGCGTAAATCTTGGTTATCGTGATGTGGATGCGCTACTCGACGTATTGGCGAATGCGCGTAGTCAGGGTGAAGACTGGGCGAGCTTGCAAGTTCTGAAGCGCTATCAAACGCGGCGGATGGCCGATAACTACGTGATGCAGTCGGGAATGGATTTGTTCTACGCCAGCTTCAGCAACGACCTCGCGCCGCTGAGGATGCTGCGTAATATCGGCCTGATGGCGGCTGAACGCGCTGGCGTGCTGAAACGCCAGGCGCTGAAATATGCTTTAGGGCTGTAATCACACCAAAGAGCACAGCTTGCTTAAGGCGGGTTGTGCTTTCTGTTTGTTCAGGAATAAGGCCTGGTACCACACAGTGCCGGCTTTCGAAGTGATTGTCTGAATTTCCCATTGCTGCTTTCTGATCTGGCTTAATGTTCTTAAGGTGGAGGCCAGCAGGATAACCAACAGACACAGCAAAAGGGCTTCGACCAGCCCTGCAAAGCTCATCAACTCAATTTCTTTTCCCTGGTTAAAAAGCATCACCACCGCCACGACCTGGATGGCAAGCTTGCCGCCAAATCCTCTTAAGAAGAATTGTTGCAAACGCTCTGGCGATGAAAAACAGGGATTGTTCAGCGTCGAACGTTGTTCCTGAATCGGTATTGCAGTGAGGTACAGCATCCAGTCGGAGCGCTCTTTGATAAGCCAGGCGCTCCCGGTTTCACTCAAAGTATGAAGGCGCATAGACACGACAACGGGCAGGACCACACCTGTCATCACGATGTAGAACAGTGGGCTCGTTAAGCCGAGAAACAAGCATCCCAGACAGAGAGCCAGGACAAGGAATATGTAGGGGTTGTAGAACCACAGTGTTGTCGTTTGGTAGTTCATTGGAATTCGTCCTGAAGACAATGAACGTATAAATTACAGGCAAATAAAACGACTGAAAACAAAAAAGCCCGCGTAAGCGAGCTTTTCTGTTTATTGGCTGGGGTGCAGGGATTCGAACCCCGGTATGCTGGTATCAGAAACCAGAGCCTTACCGCTTGGCGACACCCCAATAAATTGTTGACTTCACGATGTGAGCAGAAAAGTGGCTGGGGTGCAGGGATTCGAACCCCGGTATGCTGGTATCAGAAACCAGAGCCTTACCGCTTGGCGACACCCCATCAGATTTTCTTTTCGCTGGTACATCGTTTGGAACTTGGCTGGGGTGCAGGGATTCGAACCCCGGAATGCTGGTATCAGAAACCAGAGCCTTACCGCTTGGCGACACCCCAATAAAATATGGTGGCTACGACGGGATTCGAACCTGTGACCCCATCATTATGAGTGATGTGCTCTAACCAACTGAGCTACGTAGCCAGTACTGCATTCTTCGATGGCTGGGGTACCTGGATTCGAACCAGGGAATGCCGGTATCAAAAACCGGTGCCTTACCGCTTGGCGATACCCCAATACCGCGGAGAACCGCTAATCGAAGAAAAAATGGCTGGGGTACCTGGATTCGAACCAGGGAATGCCGGTATCAAAAACCGGTGCCTTACCGCTTGGCGATACCCCATCCGTGCAACGCTTACCTGGGAATGGTGCGGGAGGCGAGACTTGAACTCGCACACCTTGCGGCGCCAGAACCTAAATCTGGTGCGTCTACCAATTTCGCCACTCCCGCAAAAAAAGATGGTGGCTACGACGGGATTCGAACCTGTGACCCCATCATTATGAGTGATGTGCTCTAACCAACTGAGCTACGTAGCCCTCTTTTTTTCGCGTTACCTTATCGGCGTTGCGGGGCGCATTATGCGTATTGAGCTTTGTAGCGTCAACACCTTTTTCACTGAAAATGCCCTGAATGTGACTGTTTGGTTAGGTTGCGAACAGCGTGACGGAATAATCGGCAAAAATGGATTATTTAGGCTAAATCTGACGCTTAAAAAGAACAACGGGCCCCTGAAGACCCGCTGAGTGTTATGGCAAAAACGGACCCCGAAGGGCCCGTTCTGATTATTTATAAGCAGACTGGTGAACACCCACTGCGCGGCCTGACGGATCGTTCATGGTTTTGAACGCTTCATCCCACTCAATCGCCTTCGCAGAGGAGCAGGCGACAGACGGGCCACCCGGCACACATTCTGCTGCGCTTGGCAGTGGGAACAGCTCTTCGAAGATTTCACGGTACAGGTACGCTTCTTTGGAAGACGGCGTGTTATACGGGAAACGGAAGCTTGCGGTTTCCAGCTGTTTGTCGGAAATCTGTTTCGCCGCCACTTCTTTCAGCGTGTCAATCCAGCTGTAGCCCACGCCATCGGAGAACTGCTCTTTCTGGCGCCATGCAACGCTTGCTGGCAGATAAGATTCAAAGCATTCGCGCAGAACGTGTTTTTCCATTTTGCCGTTGCCGCACATTTTATCCTGCGGGTTGATGCGCATCGCCACATCCAGGAATTTCTTGTCGAGGAATGGCACGCGCGCTTCCACACCCCACGCAGACATGGCTTTGTTAGCACGAGCACAGTCAAACATGTGCAGAGCCTGCAATTTACGCACGGTTTCTTCATGCAGCTCTTTAGCGTTTGGCGCTTTGTGGAAATAGAGATAACCGCCAAACACTTCGTCGGACCCTTCGCCAGACAGCACCATTTTGATGCCCATCGCTTTGATTTTACGCGACATCAGATACATCGGCGTGGACGCACGAATGGTGGTCACGTCATAGGTTTCGATGTGGTAAATCACGTCACGAATGGCATCAAGGCCTTCCTGCACGGTGAAATGAATCTCGTGGTGCACGGTGCCAAGGTGGTGAGCGACTTCCTGCGCGGCTTTCAGGTCCGGAGAGCCTTCCAGCCCGACAGCGAAAGAGTGCAGCTGTGGCCACCAGGCTTCTGAACGTTCGTCATCTTCTACGCGACGAGCGGCATATTTCTTGGTGATGGCGGAAATCACGGAGGAGTCCAGACCACCGGAAAGCAACACGCCATAAGGCACATCAGACATCAGGTGGCTTTTTACGGAATCTTCCAGCGCCTGACGCAACTCGTTTTTATCGGTGACGTTGTCTTTCACCGCGTCATAATCAAACCAGTCACGCTGATAATAAGGACGAATTTCACCGTCCTGGCTCCACAGGTAACTACCCGCCGGGAATTCTTTGATGGTGCGGCAAACCGGCACCAGGGCTTTCATTTCAGAAGCCACATACAGGTTGCCGTGCTCATCATGACCCATATACAGCGGGATGATCCCAATGTGATCGCGGCCAATCAGATAAGCGTCTTTCTCACTGTCATACAGGGCGAAGGCGAACATGCCTTGCAGATCGTCGAGGAATTCAGGGCCTTTTTCCTGATACAGCGCCAGGATAACTTCACAGTCAGAACCGGTCTGGAACTGATAGCGGTCACCGTATTCCGCGCGCAGCGCCTGATGGTTGTAGATTTCACCGTTGACCGCCAGCGCATGGGTTTTCTTTTCGTTATACAGCGGCTGGGCACCGGCGTTGACGTCAACAATCGACAGACGTTCGTGAGCGAGGATGGCTTTATCGCTGGCATAAATACCCGACCAGTCCGGCCCGCGATGGCGCATCAGACGGGAGAGCTCCAGCGCTTTTTTACGCAGCTCTACCGCGTCAGTTTTGATATCCAGTACACCGAAAATAGAACACATAGCGACTTCTCCGTTAACCCTGTTGCGTGATGTTGTGTCGTTGCATGCCTTAAAAAATGCCGGAAAGCGGCCACCTAAGCAAGGGAATAAGCAAGGGAAACGAAAATAGTGCAATGAGGATTAGGGAATACTAAAAAACGCGTATGTTTTGCACTGTGTTGTTGATGATTATTCAGTGAATGGCGGTTTTTATTAGATGAATACATGTTTTGTAGGGGCGAAAATAAAAAACCACGTCCTGGGACGTGGTTTGATGTCAGATGACGTCGATCTCGGCGACTGAGGGGTAAATCCATGACGGCCTGAACGGCATGTTGTCGATGTCATCCATGGTTGAGACGCCGGACAGAACCAGAATCGTTTCAAGCCCGGCCTGGAAACCGGCCAGGATGTCGGTGCGAAGGTTGTCGCCGACGATCACGGTTTGCTCAGAGTGCGCCTGCATTTTGTTGAGTGCGGCGCGGATAATCCACGGGCTTGGCTTGCCGACCACAAAGGGTTTGCGCCCGGAGATTTTCTCGATGCCTGCGCAAAGTGCACCGCACGCCGGATAGTAACCACGCCCGTGGGTATCCGGGTTGGTTGCGATAAAACGCGCTCCGTTAGCCACAAAGAAAGCAGCCTTATGCATCATGTCCCAGTTAAAGGAACGGGTCTCACCAACAATCACAAAATCCGGATTCACATCGGTGATGGTGAAACCTGCTTTATACAGCTCGTGGATCAGTGCGCCTTCACCGACCACATAGGCTTTCTTGCCTTCCTGGCGACGCAGAAAATCGGCCGTTGCCATGGCGGAGGTGTAAAACACGCTGTCTGGTACGTCAATACCGGCGGTAGCAAAGCGGTTTGCCAGATCCTGGCCCGTCTGCGAGGGGTAGTTCGTCAGGCAGACAAACGGCATGTTTTTTTCCAGCACCCGCGCCACAAACTCTGCAGCACCGGGAACGGCCACGTTATCGTGCATCAGCACGCCGTCAATATCGCAAATGATGTTCTGAATGGTCATGGACTGTCCGGAGTCTTCTTCTGAGAAAGGCGTAATTATACACATTTACCTCCCGGTCGCCTTTAACACGGGAGGAAGAGGGGAGAGATTAGCCTTCGAGCAGGCGCTGAAGCAGCATCCCGTTCAGCATCGAGCGCTTCACCAGCGCAAAGGCGCCAATGGCGGAGCGGTGATCCAGTGCTGAACGTACGACGGGCAGATTCTGGCGGAATGCTTTTAACGCCTGGGTGTTGATGCAGCCTTCAATGGCAGGCAGCAGCACTTTTTCTGCCTCGGTGATTTCACCGGCGATGACGACTTTCTGCGGATTAAACAGGTTAATGGCGATAGCAATGGTTTTGCCCAAATGACGGCCAACCTGTTCAATCACTTCGCTCGCCAGCGCATCCCCTTTATTGGCCGCTTTGCAGATAGATTTGATAGTGCAGTCATCCGCCGTGACTTTGCTTTGGTAGCCTTTTTCTAACAGGTGACGAACCCGTTGTTCGATGGCGGCATTAGCGGCGACGGTTTCCAGGCAGCCAAAGTTGCCGCAGTGACAGCGTTCGCCCAGCGGATCAACCTGGATATGGCCAATCTCACCCACGTTGCCGTTGCGACCGATAAAGATACGACCGTTAGAGATAATCCCCGCGCCGGTACCACGGTGGACTCGCACCAGAATGGAATCTTCGCAGTCCTGTGTCGCACCAAAGTAGTGCTCCGCCAGCGCCAGGCTACGGATGTCATGGCCGACAAAACAGGTCACTTTAAAGCGTTTTTCCAGCGCGCCGACCAGACCCCAGTTTTCCACCGGAATGTGCGGCATATAGCGGATCACCCCGCTTTCTGGATCGACAAGCCCGGGCAAAATCACCGAGATAGCAATCAGCTCGCGAATTTTACGCTGGCAGTGCTCTATAAAGGTGGCGATGGTGTTGAGCAGCTCGTGCTCAAGCGTTTCCTGCGTGCGCTGCGGCAGAGGATAGTGTTCTTCAGCGATGACTTTAGTGCTGAGATCGTACAGCGTCAGGGTGGTGTCGTGACGACCCAAACGCACGCCGATAGCGTGAAAATTGCGGGTTTCGGTGATGATAGAGATAGCGCGACGGCCCCCGGTGGAGGCCTGCTGATCGACTTCTTTGATCAGGCCGCGCTCAATCAATTGACGAGTAATTTTGGTGACACTGGCGGGCGCAAGCTGGCTCTGTTCAGCAATCTGAATGCGAGAGATTGGCCCGTGCTGGTCAATCAGGCGGTAAACGGCCGCGCTGTTCAGCTGTTTAACGAGGTCAACATTACCAATTTGAGCTTGTCCGCCTGATGTCATACTTTCACTTACTCTGTAACGACCTCGTTACCATTAACGATGGTCTTGGTGATTTTATAATCGCGGGTAAACGCTGTCAGGTTTGCCACCATGCCAGGTGCAATGCTGCCCAGTTGCTTATCAACGCCGATGGCGCGAGCCGGGTAGAGCGTTGCCATACGCAGCGTCTCGTCCAGCGCGATACCACAGTGTTCAACCAGGTTACGCACGCCTTCAATCATGGTCAGGGCAGAACCGCTCAGCGTGCCGTTTTCGTCTACGCACAGTCCATCACGGTAGTATATTGTTTTACCAGCAAAAATGAACTCTTCAATGTTCGCACCTGCCGGTGCGGTCGCATCCGTCACCAGACAGAGCTTGTCGCCTTTCAGACGTTTAGCGTTACGCACGTTGGCGAAGTCGACATGCAGGCCATCCACGATGATGCCGCAATACACGTCAGCTTCATCAAAAATAGCGCCCGCCAGACCAGGTTCGCGGCCAGTGATGTATGGCATTGCGTTATAAAGGTGCGTCGCGAAAGTGATACCTGCGCGGAAGCCCACTTTGGCTTCTTTCAGGGTGGCATTAGAGTGACCCGCAGAGACCACAATGCCCGCGTTGACCAGGCGAGTAATCACATCGGCAGGCACCATTTCTGGCGCCAGCGTGACTTTGGTGATCACATCGGCGTTAGCACACAGGAAATCCACCAGTTCGTTATCCGGCTGGCGGACGTAATCTGGATTGTGGGTGCCTTTCTTCACGAGATTCAGCCACGGGCCTTCAAGGTGCAGACCCAGCGCCTGATTAGGGTATTTGGCCAGGTATTCACGCATCACGCGGATACCCTGTTTCATCAGGTCGTCGCTGGAAGTAATCAGCGTGGGCAGATAGCTGGTGCAGCCTGATTTCTCATTGGCTTTCTGCATAATTTCCAGCGTTTCAACGGTCACCGCATCCGGGCTGTCGTTGAACTGCACACCGCCGCAGCCGTTCAGCTGGACGTCGATAAAACCGGGAGCCAAAATGGCGCCATTTAACGAGCGTTGCTCAATCCCGGCCGGTAAATCCGCCTGTGGGCAGACACGTTCAATCAGGCCATCGGCAATCACAACCGCATGGTCATCCAGAATTTCGTGGCCGCTATAGATTCGGCCCTGAGTTAGTGCATACATTGACTACGACCCCCGGTAATAAAAATGCTACCGCCCCTGAAAACAGAGGCGGAAATTCAATTACAGACCTTTGATGTTTTCAGCTTCTAATTCGTTGAAATACTTCAGGGTCTTCACTTTCAGTTCCATCGTGGACGGCTCGTCGCAGACCATCACCGCTTTCGGGTGCAGCTGCAGACAGCTGATGGTCCACATGTGGTTAACGTTGCCTTCAACCGCAGCCTGCAGGGCCTGCGCTTTCTGGTGGCCCAGCACCAGGATCATCACTTCTTCAGCATCCAGCAGCGTACCCACGCCAACGGTCAGCGCGTATTTAGGCACCTGATTCACATCGCCATCAAAGAAACGGGAGTTTGCCACGCGAGTGTCATGGGTCAGAGTTTTAATACGAGTGCGGGAAGAGAGAGAAGAAGCCGGTTCGTTGAACGCGATGTGACCGTCGTTGCCTACGCCACCCATGAACAGGTTGATTTTGCCGTAAGAGCGGATTTTTTCTTCGTACTGACGGCATTCTGCGTCGATATCTGGCGCGTTACCATCCAGCAGGTTAATGTTTTCTGCAGGAATATCAACGTGGTCGAAGAAGTTACGGTGCATGAAGCTGTGGTAGCTTTCCGGGTGCTCTTTTGCCAGACCCACGTATTCATCCATGTTGAAGGTCACAACATGTTTGAAGCTAACCTGGCCCGCTTTGTGCATCTCAACCAGTGCTTTGTAAGCAGTGAGCGGAGTACCACCGGTTGGCAGACCCAGAACAAAAGGACGATCCGCAGTCGGTTTAAAAGCGTTGATGCGGTTGACGATATGACGCGCGGCCCATTTACCTACTTGTTCAGCTGTCGCCAGGGGAATCAGTCTCATTGTTCACCTCAATAGTTTAATTTAGAAAAGCGTTAGCGGATTGGCACCGACTCTCTGTTAAGAGTAACCTGGTTTCGCCACATGAGGCGGTAATCCGTCCTGATTTTTCGAATGATAAAATAAGTTTTCACTGTTAGCCAGTCGGAAGAGGGGGTGATGACGATATTTGGTGATAAAAATCACAAAAAAGGTGCGTTTAATTTGCGAGACGAATTAATTTTTCACACACTCTGATAGCAGGTCGTACGTCGCTGCGTTGTTAAGAGTAGTCATACTATAAAAAACGGCTTTGACTAAGTCGGTTCGGGGTCTCATAGGGGGAATAAAAGTGAGTGTTCTAGGCTATTTACAAAAAGTGGGTCGCGCACTAATGGTGCCGGTAGCCACGCTGCCAGCGGCAGCCATCCTGATGGGTGTCGGCTACTGGATTGACCCAGTCAGTTGGGGCGGTGATAACGCCTTAGCGGCACTGTTTATTAAATCCGGTTCGGCCATCATCGATCATATGTCTGTGTTGTTTGCGATTGGTGTGGCTTATGGTATGTCCAAAGATAAAGACGGTGCAGCTGCGCTGACGGGCTTTGTCGGTTTCCTCGTATTAACCACCCTGTGTTCACCTGCAGCGGTGTCAATGATCCAGAAGATTCCTTTGGATCAGGTTCCTGCGGCTTTCGGCAAAATCGAAAACCAGTTCGTGGGTATTCTCGTCGGTATTATTTCTGCGGAACTGTACAACCGCTTCAGCGGCGTTGAGCTGCCGAAAGCGCTGTCTTTCTTCAGCGGTCGCCGTCTGGTGCCGATCCTCACTTCCTTCCTGATGATCGCGGTTGCGTTCCTGCTGATGTACATCTGGCCGGTTATCTTCGGTGGTCTGGTGAGCTTTGGTGAGCACATTCAGAAACTCGGTTCTGCAGGCGCAGGTATCTATGCGTTCTTCAACCGTCTGCTGATCCCAGTCGGTCTGCACCACGCGCTGAACTCCGTATTCTGGTTCGACGTTGCCGGTATCAACGATATTCCTAACTTCCTCGGTGGCGCTCAGTCTATCGAAGCAGGTAAAGCGGTTGTCGGTATCACTGGTCGTTATCAGGCGGGCTTCTTCCCGATCATGATGTTCGGTCTGCCGGGGGCGGCGCTGGCTATCTACCACTGTGCGCGTCCTGAGAACAAAGCCAAAGTGCTGGGTATCATGATGGCGGGTGCGTTTGCCGCCTTCTTCACCGGTATCACTGAACCGCTGGAATTCTCCTTCATGTTCGTGGCGCCAGTCCTGTACTTCATCCACGCTGTTCTGACCGGTATTTCCGTGTTCATCGCAGCAAGCATGCACTGGATTGCGGGCTTCGGCTTCAGCGCCGGTCTGGTGGATATGGTGCTGTCCTCGCGTAACCCGCTGGCGACTCACTGGTGGATGCTGATCCCTCAGGGTCTGGTGTTCTTCGCTATCTACTACGTGGTGTTCCGCTTCACCATCACCAAATTCAACCTGATGACTCCGGGTCGCGAACTGGCGGTTGCTGGCAGCGAAGAAGATGGTCAGGACACGAATGTGAGCACTGATAAAGAGCAGGACGCTTCCGCGCTGGCTCGTCAGTACATCGCTGCGGTCGGCGGTTCTGACAACCTGACTGGCATCGATGCCTGTATCACTCGTCTGCGTCTGAGCGTGAAAGACTCTTCACTGGTCAATGAAGCACTGGCTAAACGTCTGGGTGCGTCGGGTGTGATTCGCCTGAACAAAACCAGCGTGCAGATTATCGTTGGTTTCGTGGCAGAGAAAATTGCGAACGCCATGAAAACTACCGGTCACGTTGCAGCAGCAGAAGCCGCGCCAGTGGCAGCCGCTCCGGCAGCAGCAAAACCGCAGGCCGTTCCAAATGCGACAGCAACTATCGCGGCACTGGTTTCACCAGTTACGGGTGAAGTGGTTGCGCTGGAACAGGTGCCTGATGAAGCGTTTGCCAGCAAAGCAGTAGGTGACGGCGTGGCAGTGAAACCCACTGAAAAAACAGTGGTGTCTCCGGCAGCCGGTACTATCGTTAAAATCTTCAACACCAACCACGCGTTCTGCCTGGAAACCGAAAAAGGCGCAGAAATCGTTGTCCACATGGGGATCGATACTGTTGCGCTGAACGGTCAGGGCTTTACTCGCCTGGTGGAAGAAGGGGCCGAAGTCGTAGCAGGTCAGCCAATCCTCGAAATGGATCTGGATTTCCTGAATGCGAATGCACGCTCCATGATTAGCCCGGTAGTGTGCAGCAACATCGACGATTTCAGCGGTCTGGTTATCAAGGCCCAGGGTCATGTCGTGGCAGGCGAAACCGCGCTGTATGAGATTAAAGGCAAATAATCGTTCCTGAGTAAATCTTATGTGCCTTAGCGGCGGGGGAACTCCTCCGCCGCTTTTTTATCCGACTTTGGCGATATCAGCGTAAGCAAAGAGAGCCCAGAAACTGTCAATTTCCGTTTTAAGCCAGTCCCGAAAATAGGCGACGCGCGGCAAGCTTTCTTTCCCCGGTGCCGTTTCCAGCCAATAACCATTCTGACTCTGCAACTCAGTCGTTGAGACCAACACCAGTAGCCCCGCATTCAGCTCATTGCGGATCATCATCTTATCAAGGACAGCAAAACCCGCCCCGGTGACACAGGCATTGATCACCTGATCCTCCGTACTAAATTCCAGCCCACCTTCCTCTAAGTGAACCTGTTGCCCAGAGGCTTCCAGCCAGCGTTCCCAGTTATCTAACCGAACATCGCCATTCAGGATATGCAACTGAGGGTGAAGACTCAGTGGCGGGAAAATACCTTCAATCATCAGCAAGGGACTGGCGACCAGCACCAGCCGTTCGTGGCAAAGCCACTCGCCATGTTGTTGCGCCTGAGAGGGCGTGCCAAAGCGAACTGCGCAGTCAAAATCGCAATATTTTTGCCGTGTTTCGCTGACCAGCGCTATCTGCAATTGGCTGTTCTTTTGACGTAATGCGACCAGCCGAGGGGCTAACCAGCGCGTGGCGAAGGTGGGGGCGACCTGCAAACGCAAATGTTGTAACGGGTTACGCAGCTGAACCTGACTGATACCGCCTTCCAGCATATCCAGCGACTGCCGAACCACCGGCAAGAGCAGCGCGGCGTCCTGCGTCAGCTCAAGCCCGCTGTGCGCGCGAATGAACAACAACTTTCCCAAAAACTCTTCCAACTGCTTTATCTGCCTGCTGGCGGCACTTTGCGTAATACACAGTGCCTGAGCGGCTTTGCTGAGGCTCAGGGTCCGGCAGGTCTCTTCAAAGACGCGCAGGGTGCTGAGCGAGGGCAGTTTTCTCACGATGTTAAGCCTTAATAGTGATCTGAATGTTAATTTATTGTTATCAGATAGCAGCCTTTATACCCGCATGGGTATGACTATTTCTCAGAAAGAGGAGGGCGATCACATGCATTTTACTCATAGGGGTATGCACAGAATGCGCTCGCCAGGTGATGCGTTTGTTGTCATGTTGTTAACCGAAATGAAACATAAAAATTACCCTATCCCTACAAACACAGCGCCTGATGGAGGACGAGTCAATGCAACAACTGACACAACAAGCTGTGCGGATGGATGATGTCCCGTTAAATCGGTTCCATCTTAAAATTGCGGGCCTGACCTTTGGCGCGCACTTCACTGACGGTTACGTACTGGGAGTCATTGGATTTGCGCTCTCACAAATCCGGCCACAGATGGCGTTGACGCCGTTTCAGGAAGGCATGCTCGGCAGCTCTGCACTGCTGGGATTGTTTCTCGGCAGCCTGCTTTTGGGCTGGGTTTCTGATTACATCGGTCGGCAAAAAATCTTCTGTTTCAGCTTCGTGGTGATAACCCTGGCTTCCGCCGCACAGTTTTTTGCCACCACACCGGAGCAGTTATTCTGGCTTCGGGTGCTGGTAGGCTTTGGCCTCGGCGGAGATTTTGCGGTTGGGCATACGATGCTGGCTGAGTTTTCTCCGCGTAAACATCGCGGGGTATTGCTAGGATCGTTCAGCGTTATCTGGACGGTGGGCTATGTCGCCGCAGGCTTTGCCGGGCACTTTATGACCGCACTCGGCCCGGAGGCCTGGCGTTGGTTGCTCGCTTCTTCTGCTGTGCCTGCTTTTATTATTCTGCTGCTGCGCATCGGCACGCCGGAATCGCCTCGCTGGCTGATGGGCAAAGGGCGGCGCGCGCAGGCACTGGATATTGTCCATCGCTATTTTGGCCCGCATGTCCTGCTAATTGATGAGGCCCCCGTGGCTTCTCGCCAGCGTTTCTTGTCGCTGTTTGGACCGAAGTATCGCCGTCGCACCGCTTTTAACAGCCTGTTCTTTGTCTGTCTGGTGATCCCTTATTTTGCGATCTACACCTTCCTGCCTTCGATCCTGACCGTAATGGGGCTTGATCAAAGCTTCGGCACCGATTTGCTGCTCAATGGCCTGCTGATCATCGGCGCACTGCTGGGGATCGTGTTGACGCAGGTCTGTTCTCGTCGCGGCTTCTTAATTGGCGCTTTCGTCTTCCTCGCCGCTTGTCTGGCTTTAATGAGTCTCTTACCGGGAAGCTTCCACATCGGCCTGATCGCTCTGTTTGCCGCTTTCACGCTGATGATGTCAGCCGTCAGCAATCTGGTTGGCGTATTCCCGGCGGAAAGCTTCCCAACCGAAGTTCGCTCTATGGGCGTTGGCTTTGCAACGTCAATGAGCCGCCTTGGGTCGGCTATCGGTACCGCGATGCTTCCACTCTCTATCGTTCATTTTGGGATGCCGGTCACTACCGGCATTCTCGCGCTGATTCTGGTGGTTGGCGCCATTGTTTCTCTTGCATGGGCACCGGAAACCAAAGGTCTCACTTTGGTTGATGCCGCTCATGACCCGCATCAACGTCCTGAAACGCATGCCGTGGTTTCGGCTGAATAACATCATCTGAGGAGTCTCACGTGGAAATGTATATCGGTGAAGGTTTTGAAGGGAATGGCGTCAACGCCTCGCACATTAACATCATGATTGGACCGCGTAACGGCGTCGTTGGGCAAGCATTCTCTTCAAGTCTCGCCTCACCAAGCCAGGGCCACTGCCCGTTTATGGTAGTTATCAAACCTAATATCCCGGCAAAACCGATGACGCTGTATGTCAACAAAGCCGAGATTGGCAGCGAAACCCACGCCAACGCCACCTGGGGTGCGTCACAGGCGGCTATCGCGAAAGCGGTTACCGAAGCGCTACTTGAAGGCGTGTTGCCAGCAGAAGCCGAAAACGAGTGGTGCATTGTGACGGCCAACTGGGTGAATCCTGGCTGCAACGATCTGGATGAGGTTTATCGCAATAACTACAACGCCTGTCGCAATGCGATTCAGGCGGCGATGAAAGGGCTTCCGCAACGTAGCGAAATCGCCGATGCCGTGACCCAACCGTCAAACCCGTTCTATACCCCTAAGGCTTGAGGAACTGAGCATGCAATACATTCATCTGGGAAAAAGTGGCCTGAAAGTCTCCCGTCTGTGTCTGGGTACGATGAACATGGGCAGTAAGCAGTGGAAGCCGTGGATTTTTGATGAAGCACAGAGCGAGCCGCTAATCCGTCACGCACTGGAAAAGGGCGTTAACTTTATCGATCTTGCGGATTTCTACTCCAGTGGGGCGGGTGAAGAAGTGGTAGGGCGCGTAGTTTCGCGCATCGCAAAGCGAGATGAACTGGTGCTGACCACCAAAGTGGGTTACCCGATTGGTGGCGGTGCCAACAATCAAGGGCATTCACGCAAGCACATCATGGAGAGCATCGACGCCAGCCTGCGCCGCCTTGGCACAGACTATGTTGATATCTACATGCTGCATTATTTCGACGTCAATACGCCTGTGGAAGAAACCTGGGCGGCGATGGATGAGATCGTGCGTTCAGGCAAAGCTCGCTATGTCGGCGTGTCGACGATGTACACCTGGCAACTGGCGAAAATTCTCTGGTGCTGTGAACGCAATGGTTATGTCAAACCGATCAATATGCAGCTTCAGCTCAACTGCGCCTACCGCGAAGAAGAGCGCGAAATGATCCCGTTCTGCAAAGATCAGGGACTAGGCGTCTCCGTATTTAGCCCGCTGGCGCGTGGCTTGCTGAGCTGTGATTTTGAGTCAGTACGCAACAAAACAGATTTCTTCACCCAGGAAATGTACGCCGATGCAGTGTCATTAGAAGTGGCGAAGTCAGTCAGCCGCGTTGCTGCGCTGCGTGGTGTGACGCCGGCACAGGTCGCTCAGTCGTGGGTGCTGAGCCACCCTGGCGTTGACTGCATGCTGGTGGGGGCTGATTCGGTCACTCAAATTGACTGCGCGATAGCCGCGATGGAAACCACACTGAGCGCCGACGAACGCTTTGAACTGGAACGTAACTATACCCCGTGTGATGTCATCAACGACTACACCGCAGGGAAACGCATTGCTCGTGACTCACGTCCGGCGCAGGGTGTCTTTATCGATGAATTCAGCACAAGGAAAATCGCATGAGCCGTTTTGACTATCTGGTACGCACCGGCTGGTATTGTGGTGGTGAATGGCGAAGTGCCAGTGAACAGTATCCAGTTATCAACCCGGCAACAGAAGAGACTGTTGCACAGGTGGCGATGGCAGGCAAAAGTGAAACGCTGCAAGCCATTGATTCAGCGACCCGGGCCTTAGCGGGATGGAAAGCCCAAACCGCAGGAGCCCGTGCCAAAATTCTTCAACGCTGGTATCAGTTGATAATGGAAAATCAGCAGAGCCTGGCTGAACTGGTCGTGGCAGAGCAGGGGAAAGTGTTGGCCGAAGCGCTGGGTGAAGTCACCTACGCCGCCAGCTTTATTGAGTGGTTTGCCGAAGAGGGCAAACGCGCTTATGGCAAGACCATCCCGGAAAGCAAAAACGGTAACCGTATCATCACCTTTAAAGAGCCTGTTGGCGTGGTGGCGGCTATCACACCGTGGAATTTCCCGCTGGCGATGCTGACCCGTAAACTGGGCCCTGCGCTTGCTGCTGGCTGTACTGCGGTGATTAAGCCCGCCAATGAAACGCCCCTTTCTGCCTTTGCTTTACTGGCGCTGGCAGAGCAGGCTGGTGTGCCAGCGGGCGTGCTGAATGCCGTGACCGGTGACACCAAAGCCATTGGTGAAACGCTGATGTCCAGCCCTGCGGTACGCAAAATATCGTTCACAGGGTCAACCGCGACAGGCAAATTGTTAATGCGCCAGGCGGCAGATAACGTGAAAAAGCTGTCGCTCGAACTGGGAGGCAATGCGCCATTTATCGTTTTTGATGATGCGGATATCGAAGCGGCGGTAGCGGGCGCGATGGCGGCGAAATTCCGTAACAGCGGGCAAACCTGTGTCTGCGTAAACCGCTTCTATATCCAGAACGGGGTTTATGACCGTTTCGTCACGCGTCTGACAGAAGAGGCGAGTGCTCTGCGTGTTGCGCCAGGTATGACCGAAGGCGCACAACAAGGGCCGCTAATCCACCAGCAAGCCGTGGTGAAAGTGGATTCTCACGTACGTGATGCGCTGAGCAGAGGCGCGAAGCTGATGTGCGGCGGTGAGCGTCATGCGCTGGGTAAGAGTTTTTATCAGCCGACGGTGCTGGCAGAGGTCACTGAAGCCATGCTGATTGCACGTGAAGAGACGTTTGGCCCGGTCGCAGCGTGTTTCCGTTTCGACAGCGAAGAGGAAGTCATCGAACGTGCGAACGCCACGCCGTTCGGCCTCGCCGCTTATCTTTATACCCGGGATTTGGCTCGTGCTTTCCGCGCAACACGCGCACTGGAAAGTGGGATGGTGGGCGTTAATGAAGGGATCATTTCGACAGAAGTGGCCCCGTTCGGCGGCGTGAAAGAATCCGGTCTGGGTCGCGAAGGCGCGGATGTCGGGCTGGAAGAATATCTCGAAACGAAATACATGAATCTGGGGCAGATTGGCTAATGTTCCCGCAGCTTCCTTTCGGCACCCGGAGCCGGAAGGAAGCACCTCCGCACCGTTTTCCGCACATCAGGGGGATAAATCGCCAGTTTTCTGCAACAAACAGTTGTCACACCTCCCGGCTTATAAGATCATATGCCGTTATATGTTGTTTACGCCTTGAGGAACCCGCGATGAGTGAGGCAGAAGCCCGCCCGACTAACTTTATTCGCCAGATTATCGATGAAGATCTGGCCAGTGGTAAGCACACGACCGTTCATACCCGTTTTCCGCCAGAGCCGAACGGGTATCTGCATATCGGTCACGCAAAATCTATCTGCCTGAACTTCGGCATCGCTCAGGATTATCAAGGGCAATGCAACCTGCGTTTCGATGACACCAACCCGGTGAAAGAAGATATCGAATACGTTGAGTCCATCAAGAACGACGTCGAGTGGTTAGGTTTCCACTGGTCTGGCGATATTCGCTACTCTTCTGACTACTTCGATACGCTGCACCAGTATGCGGTCGAACTGATCACCAAAGGTCTGGCGTATGTCGATGAGCTGTCCGCTGACGAAATCCGTGAATACCGCGGCACCCTGACTGCGCCGGGCAAAAACAGCCCATACCGCGATCGCAGCGTAGAAGAGAACCTGGCGCTGTTCGAGAAAATGCGTGCCGGCGGCTTCGAAGAAGGCAAAGCGTGTCTGCGTGCCAAAATCGACATGGCTTCTTCTTTCGTCGTGATGCGTGACCCGGTGCTGTACCGCATTAAATTTGCCGATCACCACCAGACTGGCAGCAAGTGGTGCATCTACCCGATGTACGACTTCACCCACTGCATCAGCGATGCGCTGGAAGGTATCACCCATTCCCTGTGTACGCTGGAATTCCAGGACAACCGTCGTCTGTACGACTGGGTGCTGGACAACATCTCCATTCCGGTGCACCCGCGTCAGTACGAGTTCTCTCGTCTGAATCTGGAATACACCGTGATGTCCAAGCGTAAGCTGAACCTGCTGGTGACCGACAAGCACGTAGAAGGCTGGGACGATCCGCGTATGCCGACCATCTCTGGCCTGCGTCGCCGTGGCTACTCTGCTGCCGCTATCCGTGAATTCTGTAAGCGCATCGGCGTAACCAAACAGGACAACACCATCGAGATCGCCTCGCTGGAATCCTGCATCCGTGAAGATCTGAACGAGAACGCACCGCGCGCGATGGCGGTTATCGATCCGGTTAAACTGGTTATCGAAAACTACCCGCAGGGCGAGAGCGAAATCGTGGCGATGCCGAACCATCCGAGCAAGCCAGAAATGGGCAGCCGTGAAGTGCCGTTCAGCGGTGAGATTTGGATCGATCGCGCTGACTTCCGCGAAGAAGCCAACAAGCAGTACAAGCGTCTGGTGATGGGCAAAGAAGTCCGTCTGCGTAACGCTTATGTGGTGAAAGCTGAACGCGTTGAGAAAGACGCTGAAGGGAATATCACAACCATCTTCTGCACCTACGATGCGGAAACCCTGAGCAAAGATCCGGCTGATGGCCGTAAAGTAAAAGGCGTTATTCACTGGGTGAGTGCACAGCATGCGCTGCCGGTAGAGATTCGCCTGTACGATCGCCTGTTCAGTGTGCCAAATCCGGGTGCTGCGGATGACTTCCTGTCTGTTATCAACCAGGATTCTCTGGTTATCAAACAGGGTTACGCTGAGCCGTCGCTGAAAGCAGCAGAAGCCAGCAAAGCGTTCCAGTTCGAGCGTGAAGGTTACTTCTGCCTCGACAGCCGTTACAGCACTGCTGAGAAACTGGTCTTCAACCGCACTGTCGGTTTGCGTGATACCTGGGCAAAAGCGGGCGAATAATCCGCTGAGTCAAACAAAGAGCGTCGCCTGGTGCGGCGCTTTTTTTATGACATTTTCGTGATGCGAATTAATATCATTTAGTGTGATGTAACACTGACAAGTGCCTGTTACATTTTCCCGCCAGAAATCTTACCTGTACGCCGAAATAAGCTGTTTCCTTGCGGCTTCTCACGTTTTCTTCTGAAATCCCTCTTTGTAACAAAACGCAATCAAATATGTGCGCACTGTCATACTCTTGCGTATTCGTGCGGAAAAAGGATTGATAATTCGCGTCGCGAAAAATAGTCTAGGAGACGTAGCTTTAGGAGAATTCTTCCCGCTACTTTTTTGGCAGTGCTTATTTTTTTATCGCTTTCTCGCCTTTGCGAGAGCGTTTTTAAAAGTCAAAGAGGATATACACATGCGTACGTTCAGTGGCAAACGTAGTACGCTGGCGCTGGCTATTGCCGGGGTCACCGCAATGTCGGGCTGGGTTGCTTCCCCGCAAGCCAGTGCAGCAGGATTCGTAGACGATTCAACCTTAACCGGCGGCATCTATTACTGGCAGCGTGAGCGTGACCGTAAAGACGTGACCGACGGCGACAAATACAAAACCAACCTTTCTCACTCCACCTGGAACGCCAACCTCGATTTCCAGTCTGGCTATGCTGCTGATTTTATCGGTCTTGATATTGCCGCTTTCACCGCTATCGAAATGGCGGAATCTGCAGAAAGTGGGCACCCGAACGAAATCGCGTTCTCTTCTATCAATAAAGCCTACGACGAAGATTACTCTGGCGATAAGAGCGGGATCAGCCTGTATAAAGCGGCCGCTAAATTCAAACTTGGTCCAGCCTGGGCGCGTGCGGGTTATATCCAGCCAACCGGTCAGACGCTGTTAGCGCCACACTGGAGCTTCATGCCAGGTACTTATCAGGGTGCAGAAGCCGGGGCAAACTTTGACTACGGTGATGCGGGCGCACTGAGCTTCTCGTACATGTGGACCAACGAGTACAAGGCGCCATGGCACCTTGAGACCGACAATTTCTATCAGAACGACAAGAAAACCAAAGTCGATTATCTGCACTCCATCGGTGCGAAATATGACTTTAAAAATGACCTCGTGCTGGAAGCCGCTTTCGGTCAGGCGGAAGGCTTTATGGATCAGTACTTCGCCAAAGCCAGCTACAAATTTGATGTGGCGGGCTCTCCACTTTCTACCAGCTATCAGTTCTACGGTGCGCGTGACACGGTAGAAAGCAACACCATCAACGATATCTATGACGGCACCGCATGGTTGCAGGCTCTGACCTTCGGCTACAAAGTGGCTGACGTCGTTGACCTGCGTCTGGAAGGGACCTGGGTTAAAGCGGAAGGGCAGCAGGGTTACTTCCTGCAGCGTATGACGCCAACTTACGCTTCCTCCAACGGTCGCCTGGATATCTGGTGGGATAACCGTTCAGACTTCAACGCCAACGGCGAAAAAGCGGTCTTCCTCGGCGCAATGTATGACCTGAAAAACTGGGATCTGCCAGGCTGGGCTGTGGGCGCGTCCTATGTCTACGCGTGGGATGCTAAGCCTTCTGACTGGTTTATCAACAGCGCCGGTCAGCGTGAAGACATGGCTTCCAACAAAATCAAAGAGTCCTCTTACAGCCTTGATGCGATGTATACCGTTCAGGAAGGCCGTGCGAAGGGCACCTTGTTCAAGCTGCACTTCACTCAGTATGACAACCACTCAGACATCCCAAGCTGGGGCGGCGGTTACGGCAACATGTTCCAGGATGAGCGCGACGTGAAGTTCATCGTCATCGCACCGTTTACCATCTTCTGATCCGTCACGCGGCAGGCGTAATGTTTGCCGCGTAACCTGAGGCCATACTATGAAAAAATTGATTCTCATCGCTGTCATGGCATCCGGGCTGGTGGCTTGCGCGCAACCGCCTGCCCCGAAAGAGGACAGTAAACTGAAAGAAGCTTATAGCGCTTGTATCAATACGGCAGAAGGCAACCCGGATAAAATTCAGGCCTGCCAGAGCGTGCTGGATGTCCTGAAACAGGAAAAAGTGCATAAGCAGTTTGCCGATCAGGAAAGCGTGCGCACCCTGGATTATCAGCAGTGTATTCAGGCAACCCGTACTGGCAATGATCAGGCTGTGAAAGCGCGTTGCGACAAGATCTGGCAGGAAATTCGTAGTAACAATACGACCACCAAGCCGTAATTTCAGTTTTATTACTCTGTTATCGCCAAACAGAAAAATCGCCAATAAAAAAGCCAACCGCGAGGTTGGCTTTTATCGTTCTGTGGGGCTAAGAATTATTTCTCAGCCGCATCGTGTGCGTGTTCATCTTCACGGCAGTCGCCTTCTGCGCAGTGACCGTAAAGATACAAGCTGTGGTTGGTCAGACGAATGCCGTGTTTCGTGGCGATTTCGCGCTGACGCGCTTCAATGGAATCATCACTGAATTCAATAACCTTGCCACAGTCGAGGCAAATCAGGTGATCGTGGTGATGTTGTTGTGTCAGTTCGAAAACAGATTTACCGCCTTCGAAATTATGGCGGGTGACAATGCCGGCGTCGTCGAACTGGTTCAGAACGCGATAAACCGTTGCCAGACCAATTTCTTCGCCCATGTCGATAAGGCGTTTATAGAGGTCTTCCGCACTGACATGGTGATTGTCCGGCTCCTGAAGCACTTCCAGAATTTTTAAACGAGGAAGCGTGACTTTCAGGCCGGCTTTCTTCAATGCGGTATTGTTGTCAGTCATGCGGAATCAGTCCTGTTGCTATACGATACACTTCCTTATCAGGAAGCATTACTAAGAATGAATTCAGGATAATGCGTCTCATTATAGAACTGCCGTACCTAAATGAAAACCGCAATCCCTGAGCAAAGTATGCTTTTCAAAAACGAGGCGTCCGGCAAAGCGAAACCTCAGACCTCGTCAAAACAGTGGACATTGTACAGACATGTGCTCAAAAGTTAAAAATTTGTAGCGATTAATTTGATTGCTTTTAGCTATTAATGTCACACAACCTATCGCTAATACGGCGCAGCGCAGGCGCTGCGCCGTCACCCAATCAGGCGTTTTTAATCTCTTCGAGGTGCAACTCTTCAGAAATCTGCTTAACCCATTTCTGAACGCGCTCTGCGGTCAGTTCTGGTTGACGGTCTTCGTCAATCGCCAGACCGACAAAGTGATCGTCATCAGCCAGGCCTTTAGAGGCTTCAAAATGATAGCCCGCTGTTGGCCAGTGACCGACGATAGTTGCGCCGCGTGGCTCAATGATGTCTCGGATTGTGCCCAGTGCATCACAGAAGTACTCTGCGTAATCTTCCTGGTCACCACAGCCAAACAGGGCGACCAGCTTGCCGTTGAAGTCTACCTCTTCCAGTGTTGGGAAGAAGTCGTCCCAGTCACACTGCGCTTCACCGTAATACCAGGTCGGAATACCCAGCAGCAGAATATCGAACCCTTCGAGATCTTCTTTGCTGCTCTTGGCAATGTCATGCACTTCAGCAACGTCTTTCCCAAGCTGCTTCTGAATCATCTTCGCGATATTTTCGGTATTGCCGGTGTCGCTGCCGAAGAAAATGCCTGTAATTGCCATGAGTAAAATAACCTCTTGAAACGTATTGAAATGGTGGTGGAATGTTGCCCACAGATAAAGGCAATGATAGCAGGAGGTGAAGTGCGCGGAAACAGCAAACGCGCTGGACTGCACTCTCTGCTACATGAAAGTGACGTTTTGCTGGATTTTCAGACAAGTTCCTGGCGATGAAGATCGGCCAGTTGTTGCATCAACATCTCTTCGATGAG
This sequence comes from Scandinavium sp. NPDC088450, assembly GCF_044900545.1. NCBI lineage: Bacteria > Pseudomonadati > Pseudomonadota > Gammaproteobacteria > Enterobacterales > Enterobacteriaceae > Scandinavium > Scandinavium sp. NPDC088450. The sequence continues at coordinate 3,667 of NZ_JBJDNI010000024.1, read as the reverse complement.
TTCGCTGCGGCTCATGTTTCTGGCATCAGCCAGTTCGTTCAGCGCATCAACGGCGTCGTTATTGAGCTTCAGCTCAACTCGCTTGAGACCTTTACTCTTGTCACGTTTAAGCTGGTTGCGCTTATTAATGCGTAACTGTTCGTCGCGTGAGAGCGGATTGGTTTTCGGCCTTCCCGGGCGACGCTCATTTGCGAACAAATCTAATGTCGTTCGGTCCGTTTGTTCTTTTGCCATGATTCAGAGTGACTTCGGGGAAACAAGCCGCCGGACGACAGGCCCGGCGCAGATAGCGCGCAATCATACATCAGCGAACCCCGCACGCCAACGCCGTGAGCGACATTGGCGTGCGGTCGCTCGCATTTTAATCATTCAGCCAGATAACGGCGAATGGCGCGGAGCACAGCGTCCGGTTTTTCGGCGTGCACCCAGTGTCCTGCGCCCGCAATAATATGCGCACGGGCTTGCGGGAACTGAGAGAGCAAATCATCACGATACTCTGGCGTGACGTACGGTGAATTTCCGCCAGGGATGAACAGGGCAGGGGGGTTCCATGCGGGAACAGTCTGCCAGCCAACAATATTGGCATACTGATCCCACAAAACGGGCACGTTAAAGCGCCATGCGCCATCGACAAACGACTTCAGCAAAAACTGAATCACGCCTTCTTCATTAAGATGTTCGCGCATCACTTCGGCGGCTTTCTGACGTGTTGCCACGCCCGCTTCGGTCACGGCGTTAATGGCCGCAAAAATCTCATCGTGACGACGTACGTGATAATCCACGGGGGCGATGTCGATAGCGACCAGCTTATCCACGCGATTCGGTGCTAGCGCCGTGAAGGCCATCACTGCTTTTCCGCCCATTGAATGGCCAATCAGCGTGGCCTTTTCAATATTCTGTGCGTCAAGGGTATCTAAAAGATCCTGGGCCATCGCGGAGTAAGTCATTTCTGATGAACGCTCGGACAGGCCGTGGTTGCGCATATCGACTTGCAGGATGTCATGGTCGCTCACGAGGTCTCGGGCGAGTATCCCCAAGTTATCCAGACTACCAAAAAGGCCGTGGACCAGGACGATGGGAGAATTATTGTGCGGGTTTTGTGCAGTTTGCGCTCGGGTATGTAAATTCATGGCAAAGTTCTTTTTTTCGCTTCGTCGGGTTAGGGTATCATGTTGAACATTCTGCCGCCCGGCTGCAACACTCAGTAGTCGTCTGAGTTTTTGCCGACACGCTATCCGCTGTTGGGTTTTGACTTTATAATCCCAACGACTTGTATTCAGAAAAGATATATCACTGGATTAAGATGAAAACGATCGAAGTTGATGACGAACTCTATGCCTTTATCGCTAGCCACACCCGGCACATCGGCGAGAGCGCATCCGACATTTTGCGGCGCATGCTGAAATTTTCCGCCGCTTCGCAACCCGCAGCAACCGTGGTCAAAGACGCGCCGGTTCAGCCTGCTGCACCGGTCGTCGCCGCCGTGAAAAAAGTCTCCTCGCCGAAAGATAATGTTCGCGCCGTGCGTGAACTGCTGCTTTCCGACGAGTACGCCGAGCAGAAAAAAGCGGTTAACCGCTTCATGCTGGTGCTGACTACACTTTACTCCTTAGACAGCAAGGCATTTGTTGAGGCCACCGAGTCACTGCATGGTCGTACGCGTGTTTACTTCGCCGCTGATGAAGCGACGCTGCTGAAAAACGGCACGCACACCAAGCCGAAGCAAGTGCCTCAGACGCCGTACTGGGTCATTACCAATACCAATACTGGCCGTAAATGCAGCATGGTTGAGCACATCATGCAGTCAATGCAGTTCCCCGCGGAATTGATTGAAAAGGTTTGCGGCACAATCTAACCCTTGCATAAGAAGGACCAGGCAATGGCAACTCATAACCGTGCGGGTCAGCCTGCACAACAGAGTGATTTGATTAACGTCGCCCAACTGACGTCTCAGTACTATGTGCTGAAGCCGGAAGCAGGCAACGCAGAACACGCAGTGAAATTCGGCACGTCCGGTCACCGCGGGAGCGCAGCTCGCCATAGCTTTAACGAACCGCATATTCTGGCGATTGCCCAGGCGATTGCGGAAGAACGTGCGAAAAATGGTATCACCGGGCCATGCTACGTGGGTAAGGATACTCACGCCTTGTCAGAGCCGGCGATCATTTCCGTACTGGAAGTCCTGGCCGCTAACGGCGTGGACGTGATTGTGCAGGAAAATAACGGCTACACCCCAACCCCTGCCATTTCGAATGCCATCCTGGTTCATAACAAAAAAGGGGGCCCACAGGCCGATGGGATCGTGATTACGCCGTCCCATAACCCGCCGGACGATGGTGGCATCAAATACAATCCACCGAATGGCGGCCCGGCTGATACCAACGTCACCAAAGTGGTGGAAGACCGTGCGAACGCCCTGATGGCGGACGGCCTGAAAGGGGTGAAACGCCTTTCACTGGATGCAGCGTATGCGTCTGGTCATATTAAAGAGCAAGATCTGGTGCAGCCGTTCATTGAAGGCCTGGCCGATATTGTTGATATCAAAGCGATTCAGAAAGCGGGCCTGAAGCTGGGCGTTGATCCGCTGGGCGGTTCCGGGATCGAATACTGGAAACGCATTGCCGAGTTCTACAAACTCGATCTGACTATCGTCAACGATCATGTCGATCAGACTTTCCGCTTTATGCACCTCGATAAAGACGGCGCGATCCGTATGGACTGCTCCTCTGAGTGCGCGATGGCCGGTCTGTTGGCGCTGCGCGATAAGTTCGATTTGGCTTTCGCCAACGACCCGGATTATGACCGTCACGGCATCGTCACGCCAGCTGGCCTGATGAACCCGAACCACTACCTGGCTGTGGCTATTAATTACCTGTTCCAGCATCGCCCGCAGTGGGGCAAAGATGTTGCGGTGGGTAAAACGCTGGTCTCTTCTGCAATGATTGACCGCGTGGTTAACGACCTTGGCCGTAAACTGGTGGAAGTGCCGGTAGGCTTCAAATGGTTTGTTGACGGCTTGTTCGACGGCAGCTTTGGTTTCGGCGGCGAAGAGAGTGCGGGCGCGTCATTCCTGCGCTTCGACGGCACGCCATGGTCTACCGATAAAGACGGCATCATCATGTGCTTGCTGGCCGCAGAAATCACCGCTGTCACTGGCAAGAACCCGCAGCAGCATTACGACGAGCTGGCCGCTCGCTTTGGCGCGCCAAGCTACAACCGTCTGCAGGCTTCTGCAACTTCCGCACAGAAAGCCGCGCTGTCTAAGCTTTCCCCAGAAATGGTGAGCGCTAACACGCTGGCCGGTGACCCAATCACCGCACGCCTGACCGCAGCTCCGGGTAACGGCGCTTCCATCGGCGGCCTGAAAGTGATGACCGAGAACGGCTGGTTCGCGGCTCGTCCATCGGGCACCGAAGACGCCTACAAGATTTACTGTGAAAGTTTCCTCGGCGCGGAACACCGTAAGCTGATTGAGAAAGAAGCCGTAGAGATTGTTAGCGAAGTGCTGAAAAACGCCTAGGTAAACAGCAAAAACCTTCTCAAGGCGCCAATCGGCGCCTTTTTCTTTACAACTGTAGATACTGTTATGCCACGCAAGCATTTTCTGTGTGCAACGTGGCATCGAACGGGCGTCCTGATTTCAGGACGCCGTACGCCACTTGTGCCA